>JBEHYH010000007.1:0-31608 GCA_048498275.1 Myxococcota bacterium | reverse complement strand
AGTGAAATCAACGTCACCCCGATGGTCGACGTCATGTTGGTGCTGCTCATCATCTTCATGGTGACCGCTCCGCTCATTCAGCAGGGCGTGAAGGTGAACCTGCCCGAGACCAAAGCCACGCCGGTGGAAAGCACCGACAAGAAGCTCGTGGTCTCCATCGACGCGCAGAAGCGCGTGTTCATCGGTGAGGTCGAAGTGCCGTTCGACCAGTTCGCCGAGAAGCTCAAGACCAACGCCAAAGCGCAGCAGGACAAAGAGCTCTACCTCCACGCCGACCGTGACCTGCCCTACGGCGTCATCGTCGACGTGATGGCCGCCGCGCAGGCCGCCGGGGTCACCAACATCGGCATGATCACGGACCCGTCTGGCCAGTCGAAGGTGTCCAAAGACAAAGACAAGAAATGAGCGCCCAGCCCGCCAGCCTGCTCGACGACCGCCCTTCCGCGCTGCCGATCTTCGTCGGCCTCTCGGTGCTGGGGCACGTGTTGGCGGTGGTGGTGCTGCTCATCTTCAACTGGGTCTGGGGTGCTCCGAAGATCGACCTCGAGCAGAAGCCCATCAAGGCCTCGCTGGTCCGCCTCGGCAAGAAGCGCGAAGAGACGCTGTTGCCGCGAAAAGAAGAACCGCCTCCGCCCGCGCCGAAGACCGCCGAGGTCGCGCCCAAGCCCACCGTCGACAACGCGGTGAAGATCCCCGACAAGAACGCGAAGCCCGAGAAAGAAGCGCCCAAGAAGAGCCTCGCCGACATGATGGCCGCGGCCAGCAAGAACGCGAAGCCGGAGGAGCTCGAAGGCGAAGCCGACGGTGACCCCAACGGCGACTCCGCGGTGCAGGAAGGCGAGCGTTACTTCGGCCTCCTCACCTCGGTCATCAAGCGCAACTACGACGTCTCGAACACCATCGATGAAGCTGAACGCCGCCGGCTGAAGGCCGCGGTCGCGATGCGCATCGATGAGACCGGCAAGCTGCTCGAAGTGACGCTGACGCAGCCGTCGGGCAACGAGCTCTTCGACTCAGCCGTGGTGGGCGCCGTGAAGAAGGCCGCGCCCTTCACCGCCCCGCCTGAACACCTGAGGAAGAGCCTCAAGAAAGAAGGCGTCGCGCTGTTGTTCACGCCGTGACGAAAAGCCGCACCATTTTTCCTTCGGCCGGCACCTGAAGAAGCAGCCAGTTCCTCGCGTCTTCACTCCGTCAAGGAGCCTCAAAACGTCTATGAAGTCACCCATGCGAAATCTGCTCGCTGTGCTCGTTCTCTCGTCGTCTTTCGCTTTCGCCCAACGCCCGGTCATCGAGATCTCCGGCGCCACCTTCCGCCCGATGCCGCTGGCTGTCGCGGTGCCGCAAACTCAAGACGAGGGCGCCAAGGCCGCCGCCGTCGAGTTCGACGCGGCGCTGACGTGGGACCTCGCAGCCTGCGGCCTCTTCCAGGTGCTCGACCGCAAGAGCTTCCTCGCCGACCCGAAAGAAGGCGTCACCGCGTCGACCATCCAGTTCGCCCGGTGGACCGACGTCGGCGCGGAGTCGCTGGTGAAGACGCAGCTCTCCATCGACGGCCAGAACCTGAAGGGCGACCTCCGGCTGTTCGCCGTCGCCGCGGGCCGTGAAGAGCTCAAGGCCAGCGAATCGGTGCCGCTGAAAGACGCGCGCAAGCTGGCCCACAAGCTCGCGAACGCCGTCTACAAGTTCTACACGCGCGAGACCGGCCCCTTCGAGACGCGCATCGCCTTCACGCGCAAGTCGCCCTCGGGCCGTGACGTCTACGTCGCCGATTGGGACGGCAAGAACGCGCAGCGCATCACCAACGGTGACGTCAACGTGCTGCCCGCGCTCATCCCCGGAGGCGGCGTGGCGTTCACCTCGTACCGCAGCAAGAAGCCGTTCCTCTTCACCTCGCACGGCGGCGACGCGACGCAGCTCATCGGCAAGGGCAGCATGGTCACCGGCGTGGGGTACTCGCCCGACGGCAAGCGCCTCGCGGTGTCGGTGTCCGAAGGAGAGAACGCTGAAATCTACACCGCGAACGCCGACGGCTCGAACCTCACCAAGATCACCGACACCAAGTTCTTCCTCAACACGTCGCCCTCCTGGTCGCCCGACGGCAAGCGCATCGCGTTCGTGTCGAACCGTGACGGCAACCCGCAGATCTACGTGATGAACGCCGACGGCTCGGGCGCCAAGCGCCTCACCTTCCAGGGCAACTACAACACCACGCCGTCGTGGAGCCCGCGCGGCGACCTCATCGCCTTCACCGCGCGCGACGAGCGCAACGCGTTCGACCTCTTCACCGTGAACGTCGACACCAAGAAGGTCACCCGCCTCACGCAAGACGCGTCGGGCAATGAGGAGCCCGTCTTCTCGCCGAACGGCCGCCTCATCATGTTCACCTCCACGCGCGGCGGTGGGCGCGGGCTGTTCGTGATGACCTTCGACGGCAACAACCAGATCGCGTTGCCGATGGACAAGGGCGACATCACGACGCCTGACTGGGCGAACTGAAGAATCACCCCCTGCGTGAAGTTCACGGCACATCGGGCTCCCCGGTGTGCCGTTTTGCTTTTCAGCTCAGCCCGCGTCGGGCCGGTACGAACAGACGTGGTGGTTGCACCAGAGCGTCGCCGGAGTCACCACGCAGCTCTCGATCTGCGTGCCTTCCACCGTCGTCAGCTGCAGCTCACCGATCGCGCCGCTGCACTGATCAGCCACGCCATTCACGTTCACGCACACGCCCGCATCACCGAGCGTGTGAATGCACGCCGCCGCGGCATACGGAGCCTCCGGCGTACACGTCGAACTCCCCGTGCACGCGTCACCCGTCGTCAGCAACCGGCACGCGAGGTCGTTGTCACAGTTCGGCGTGCCGACCGTGATGTTCACCACCACGTTGGCCAGATGCGACCCCCCGTGCTCGCACGCCGCGGCCTTCGGGCGAATGTCGAGCTGGTATTCACCGGCCTTCGTCGGAGTTCCGCTCACCACGACCTTCCCATCGCTCACCGCGACGGTCATGCCCTCGGGCACGGTGCCGATGGTGTCGACCTCCTCTCCGCTGTACGCGACCGCGAGCGAGGCCTCGTACCCGAGCCCCACCTTGGCGTACTGATCAGCCTCGAGGGAGTCGTCGGAATAGAAGTCCTGGCACTTCTCCGAACACGACCAGACAGCTACCGCGACCACGGCAACGAAGAGTGTTTTGTGCATGCGCGCGACCTGACCACCGCCATCGCGCACGTCCAGAAACCGTCACTCGCGGTACAGCGCCGCTCCCCAATGGAAACCCGCGCCGAGCCCCGCGAAGGCGATCAGGTCGCCCTGGCGAACCTTCCCCGCCTTGCGGCACTCGTCATACGCGATGGGGATCGTCGCGGCCGTCGTGTTCCCGTACTTCTGGATGTTGTTGTAGATGCGCTCGTCGGCCAGCTTGAGCTGCTTCTGCACGCCCTCGGAGATGCGCAGGTTCGCCTGGTGGGGAATCAGCAGCTTCACCTGGTCGAGCGTCAGCCCGGTCTTCGCGAGGCACTCCACGATGGCCTCCGGCATCTTCGTCACCGCCATCTTGAAGACGCTCTTGCCTTCCATGTACGGCACGAAGTGCCCTTCGTTGATGTGCTCGTGCGAGAAGTACGGGCGGTACGCGAAGCCCGCCGACGGTACGTAGAGGCTCTTCGCGTCCTTCCCGTCTGAATGCAGTGAGAACCCGAGCACGCCGCGCTCCGGGTCGTCGGTCGGGGCGATGCACATCGCGCCGGCGGCATCACCGAACAGCACGGTGAGGTGACGGAACTTCGAATTCCAATCGCGCTCCTCCTGCGTCACCGGATCCTGCGCGTCGCCGTTGAGCACGTTCCACCCATGCTTGCTGAACGGCATGAAACCGGTGTGCACCTCCGCGCCGATGAAGAGCAGCTTCTTCGCCGCGCCCGCGCGGATCAGCGCGTCACACACCTGCAGGCCGTAGACGAAGCCACTGCACTGCTGGCGGATATCGAGGCAGGGGATCGTGCCGATGCCCAGCTTGGTCTGCACCAGACTCCCGACGCCGGGGAAGTAGTAGTCGGGCGTCATGGTGGCCACGACGATGTAGTCGACCTCCTCGGCCTTCCAGCCCGCGTCATCGAGCGCCTTCTTCGCCGCGCCCACCGCGAGGTCAGACGTCGCCGTGCCTTCGCGCACGAAGTACCGCTGCTGAATGCCGGAGCGTTCACGGATCCACTCGTCGGTGGTGTCGCAGACCTTCGTGAAGCGCTCGTTGGGCACGCAGACTTCGCCCGTGACGAAGCCGGTGCCGTAGATGCGGGTATGAGCCTGAACCATACGGGCTCGAATATTTTGGAATGGAGGGCCACTCAACAGGCAAGGTCCGACGCACCGCGCGAACGCCGTTACGCACCTGTGTTGATGGTCGCTCCGCTTCGCGGCGCTCGTCTCGCTGCGTCACCGCACCTGCTCGGTGACCGCTCCGCTCCGGTTTTCTGGTCGCTCCGCTTCGCGAGTCTGCGCGGCGCTCGTCTCGCTGCGTCACCGCACCTGCTCGGTGACCGCTCCGCTCCGGTGTTCGTCTCGCTGCCTCACAACCCCGCGGAGTCGAACGGCGCGTACGCCACCACGCGCTCGTCGCACGCGAACATCGCGACGATGCGGCCGGCGGCCAGCTTCGGGTCGGGCTTCTCAGACACGAAGCGCGCGGTGGCGCCGGTGGGGCTGAGCTCCAACTGGTACGCGGGCACCGGGTCTTTCGGAGGCGCCGCGCTCGTCACCCGCTCGTACCCCAGCGCGACGATCAACGGCTCACCCCAGAACACGCCGGGCACCACCGCGTCACCCGTCTTCACCAGGTACGTCGCGTTGTTCTCGGTGTGCACCTCGGTGCCGTGCGCGGTCATCGAGGGCGTGACGAGCTCCGCGTTGCCGGCCGCGTCGGTGAAACGCACCAGCGCGATCACGCACCGTGCGCCGGGCGTGAATGACAGCGACAGCTCGCCCGCGTCGTTGAGCTCCCGGAGCTGCCAGTCGGTGAGCCCTTCATGCGCGAGCACCATCGCCGCCACGAGCGATGGGTAGCGGGGGTCCTTCCGCACCGGGTCGAGCCAGCGGCCGCGCGCGAACGCGCTGATGCTCAGCCGCTTCTGATGCGCCGACTTGAGGAAGTACGCGAACGCCTCGGTCTCGTGCCCGTCGTCGAGGCGCACCAGCCCCTCGTACAAGTCGGCGTCGCGAGAGGTCTCCGGTGACAATGAGAGCGCGGTGCGCGCCTCGGCCGCCGCCTCCCTCGTGCGGCCCAGCGCGAGGAGCGCGTCGACGATCTGAAACCGCAGGCGCGCTTCACTGTCGCTCTGCAGGCCCGCCTTGTTGGCGAGAATCTCGCGGGCGCGCGCGATCGCGGCTTGGTGATGGCCGTTGTCGGCGAGCAACCGCACCGAGGCCTCGGCGTCTTCGATGGGCGGAGCGATGTGCGCGCAGGCACTCAACAGCAACCACGGCAGCAGACGATGCATCGAGCACGAACCCTACTCGGTGTGACGGGCGCGGCTCGCAACGAACCTCCGCGCCCGTCGGCTGCTGCACTCGGGAGCGACGGGGCAACGGCAGTGATGAGGACGGGCGCGCATCTCCAGGCGTCGCTCGATCCGCGCAGGCCCTCGGCTTCGGGCGAACTCCAGTCGGCTGCTGCACCATGCCCCTCCGAGACAACCCGGGAGCGGTCACCGCGCCCGACCGGCGCGCCCCCGGCTTCGGGCCGCCTCACGCGCCGTCGAAAAACCGTGCGGGCTACGGTTTTTCGACAAAGCGCACCTGCTCGCAGCGAGAACCGCACCTGGGGGGCGTGAACTTCACGGCGCGCGCGCCGCCCCGTACCTTCACGCGCATGAACGACTGGAAACTCCCGTGGGCCGGTCACTGCCGCTGCGAACGCGTCGCCTTCCGCGTCACGCTCCCGCCGCTGCTGGCGATGGCGTGTCACTGCACCGGCTGCCAGCGCATGAGCGCCAGCGCGTTCAGCCTGACGCTCGCCATCCCCACTCCGGGGTTCGAGGTGACGAAGGGCGAGCCGGTGGTCGGAGGCCTCCACGGCGCCTCGCAGCACCTGTTCTGCGACTGGTGCATGACGTGGCTGTTCACGCGCCCCGAGGGCATCGACGCATTCGTGAACATGCGGCCGACGATGCTCGAGCACGCGCGCTGGTACGCGCCGTTCATCGAGACGCAGACCGCCGAGAAGCTCCCGTGGGCCGTCACCGGAGCCGTGCATTCGTTCGAGCGCTGGCCCGCGAATGACGCGTATGGCGCCCTCATCGCCGAGTACGCCACCCGCGGCGCCCGCCCGTGACGGGTGAGCTCGCGTGCGCAAACACGCTGAGGTCGCTGCGCAGAGAGGGTGAGCCGTGTGCAAAGTGCCCTCGGGAGCCCGCGAAGAGGC
Source organism: Myxococcota bacterium (assembly GCA_048498275.1). GTDB lineage: Bacteria > Myxococcota > Myxococcia > Myxococcales > Myxococcaceae > Archangium_A. Next base: position 25,193 of record JBEHYH010000007.1, on the reverse strand, counting down.
TCCGGGGTGCCTGCGAAGTGCTTCCGCGATCCTGCGAAGTGGCCCCGGGGACCCTGCGAAGTGGCCCCGGGGACCCTGAGAAGTGCCTCCGGGGACCCTGAGAAGTGGTCCCGCGGACCCTGCGAAGTGCACCGGCTTTTCCGGGCGCTCCTTCGGGGGAATCAGGGCTGAGGCAGCGGCGCGGTCGGAACCGGCGCCGGAGCTTCGTCGGCCTTGCGGAAGACCGCCTTCACTTCAGGCCCGGGCAACAACACGGGCACGTTGATGCGCTGCTCGCGCGCTTCATTGAAGAGCCGCTGCGCCAGACGAAGTTCGCGCAGCACGCGGCCTTCGATGACGTTCACCGACGGAGCGTCTCCTTCATACGCCGCCTTGTTGAGCGCGATCTCACGCGCACCGGTCAACGCTTCGAGCGCCGAATACGCCGCGTTGAGGCGCGCTTCGGTGAGCCCCACGTCATCGGCGAGCGCTTCGGTCACTTCGTCGCGACGCAGCTTCACCGCGAAGTCGATGGTGGCCGTCAGCGAATCCTGAACTTCAGAAGGCGACTCTTCACGCTCGGGCGTCAGCTTGTAGAGCGCGGCGAGAATGTTCTCGCGACCGCCCGCGACGGCGCGAATCAGGCGAGCGAGCTCACGACGCGCGTTGGTCGCGACGGCGAGCGCGGCGCTCCGCGTGGCGCGGAGTTCGGAACCGGAGCCATCGGTCGTGCGCATCACCTCGTCCTGCAGGAGCACGATGAGCTCGGCGAGATACGCGAGGCGGCGACGCGAATACGCGACGGGAGGATCGCTCTTGAGCGCCTTGTCCATCGTCACCAGCCAGGCTTCGGCCTCGCGGATCACGTTGACGGCCTTCGTCTTCTCGCCCCACGCTTCGCACTGCTCGTCGGTGAACGATGCGCGGAACGCGGCGCGCAGTTTGCCGGTCAACGCGGGCAGCGACGCGAGCGTCTTCACCGCGACCGAGTCCTTGTGCACGGGCGCGGCGGGTGCCTTCTTCGCCTTCGCAGGAGCCTTCTTCGCGACAGTCTTCTTTTTCGCAGCCATGGGACTTCCCCCTCTGGTGATTGAACGGTCGCGGAGGGTACTCAGGCGGCGCGGGGCTCACGAGTGGAAATGCGACTGCGGAAGCACGGAAGCCGGAATGAAGGCCGGTGTCCGGGTCATGCGAGTGCCGATGAGCGCGCGGGCCCCTCGACTTCGGGCACGCTGTCTCAAGCCGGAGGCGAGGTCTCCATTCGCGTTCGTTTGAGGAACAACCCATCGGTTGCTCCTCGTTGACGCCCGAAGAAAGGACCGCGCCCCTGAGCTTGACGCAGCGTGTGCGAGGTCGAGGGCCTGCGCGTGACGAGCATGAACGAGCTGAACCCGCGCCCCGCGTCAGTGCTTCTCGGCGCCCGCCGCGGGAGGCGGCACGAACATCGGGCTCAGCAGCCACACCAGCGTCACGCCCGCGCCCAGCGTCACGCCGAACGCGTGAATCGCCTGCGTGTGCGAGACGGCCAGCAGACCGAAGGACAGCAGCGTGGAGATCGCGCCGAGGCCCACCGCGAGCCACGCCTCGCCGCCGTCAGCCTCGTGCTCCAGCAGGAAGATGCCGTAGTCGACCCCCATGCCCAGCAGCAGCCACAGCGCCAGCACGTGGAACAGCGAGAGCGGCTCGCCGAGGTAGCCCACCAGCGCCAGCGACAGCGCGGAGGCCACCGCCGTCGGCAGCAGCGCCCGCCACGCGCGTGAACGGAAGCGCCACCACAGCGCGATGAAGATCACCGCGTACCCGGCGCCCAACAGCTCCGTCATGCCCACGCGCCAGCGCTGCATCAGCGTCGAGATGTCGGCGGTGCGGTCGATGAACTTCACGCCGGGCACCTCGAGCGCCGCGAGCTCCGCGAGGCCTTCACGCGACGGCTCGTGCAGCATCACGATGTGCGCGCCGTCGACCATCAACGGCTTGAGCGCCGCGCCCACCGGCGTCGCCAGCATCACCTCGAGCTTGAGCACCTTCCCCTCCACGTACGGAGGCGGCGTGTCGAGCTCGTCCTTCAACCCGTCGAGCACCGCGGCGCGCGCCTTCGCGTACAGCGCGCGGCTCTCGTCTTGATGCTTCGGCGACGGCACCCACTGGCTGAGCGCGTCGTAGCGCTGGAGCACGCCCTTCGAGACGAGCGCGTCCAGCTTCTCGCGGAGCAGCTCCTCACGTTCGAGCCGCTCGGCCTCGTCGGCGCCGTGCACCACGAAGAACTGCGCGGGGCTCGACAGGCCGATGGTCTGCGCGACGTCACGCTGCGCGGCGAGGAGCTCCGGAGGGCTGGCCTGCAACCCGCGCACGTCGTCTTGCGCGTGCAGCTTCATGAGCCCGAACGCAGCCACCGCGCCGGCGATGACCAGCGCCGCCCCCATCGACGCGCCGCGGAGCGCGGGCCACTTCGCGCGCGTACCCGCCCAGATCTGGGAGAAGCGCGTGGGCTTCACCTTGCCCGCGTCGAGGAACGGGAAGAACGCGATGACGGTGAGGAACGCGCCGGTGAGGCCCGCGGCGGAGAACAGCGCGACCTGACGCAGGCCCGGCATCGGGGTGATGGCGAGCATCACGTAGCCGGCGACGCTGGTGACCAGCGCGAGGAAGAGCCCGGGCTTGAGCTGGTCCATCAGCGCGTAGCGTTCGACGTCTGGCCGCGCCTGCCGCGACGCGAAGTAGTGGATGCCGTAGTCCTCCGCGACGCCGACCAGCGACGCGCCGAAGACCAGCGTCATCAGGTGCACCTTGCCGAAGACGATGACGCAGAGAGAAAGGCCGCACGCGACTCCGGTGACGACCGAGAGCACCACCAGCAGCAGCGGGCGCGGCGAATGGAACGCGAGGAACATCACCAGGAGGATCGCCGCGAGCGAACCCCAGCCGACGGTGTTCACCTCCGCGTTCGCCTGCACCGACGCGGCCTCGGCGAAGAGCGGTACGCCGGCCGCGGTGATGCGCACCCCGTCTCCGGCCTTCGCCTGCGCGCGGTCGAGCGCGCCGCGGATCACGGGGGTCGACGAGAGCGCGAAGCCTCCACGCGTGACGTTGTAGCGGAGCAGCACGGCGTCACCCACGCGCAGTTGGCCATCGACCGGGCGCACCCGGCTCGCGGCCGCGCGGTCTCGCAGGAACTCGGAGAAGAGCTGGAGCGGATCGTCGGTGAACTCACCGATGCGCGAGGCCATCGGCGACTGGAGCTGCAGCACCGCGCGTCGGGTGAGCGCTTCGGGTGACTCGGTGCGGAGGCGCTGCTCCTGCGCGGGGGTCAGCAGGCGGTTGCGGTACGGCAGCAGCGTGTCGAGCAACGAATCGCCGAGCGCCTCGGGGAGCGGGATGGGCTGCAGCACCTCGGGGTCGACCGCGAGCTCGAAGCGGCGGGCGGCGGCGGGCGCGTCGGCTCCGCTGACGAGCACCACCACCTGCCTGGAGGCCGACTCCGAGAGTTTGCGCAGGGCCTCTTCGGCCGCTTCGTCGCGCGCGCTCTTCGGGAGCAGCGAGAGGAGATCGGTCTCGACCTGCAGCCCGCCGCGCCAGAGGTAGACCTGGTGCGCGACGAGCAGCGCGAAGAAGAACGTCCAGGCGAAGGTGATGCGCGGGTTCACGGCGTGGGAGTCAGCGAGATGAGCGTCGCGTCGCCGCTGACTTCCTGCATGTGCACGCTGCGCACCGCCGAGTCGCCCTTGAGTGAGATGCGGAGGAACACCTTCGCGAGCGGGCCGGGCTTGGGCGTCAGCTCGATGTTCCATTCCCTGCCCTCCACGGTGCCCTTCGCGTCGAAGTAGGCCGACAGCGCGTTCAGGTCACCCGCGAGCAGCGAGAACAGCAACTGGGTGATGACGCGCACCGTGGGTTCGGTCTTCGCGTCGAGCGAGAAGTTCTCCGCGCCGCCCTGCACGGAGCGGATGCTGTCGGCGCTCACGGTGAGCTCGGAGGCGAAGGGCTTGAGCGTGTTCCACTTCACGCCCTCGCCCTTCTTCACCTCGTAGGAGCCGTTGGACTTGAACGGCTTCTTGAAGCCCTTCACCGTCTTGCTCTGTTCGAAGGTGCCGGTGAGCACGTCTTTCTGCACGAGGCGCGACTTCACGTCGGCGGCGATGTCGCCGGTGACGAGCGCGAGGAGGAGGAACGCGGCGTTCACGGCGCGACTCCCAGGCGTTCCCACAGCACGCGGGGCGTCACCAACTGGAGCTCCTGCGTCTTCGCGTCGACGGCGACTTGCACGGTGGAACCTTTCGTCAGCCTCTGGCCTTCAGACGTGACCAGGTAATCGACCTTCAGACGATTCTCGTACTCGACGATTTCAGCGCGCACCGTGAGCGGGTCGAGCAGGTGCGCGTACTTCACGTAGCGCAGATGCACGTCGACGATGGGCCAGACGTAGCCGCTCTCGAGCATCTCCTTGTAGCCGTAGCCGAGGCCGCTCAGGAGCTCCTGCCTGGCCTGTTCGAAGTACTTGAGGTAGTTGCCGTGCCACACGACGTTCATCGGGTCGACGTCGTAGAACTGCGGGCGGATGACGGTCTCGTGAACCCAGCGGCCCTTCATTTCGTCACCTTGCGCCAGAGCAGCATCGGCAGGCGAAGCAACATGCCGAAGAACAGCCGGGCGTGCATGCCGGAGATGCGAACGTTGTCCCACAACGCGTCGAAGTGGCTGACGCCATCGGTGGGGTACGTGACCGCGGTGGGGAGGTTGATGACCTCGACGCCGCGCCACACGAGGCGCACGGCGATCTCGGGGTCGAAGTCCATCCGCTTGCCGATGCCGGGCACGATGGCCGCGAGCGTGGCGTCGAGCGGGTACACGCGGAAGCCGCACATCGAGTCGCGGATCGCGAAGGACAACGTGTTGATCCACACCCAGATGTGCGTGAGGTAGCGCGCGTAGAGCCGGCCCTTGGGCACCGACGCGTCGTACTGGGGGACACCGGAGACCAACGCGAGCGGGTGTGCTTTGGCGGTCTCGAGGAAGCGCGGCAGATCGGAGAGCGCGTGCTGGCCGTCGGCGTCGATCTGCACCGCGTGGGTGAAGCCGAGGCGTTTCGCTTCTTCGAGGCCCGACATCACCGCCGCGCCCTTGCCGCCGTTCTGCGTGCGGCGGAAGAGCGAGACGCCCTCGCGCCTGGCCAGCTCATCCATCACCGCGGCGCACGACGGCTTGCTGCCATCGTCGACCATCAGCACGGGGAGGTTGAAGGTGCGGACTTTTTCGACGACCGCTCCGATGGCGTGCTCGTGGTTGTACACGGGGATCACGACCACGACCTTCATCTCGGCCGGCGCCGCGGGGACACTCGGGAGCTGCTCACGGCTGATCACGCGAACACCACCCGGCCACTCGAATAGACGCGCTCACCGCTGACGTACTTGAAGTGCAGCGACTTGCGGTCGGCGTGCCATTCGAGCGTGAGGGTGACGTCGTGACCCGCGACCATCAGGCTCTGGAACTTGAGCGCTTCCATGCGCACGAAGGCGCCGGTCATGGGGAAGACTTCGCGACCCCAGAAGACGGCCCAGTCGATCTGCGCGACGCCGGGGACCACGCCGATCTCGGGGAAGTGCCCCGCCATCACCCGGAGGTCGGGGGTGATCTTCATGGTGAGCTCCGCGCGCGTCGGGTCTTTGACGGCCCACGCCACGTCTGGACGATCTGGAGCGAACAACGCAGTCAACAGCGCCTCCGGTGTCTTGCCCTGCGCGTTGACCGGCAGAGCGTCGGGAAATCTGAACCGGCGGGGTCTGGCCACCGGCTCGACCACCTCGTGCACTGCCGCTTTCAGTTGATCAATGAGATCTTTTCGCGGGAGTAACTGCGCGGGAACGCCGACCAACCCCAGGGTGACGCGCGCGCCGGGGAGGACGACGACCCGGGCTTCCTTCAGCAGACCGGTGGCGAGGAAGGTGCGTTCCAGCAGATCGAGGGAGACGCGCTTCTCTTCGATCTTCGCGATGCGGTCGGCGCGGCCGAGCAGGCGGAAGGTGTCGCCGTGGAACTCGACGCGATCGGCTGTCGTGAACCAGTTGGAGTCAGGGAGGTGCGGGCTTTGGACTTCGAGCGTGTTGGTCCCGGAGGCGCGCACGGAGATGCCGGAGAGTGGCGTCCACGGTGAGCTCGAGCCCTGACGCCAGGCGATGCCGCCGGTCTCGGAGCTGCCGAAGACCTCGATGGGCGTGTGGCCGATGACGTCGTGCGCGAGCTGGCCGGCCTCGGGTGACAACGGCCCGCCGGAAGAGAACACCGCGCGGACCTTCGTGCGCCAGGCGCGGCCGGTGGGCAGGCGTTTGAGGTGCGCGGGGCTGGCGATGAGCACGGAGTCATGCGCCGCGAGATCGCGCTCGAGCTCTTCGGGGTATTCGAGGCGGCCTTGCGCGAGTTGACGGCCGGTGAGCGCCGGCCAGAGCACGGTGAAGAGCAGCCCGTAGATGTGTTGATGCGAGACCGACGAGATGAAGCGCGTGTTCGGCGTGAGCCGTGAAGCGAACGTCGCGTCGAGCGTGCGGATCTCGTCGAAGAGCTGATGGAGCGCTTTGTGGATCGCGACCGGCGCGCCGGTGCTGCCGGAGGTGAAGACGACGACTCCCTCGAGTTGGCGATCGATGGTGCCCGGGTCGGGGAGCGGTTTGCGTTCGGGCGTGAGCCAGCCGTCGATGTGCGGCGCGAGCGCGGCGCGGGTGGCGGGGAGATCGTCTCCGGGGAGAAAGACCTGCGTGCCTTGCGCCCACGCGTTGAAGAGCGTCGAGGTGAAGGCGATGCGATCGTCGGTGTACAGCGCGAGCCGTTTCACGCGCAGCACTCCCCCTCTCCCGCTTGCGGGAAAGGGTTGGGGTGAGGGTCGAACATGTTCGCAACGACGAGATTGGGGCGCATCACGTGCGGCCCTCACCCCGACCCTCTCCCGCAAGCGCGAGAGGGGGAGTTGCTGCGAGCTCATTTCGCTTCTTCACACGCAGGCGGATCAGGAACTCGATGCCGCCGAACACGCCCATCAGCACATACGCGATGGCGCCGTTGTAGAGCGCCCAGACCTTGTCGCTCGCCCAGAGGCAGGTGGCGGCGGCGATGACGCCGTTCACGGCGAAGAACACGCACCACGCGACGGTCACCTTGCGCGTGTACGCGATGGCGTGCGAAGGCAGCTCTTTCTCACGCAGGCGCGCGAGCCGCTCGACCATCGGCATGCCTGAACGCAGCGTGACTCCGAAGAGCACCAGCAACGACACGTTCACGAACACCGGGTACCAGTGCAGCGGCCACGACGCGGGGAAGATTCCGGGGACGGCGGCGAGCGCGAACGCGCCCAGCACCAGAACGAGGTAGCCGCGCTGTTTGGCGGCGGCGAGCCGGAGCGCGCCCAGCAACACCAGCGAGAGCGCGAGCCATCTGGGCTGCACGCGATCGCCCAGCAACCAGATGGCCAGCGGGTACGACAGCGTCAGGATCGCGAAGACAACGTTCCGCAACACTTCAAGCGGCCGGGTTCGCCACGTCGTCGGAGTGGATCAACGTGTACAGCGCGTCGACCACGTCCTGCACCGTGCGCACCTTCTTGAAGGCCTCCGGCGACATGCGCTTGCCGACCATGGGCTTCAATTGAACGATGAGATCGACCGCGTCGATGCTGTCGATGTCGAGGTCTTCGTAGAGGCGCGCTTCGGGCTTGATGATCGCGGCGTCGATGCCGAACGTCTCGGTCAGCACCTGCACGCACTTGGTCAGAAGTTCTTCGCGGGTCATGACGTGGCTCCTGCGCGGTGGGTGGTGACGAGCGCCGCCAGCGCCTGCACCGAGGCGAAGTGCTTTCGCGTCTCGGCCGCGTCAGACGACAACTTGATGCCGTACTTCTTCTGAAGACCGACGCCGAGCTCCAGCGCGTCGATCGAATCCAACCCCAGCCCCTTCACGAAGAGCGGCGCCGACGGATCGATGTCGGCGGGCTTCACATCCTCGAGGTTCAACGTGTCGATGATGAACTGCGCGAGTTCCTGTTCAAGGGGCTGCACGGCCGGACTCCTGCTCGAAAAACTGCTCGAGGTGGTGGTTCAATTTGCGGACCGCGAGTGCCTCGGACACCCCCGATTCGAGGAAAGGATCTACCTGAAGATCGTCATGAACGTTGATGACGAAATGCATTCGCCGCGAAGGTACCTGATACCAGCGCTGATACCTCGCCAGCCCCCTCGGCGTACAGGTGATGACGACAGGTGTGATGGGGTGCCGCCCGCGAATGGCGATGTTCGCAGCTCCACGGTGAAATTTCACTTCACCCGACTCCGGGGTGCGCGTGCCCTGCGGGAAGATGACGACGTCGTCGCCGGCGGCGAGCGCGGTGTTGCAGCCCTCGACCAGCCCCGGGCCTTGATCATTGGTGACGTAGCCGGCGGCGGTGATGGGGCCGTTCAAGAAAGGGTTCTTCATCAGGTTGCCGCGCACCACGGCCGCGAAGCGCGGCAGCAGCGAGCCGATGAAGACGACGTCGATGAGCGAGGGGTGGTTGGCGAGGATCAACAGGCCCGGCCGCTGCAGCTTTTCCAACCCGCGGATCTCGTAGTCGAGCACCCCCACCACCCGCATCAGCTCGATGAAGGTGCCGAACCACCAGCGCACGATGCCGCGCGCGGCGATGCGCTGCCCTTCACGGTCGCCCCAGTACCGGAGCTTCAGGTACGGATAGAAGATGAACCACATCGAGACGCCGGCGCAGCCGAAGGTGAGAAAGCAGAAGCCCGTGGCGAGGATGCGCACGAATCTCTCGAGGCGGTTGGGCGCCTTCACGCGCGGCTCCAGCGCCATGAGGTCTGGCCATCGGTGACGTCGTAGCCGGCGGCTCCCGAGACGAAGAAATGCAGAATGCGGAGCGCATGAGGCAGCACGACGTCTGCCTTCACCCCCGAGCCCTCACCGGAGTGCAGCGAAAGCGGCCCGCCGCGCTTCACGTGCCACGCGTACGCGTAGTCGTTGGCGCCTTCCGGGTAATACGGCGCGTGGAGCGGGTGCGGTGACGCGTCGTAGACGACCAGCAGCGACTCCGGCGCGATGGTCAGCGCTTCGATGAGGCCGGCCTCGGGCGTCAAGAGCCCGTTCGCGACCGCGATCACGTTGCTCACGTCCTGGCGGATGATGGAGTACTGACCGCCGATGGCGTTGTGCACCGAGAGCGCGAAGCTCGCGGGCGACAGCGGCTCCTTCTTCGCGAGCGCCGTGAGCAGGTCGACGCTGCGCGGCGCATCACCATGACGCGAAGCGAAGACCAGCGGCAGCCCGCGCGCGTCTCGCTGCACCCATTGCGCGACCTGAAAGGCGAGGCGACCCATCTTCTCCACCCGACGGCGCTGCATCGCGGGAACTTCAGCGAGCGGCGGTGTCTCAGGCCCGGCCGGAATGGTGGGTTTTTTGCCCCACTCGACCCATTGCTCACGGGTGGTCAGGCCCGGAGCCCAGGCCGCCCAGTCGAGAATGTCGAAGTCGAGCCCCACGCGGGCGCGGCGAATACCAGATTTCCCCGGGCTGTCAGTACTCCCCGCGAATTCCGAGGAACGGCCGGATCGGCAGGTGGTTGAAGCGGCCCTGCGACGGAGGCACGCCGCCCGTCACGTCGCCCGCGCCGTAGACCCAGGAGTAGACGTTCATGGTGTTGGTGACGTTGAGGACCTCGGCGTAGACCGAGCACGACACCGGGCCGATCTCGAAGCGGTACTCGCCGCGCAGGTTGAGCTCGAAGAAGAACGGGTAGCGCCCGCTGTCGGTGGGCCCGAACTTCGGAACCCAATACTGGCCCGATTGATCGACGTTGAAGCCCTGCACCGGAGTGAACGGGCGGCCCGTGCGGAAGTTCGCGCGCGCGTGGGCGACCCAGTGCTTGTTGGGTGACCAGCTCAGGCCAGCGGCGGCGGAGAACAACTGCTCCCACTGCACCGAATAGGTCTGCACGCCGCTGGCGAGCGGGTTGGTGCGTTGCGCGCTCATCAACCCCACACCCAGGTTGTACGAGAACTGCCGCGTGCGGCCGACGAACATCAGGTCGCCACCGGCGGCGAAGCCACTGCCCGCGTTGACGAACACCGGCAGGCCCGCGGCTTCGCGCTGCGCGACGACGGCCGGCGAATCAGGGTTCACCACGAGGTTCGAGAGCCACTTGCTCCACCCCTCGAGCCGGAGCAGCGCTTCGAACGGCAGCGGTTGTTCGATGCCGGCGATGAGCGTCGCGCTGCGTTCGGCTTGCAGGCCGGGGTTGCCGTACGTCGGATCCAACGCGAGCGCGGCAGACACGGGCTGCAGCACGTAGCCGCCCGACAGCTTGAGCACCGTGTGCGTGGGCAGCGTGCCGGCGACCGCGAGCCGCGCCGAGCCGCTGAAGAGCTGGTTCGATACGTCGTATTGCGCGCGAACGCCGCCTTCGACCGCGAACGCTTCGACGGGGCGGAAGGTGTGCTCCACGTATGCCGACAGGAGATTGCGCAGCAGCCACGGTTGGATGTTCAGAATCGGCCGATGCGCGTCGACGATGGGCTCGCGCGACCACGGCGCGATGGAACGTGAATCGGCGACGGTGCCGGTCAGCCGCGTGCTGCGCCACGCGTACTGCACGCCGGCGTTGAAGCGGTTGGCCTTCGAGAAGACGTACTTCAGGTCTCCGCGCACCAGCACGTCGTGGCGAATCGCGTTGGTCGCGAGATCGATGATGCTGCGGCTGTCGAACTGGTTCTGGTCCCTCAGCCACGCCGCGGTGAACGTGAGCTCGCTATCGCCATCGAGATCGACTTCGTGACGCAGGCTCGCGATCTGCGCGTTGTTGGAGATCTTCAGGTCGCCGTTGAAGTTGACGATCACCTCTTCGCCCGGCTTCACGATGAACCCGAGACCGTCAGACGCCCACGTAAAGGTCGCCATCGTGAGGTGCTTGCCGCGCTTGTATGAGACGCGCGCGAACGCCTCGGTGATGTCCGGCGCCACCACGTTCTGACCGAACAACTTGATGGCCTTGAGAATCGCGAAGTAGGCCTCGAGGTAGCTGCGGCGGAAGCTGACGACCGCCGACAGGCCCTCGAGCCCGAGGGGAATGTCGACGCGCGCCTTCGCGGTGAGCATCGACACATCGACGATGGCCTTGACCTTCTTCGCGCCACCGCGCGCGTACTTGATGTCCAACACGCCGGAGAGCGCGGGCTCGTAGCGGGCCGGCGCGGCGCCCGCGTAGAAGTCGGCCTGCTCGATGAGCAGCGGGTTGATGATGCTGGCGAAGCCGCCGAGGTGGTACGGGTTCGAGAGCGGCACACCGTCGATGAGGATGATGGTCTCGTCGGGCCCGCCGCCGCGCACGAAGAAGTTCGCGAGCAGGTCAGGGTCGGCCGCGACGCCCGGCAACTGCTGCACCACGCGTGAAATGTCTTCGAGCGCTCCGGGCGTGCGATCGATGTCGGCGCGCGTGAGCTGAAAATGACTGACCTGCGGCGTGTCGTCGGCGTCGGGCACCGGCGGCAACAGGCGGCTGCCTTCGACGCGGGTCTCGAAGCCGCGCGTCTTCTTGAGCGCGTAGCGCACGCGCGTCAGTTGCCCGCTGCGGAACACCTCGGGGAAGCCCTTGAGCTGAAACCCCTGGGCATCGACGGTGACCCATTGATCACCGGGCGGCAGCGAATCGATCTTGAGCGAGAACTTTCCGGCCGCGTCGGTGTGCGCCTCGTGCTCGCCGAGACTCACGACTGCTCCGGCGAGCGCTTCACCGAGTTCACCGACGACATCACCCTCCAGGGTCCACGGTTGCACCGGCGGCGTGAAGTGAATGGTGAGATCGACGCGCGACGGCACCGGCACTCCGTTCACCGTCGCCGGAGTCAGCGCGCATTGAGACGTCGCGCGCTCGGCCGCCGCCGCGAACGCGTTGCTCGGAGCCCCGGAGACTTCACGCCGGGTGACTCCACCGTCCGCCGCGAGCGTGATCTGCACCACCACATCAGTCTCGATGCCGCTGGCACGTTCAGACGGCGGGTATTCAGGCGCGCCTTCACACTGCGCAGTGGGCGCGACGATGACAGGCCCGGCATCGGGCGTTTCCGCACCGGCGTCACCGACCCCCTGCGTGAGAACGAGAGCAGCAAACAGCGCGAGCACGCGTCAGTTGTCCTGTGCGCCTTCGAGAATCCAACGGTGCACGAGCTCGATCTGCTCGTCGGTCAGCGGCGGCGCCTTGAGCGGCATCGCGCGCCCCGCTCCCGCCGGCACCGGGTCGGTGAGCTTCTTCACGAGCAGACTGTTGTCAGGGTCTCCGGGGATGATGACGGTCTGCCCGTTGCTCGCGATGAGGCCGACAGCTCCACCGTCGGGTTCGAACGGGTCAGCGAGGTTCGGCAGGTACGGAGTTCCCGGGGCATGACAGAGCGAACACTTGCCGATCGTGGCTCCGAGATTCACGGAGATGCCGAAGATGTATTTCACCTTCGTGAAGTCGCGGACGCCGGTGTCGAAGTTGGGGTCGTCTGCCCGCGCGCCATCGGCGATCCACTGGCGAATGGTCTGCAACTCGGTGGGCGTCACGTCGGCGTAAGCGGCGGGCATGTGCATGCCTTCGCCTTCAGGGTCGAGATCGTTCGCGGTCAGCTTGTCGAGGAGGAAGCTCTCGTCAGGCTTGCCCGGGAGAATCAGGTATTCGTGACGCGGAGCCTTCCAGCCCGTCTTCACGTTCACCATCTTCGAAAGGTCCAACACCGAATACAGCTTCGGTGACCAATGGCACGGCATGCAGTTGCCTTCGAAGATCGGTTTGATGTCGCGACTGAACGACACCGGAGGCTCGGTGATCTGCCCCTCGCAACCCAGCAACAGCACAACCAGCAGCGGTGAGGCGCGGTTGAACATTGGGGGCGCACTTGAGACGGCTCGCGACGGTTGCGCAATAGTCTCGCGCGCCATGAACTTCTCGAAACTGCTCGCTTTGCTGGCCCTGACGATGTTGTGCGCCTGCGGGCGCGAGGCGGGCGACGAGCATGACGGCGGCGACGCGGGTCACGACGCCGGGCCGCGCGACGACGACCTCGATTCGGGCTCCACGTTCGATGCGGGTCACGAGAGCGACGCCGGCTCCGTTACCGATGCGGGACTGCCCTGTCCTCCCGGGCTGCGGTGCGTCACGGCGTTCGTCTTCAGCGACACGGCCGATACGTCAGACACGTCGCTGCCCTCGCAGCTCGATGGCTATTCGTGTTCGCCCTCGACCGACGAGAGCGGCCGTGAAGTGGTCTACCGAGTCGAAGTACCGGCCGACGGGTTCCTCTCCGCCGCGGTCACCGAAGAGAACGGCGTCGATGTCGACGTGCACATCTTGAGCGCGCTCGATGCGTCAGCGTGTCTGTCGCGCGGCAACTTCAACGCGAAGGCCGACGTGACCGCCGGCACGTATTACGTGGTCATCGATACCTACGGAGGCAACGCGAACGCAGGCGGCTACACCGTCGACATCGGGTTCATCGAGCCGTCGCGCGGCGCATGCGAGATGGAAGCCGGCGAGATGCCGCGGGTGAATGACAACGACGTCACCTTGCAGATGCCGGCGACCGGGCCGGTGGTGATGGAAGCGCATCTCGTCACGCAAGATGAGCCGCCGCCCTACCCGCAGACCGATACCGACGAGCTCGCGGCGCACTACGCGCTGTCGCAGTCACGCACCGGCCTCGTGATGCATCGCACGCAGGTCTGGGCGCCGCTCGAAGGCGGCACGTTCTACGGCGCGGGCATCGGCAGCCCGACCGCGTTCCCCGTCATCGATGAAGGCTGGTACGTGAACATGTACTGGCGGAGCACTTCGCGGCCGGCGAAGGGCACGCGCATGATTCTGCGGCTCCCGAGCTCGAATCGCGCCGTCGTGGTGGCCGCCGGTTACGAAACCGGGCCCGGTGACCTCTCCGCGGTCGGTGGAACGCCCGAAGAATCGCATTTCTACCTGGGCACTTCGCACCGCAGCACGCTTCAGTTGGGCATCGCGAGCGACCAGACGCTGCCGTTCGGCCCTCGCGAGTGCTCTCCGTGAGCCGATTTCCAAAAGAGTTTTGAGACCGCCCCCGAAAAAACGCCCGCGCTGCGGTGAAATGCTGCACCGACGCTGCCAAACGCAGCTTTGGCTGGCTTTGGGCGGGGTTCATTCCAAAACTCTTTTGACGACGTGAGCGCTCGAACGCGGAAAAACGCGTTTCTCGCGCCAAAATCGCGGTCGTTCTCAAAAGAGTTTTGATCGCGAGGCCTCGATCGACGCTCCGAATCGCTCTTGAGCGTCATGACAGGAAGCTCTGGAGCGAACTGGACGCGCGAATTCGCGCTCACGACCCATGAGACCTTTGTCGCGTTTTTTCGCAAACGGCCGAAAGCACGTACACGCGCCGCGGTGCTGCGATCGACGCACGAAGACCTTTGAACCGCATCGAACACGCACGCTTTCAGCAGCGTTCAACACCCGTGGTCGGCGACCTCGGAGTGCTCTCGCGAGGCGCCGAGTCATCACCAGCGCCTTACTCCTCAAGGCATCGGGAGCAGGCGCGAGGTGCTCTTCTGGTACTCGGCGTACTCCGGGTACTTCGACTTGCTGATGCTCTCGGTGAAACGCACCGAACCGTCGAACAAGAGCGTCAGCAAGGCAGGCCCCGCGATGGTCCAGTTGAGCCACTGGCCGGTCGCGACGACTCCGAAGCCGTAGATCACCCACCACTGAGAGACTTCGCAGAAGAAATTCGGGTGCCGCGAGTACCTGAAGAGGCCGGTGGTGAGGAACTTCGGCGCCGCGCCGCCGCGGGCTTCACGCGCCTTGTAGAATTCCCACTGTTGCTGGTCGGCGATCGTCTCGCCCGCGAGCAGCAGCAGGAAGAGCGCGGTCAACGCGTAGTCGAAGACACCCAGCGGCTCGGTGCTGAGCGCCGCGTTGTTCGCCGGAGCGATGAGCATGAAAATGAGCGCGTTCTGATACGGCGCGATGAAGGTCGCGTTGAAGATCTGAAAGCCGACCGGCCCCAGCTTCTTGCGCAGCTCGACCCAGCGGTAGTCTTCGCCGCCCTTCTTGTAGCCGCCCTTGCGCGCGAAGTTGAACGTGAGGCGCGCTCCCCAGAGCGTCACCAGAATCGCCATGATCCACAGGCGCGGCGACGGGTTCGGCGTCAGCGCCAGAACGCCCCAGACATAGACCGGCGGAGCGACCGACCAGATGCGGTCGACCCACGAGTATTCGCGGGTGATGACAGACAAGACATAGGTGACGACGATGACGCCGACGCACCAGGGCACCACTTGGAAAAACGGACCGGTCATGGGGCGGCTCCACTAACGCGCTCCACGGCGTTGTGCGAGGCGGGATGACACGCTACAGGCGGCGCCGTCATGACCCAGCCCTCGTCCTCCACCTCCATCATCACCTTCGACGGCGAGCCGTTGAAGATCGAACAGGTGGCGGTGCTCTCGCGCCGGCAGGCGCTCGGGCGGCTCTCACACGACTCCTCCTTTCTTTCGCGCATCGGCGCCGGTTCGGCTCACGTCGCGAAGACGCTCGAGCAGAAGGGCGTCATCTACGGAGTCACCACCGGCTACGGCGATTCAGTGACGGTCGGCGTGCCGCCCGAGCTCGTGCCGGAGCTGCCGCGCCACCTCTACACGTACCATGGCGTCGGCCTGGGCCCGATCTTCACCGCTGAAGAGACGCGCGCCATTCTCGCGGCGCGGCTGCAGTCGCTCTCGCGCGGCTTCTCGGGTGTGTCGGTGACGCTCCTGCGTCAGCTCGAGCTGCTGCTGGTCGAAGACATCCTCCCGGTGATCCCCTCTGAAGGGTCGGTCGGCGCCAGCGGTGACCTCACGCCTCTTTCCTACGTCGCCGCCGTGTTGTGCGGTGAGCGCGACGTGATGGTCAACGGCGTGCGCCGCCCCACGAAGGACGTGTTCGCCGAGCGCAACATCGCGCCCATTCGCCTGCTGCCCAAGGAAGGCCTGGCGATCATGAACGGCACGGCGGTGATGACCGGCCTGGCGTGCCTCGCCTTCGAACGCGCGCAGGGGCTCGCGAAGTTGTCGGCGCATCTGACCGCGATGGCGTCGGCGGCCATGGGTGGCAACCCGCATCACTTCGACGAGCTGCTCCACTCCGCCAAACCGCACCTCGGCCAGCAGCGGGCGGCGGCCATCATCCGCGACGACCTCCACGGCAGCGAGCGCACCGAATCGCGCCTGCAAGACCGCTATTCGATCCGCTGCGCGCCGCACGTCATCGGCGTGGTCGAGGACGCGCTCCCGTTCCTCCGGAGCCTCATCGAGAACGAGCTCAACAGCGCCAACGACAACCCGCTCATCGACCCCGAGAGCGGCAAGGTGATGCACGGCGGTCATTTCTACGGCGGTCACGTCGCGCTCGCGATGGACACGCTCAAGAACGTGGTCGCGAACCTCGCCGACCTGATGGACCGTCAACTCGCGCTGCTCGTCGACACGCGCTTCAACCATGGCCTGCCGTCGAACCTGACCGGCGCGACCGGTACGCGGGCGGCGGTGAGCCACGGCCTCAAGGCGCTGCAGATCTCGTCGTCGGCGTGGACCGCGGAGGCGCTCAAGCTGACGATGCCCGCCTCGGTCTTCTCGCGGAGCACCGAGTGCCACAATCAAGACAAGGTCTCGCTGGGCACCATCGCGGCGCGTGACGCGTTGCGCGTGCTCGAGCTCACCGAGCAGGTCGCCGTCGCGCACGTCTTCGCGGCGCATCAGGGCGTGTATTTGAAGCAGCGCTCCGGCGCGAAGCTGCCCGAGGGCGTGCTCAAGCTGGCGCGCGCGTTCGAACTGCAGCCGCTGATCGAAGACCGCGCGCTGGAAAATGAGCTCCGTGCGCTGTTGACTCGCGTGCGTGATTTCTCGCTGCCCGGCCTGGTGTGACCGATGGTGCTGACCGCGCTGCTGCTCAGCCTGTGCGGCGACGTCAGCGGTGCGGGCGCGCAGGTGCGTCTCGTCGGTGACGCTCCAGTGCGCGAAGAGGTGTCGATCGCTCAGCTCGAAGCCGACCTCGCCGCGGTGATGCACCTGCGCCAGTCGATCGGTCTCCCCATCGCGATGTTGATCGCCGGTACGGTGACGGCCGCGTTCGGAGGGCTCTTCCTCGGGATGTCGGCGATCACGCCGGTGGGCTTCGTCTTCGACAACCCGTTCGTCATCGTGGGCATCGTGATGCTGGCGATCGGCGTGCCCTTCATGTCGACCGGCGTGTGGATGCTCTCCGACCGGCTCGACGCGCGAAAGAACGTGAACCGGGTCTCCGAGGAGCTGCGCCGGGAGCTGTACGAGCGCCGGCGCTGGGGCGGGCGCAATGACGACGCGCCCCGACGCATGCCGGTGATGACCATCGGCACGTTCTGAAGCGGAGCTGTGCTTCACTTCGCCCATGCCGATTCACGTCTCTGAAGTGAAGACCCGCTCCGGGTTCGTGGTGCTGCGCGCCGAGTTCGTGAAGGAAGTCACCGTGCCCGAAGCCGAGGCGTTCATCGCCCAGGCGGGCGTCGGCACGAAGTACGAGAGCGCGCCGTTTCTCATCACCGGCAACATCATCGCGGTGTCGGCGGAGGTGAAGCGCATCCTCACTCCCGAGGTGAAGCCGAAGAACCCGGCGCCGGTGGCGATCGTGCTGACCTCGGCGGTCGCGCGCATGGTCGCGGGCTTCTTGATGCGGCTCTCGGGTCAGGCTGATTCGGAGTACTTCAAGAATGAAGCTGACGCGCTCGCGTGGCTCGACGGCGCGGCGGCCGAACACCAGAAGAAGCCAGGCTGACATTCGTTCTGAAGCAGACGTGCTTCAGTGGAGTCATGCCGATTCATCTTCTCCGAAACGAAAACGCGCTCGGGCTTCGTCGTGTTCGAGAAAGAAGTGACCGTGGGCGACGCGGAGCGCTTCATGGATCAAGTGGGTGATGCCGCGAAGTACGAGCACACGCCGTAGGTCGTCACCGGCAACATCATCTCGGTCGCTTCGGAGGTGAAGCCGAAAAACTCTCGTGCTGCCTTCGGCGGTCGCGCGCATGGTCGCGAGGCTGATGATGCGGCTCTCGGGCGCGGCCGAGTCGGAGTATTTCAAGAACGAAGCTGACGCGCTCGCGTGGCTCGACGGCGCGGCGGCCGAGTTCGCGAAGAAGATCAGCTCAGTCGTCGGAAGATGAGCGAGGTGTTGATGCCGCCGAACGCGAAGTTGTTCGTCATCACGAACTCGGTGTCGATGGCGCGGCCGTTGCCGGTCACGTAGTCGAGCGGCGCGCAGGCCGGGTCGACGTTCTCGAGGTTCAGGTTCGGCGCGAACCACTTCTCGCGCTGCATCTCGAGGCTCATCCACGCTTCGAGTGAGCCGCACGCGCCGAGCGTGTGACCCATGTACGACTTGAGGCTCGAGATCGGCGTCTTGCCGCCGAACACCGAGTGCGTGGCCTGGCTCTCGGCGATGTCACCGTTCGACGTCGCGGTGCCGTGCGCGTTGATGTACCCGATGTCGTTGGGCGACAGCTTCGCGTCTTCGAGCGCGGCGCGCATGCACGCGGCCTGCGTCGCGGAGTTCGGGTTGGTCACGTGGGTGCCGTCGCTGTTGGTCGCGAAGCCCACCAGCTCACCGAGGATCTTCGCGCCGCGCGCCTTCGCGTGCTCGTATTCCTCGAGGAGCAGCATGCACGCGCCCTCACCGAGCACGAGCCCATCGCGCTTCACGTCGAACGGGCGCGGCGTCTTCGCGGGCGTTTCATTCGAGGTGCTGGTCGCGAACAAGGTGTCGAACACCGCGACCTGCGAGACGTCGAACTCTTCGGAGCCACCGGCGAGCATCGCCACCTGTGCGCCGCTGCGGATCGCTTCGAACGCGTAACCCAGCCCCTGGCTGCCCGAGGTGCACGCGCTGGAGGTGGTGATGATGCGCCCGGTGATGCCGAAGAACACGCCGACGTTCACCGGCGCGGTGTGCGCCATCAGCTTGATGTACGTGGTCGAGGTGATGCCGGCCGTGGTCTTGCCGGTGAAGAGCTTGCCGAAGTCAGCGAACGGGCCCATCGAGCCCATGCAACTGCCGGCGCTGATGCCGAGCTTCCCCGACTTCACGAACGGGTCGCCGAGCAGCCCGGCCTGCGCGAGCGCGATTTCTGAAGCGCGCGCCGCCATCACCGCGACCTTGCCCATGCTGCGCGTCGATTTGCGGTTGTAGACCTTCTCGTCCAACGAATACGGAGCGACGAGCGCGCCGAGGTGCGTGAGCAGCCCTTCGTATTCCTTGAGCGAGGGAATCACCTGCACCGCGTTGGTGAATGACTTCAACTTCGCGAAGACCGTCGGCCAGTCGTGACCGAGCGGCGAGAGCGCACCGGCTCCCGTGACGACGACGCGCTTCATCCCATGCCTCCGTTGACGGAGATGACCTGACGCGTGACGTACGCCGCGCCGGCAGACAGCAGAAACGACACCGCCGACGCCACTTCTTCAGGTTTGCCCAGGCGGCGCGCGGGGATCAGCTCCATCGCGTGCTCGACGACCTCCTTCGAGACCATCTCGGTCTCGATGAGGCCGGGCGCGACGCAGTTCACGGTGATGTCGCGGCGCGCGAGCTCGAGCGCGAGCGCCTTGGTCGCGCCGATGATGCCGGCCTTCGCCGCCGAGTAGTTCACCTGACCGCGATTGCCCAATACGCCCGACACGGAAGAGATCGTCACGATGCGGCCCGGCTTGCGGCGCTGCACCATCGGCATCACCAGCGGCTGGAGCACGTTGTAGACGGCGTCGAGATTGGTGTGGATGACGCTGTCCCACTCCTCGCCCGTCATCGCGGGGAAGGCGGTGTCGCGCGCGATGCCCGCGTTGCAGACCACGCCGTAATACGCGCCGTGTTCCTTGAGATCATTCTCGAGCGCGGCGCGCGTGGCTTCACGGTCGGCCACGTCGAACACCAGCAGGCGCGCCTTGCCGCCGGCGCTCTCGATCTCCGCGATGACGGCCTTCGCTTCGTCGACGCGGCTGCGGCAATGCACGACGACCTGAAAGCCGTCCCTCGCGGTGCGCACGGCGATCGCGCGGCCGATGCCACGGCTGGAGCCGGTAACGAGAACGGTGTCACTCACGTGCGGACCTCCTTGAGGTATTCGGTGACGTCATTCGGCTGGAAGACGTTCAAATGCGCGGTGGCCACCGGCTCGCGCGCGCCGTTCATGAAGATGGCGCAGTCGAACACCGCGAGCCCCTGGTCGCTGATCAGCTCGAGCTTGCCCAGCGTCTCGAGCCGCGCCCCGACGGGGAAGGTGGGCACCGCGCATTCGTAGCGGCGCGTGCCGAGAAAGAAGCCCAACTGCACCTTCTGCGAGTTCTTGCGGCGCTGCAGACCGGCCCACGCGGCGACGGTCTGCGCCATCAATTCAGCGCCGACCCACCCCGGCCAGCCGGCTTCATTCGCGAACATCGCGTCGCGCCGAACCGTGGTCTCGGTGCGCGCGAATTCGTCGCCGTCATCGAGCAACGCGTCGACCAACTGCATCGGAGGCCGATGCGGCAGGAGCTCCACGATCGGTCCGTGAAACGACTTGGCCATTGCTACGCCGATACCAGCACCAGCGCCGCGTTGCTGCCCCCGAATGCAAAGGAATTACTCAAAACGGTTTTGACGTTTGTCGTCTCCCCCGGGGCCACCAAGCGGATCTGGGGGAGCGCTTCGTCGCGCTGACCATCGAACCAGTGCGGCGGCAGGCGATGCGCGGCGTCGGTGATCGTCAGGTACGAGATCGCGGCCTCCAACGCGCCGGCGGCGCCGAGCGTGTGGCCGGTGAGCGGCTTGGTCGAGCTGCTGGGCACGTTGGTTCCGAGCACCGTCGAGACCGCGATGCTCTCCATCGAGTCGTTGAGCGGTGTCGCCGTGCCGTGGAGGTTCACGTAGTCGACGCCGGTGAGCTGCGCGCGTTGCAGCGCCTGTTGCATCGCCGCGATGGCGCCCTTGCCCTGCGGCTCCGGCGCCGAGAGGTGATGCGCGTCGGAGGTCTCGCCCCACCCCGCCAGCCGCACCGCGCCCTCTTCACGCGTGACGATGAACAGCGCCGCGGCTTCGCCGATGTTGATGCCGTTGCGGTTCTTGCTCATCGGGTTGCAGCGGCCGTCGCTCACCGATTCGAGCGCGCTGAAGCCGGCGATGGTGAAGCGGCAGAGCGAATCGGCGCCGCCCGCGATGACCGCGTCGACCAGGCCGGCCTCGAGCCAGCGCGCGGCCGACGCGAGCGCCTTCGCGGAGGAGCTGCACGCCGTGGAAATCACGGCCGTCGGGCCTTTGATGCCCAACTGCGTGGCGACGAAGCGCGCGGGGTTCCCGAGCTCCTGCTTGAGATACGTGTATTCGGCCGGGAGCACGCCCGTCTTCACGTAGGTGTCGATCGCCAGCTCCGATTCGCCGATACCCGACGTGCTGGTGCCGATGATGACGCCGACGCGCTGCGCGCCGTGCTTCGAGACGAGCTCGCGCAACGGCAGTTGATTCATCGCCGCGAGCAGCAGCGCGTTGTTGCGGCTCTGGAGCTCGTTGGCGACGCCTTCGAGTGACGGGAGCGCGCTCGTCACGCGGCCCAACGCGAGCGGGCGCTCAGCGGAGAAGAAGTCGGTGGTGGCGACGCCGCCCACCTGCGTGGCGAACAGCGCGTCGCGAACGACGGAGGTGTTTCCGCCGAGCGCGCAGACGATCCCCGGTGCTGAAAGAAAGGCGCTCATGGAATGCGGCCCTCACCCCGATGCGTGTTGGCGGTCATTGAACCTCCGTCGAATCGATCTCGAGCCCGTAGTGGAACACGTGCTGCGTCAGCACCACGTGCTTGCGCCCCTCGCTCCACGTCACCGTGGCGAACGGCTGGCCATCGCGCAGCACCTTCCGCTCACCGGCTGTTTCCTCGAGCGTGAAGCCCGCGGGCAACGCGCTCCGCAACGCCGCTTCTGGCCAGAAACACAGCTCCACGTCGGTGATGATGCGCTCGGCCGTCACCGCTTCGGGCACGAAAATCGACACCTTCTTCGTGAAAACCGCGCCGTCCCACGTGAGCGTGCCCAGCGTCTGCCCGGCGCCGAACATCGCCACGCGCACGGCCTCGGCGTCGATCTCCAGCAGCGCGTCGAAGCTCTTGCGATCGCCGTCGCGCACCATGGTGATGCGTTGAGGCGTCGACAACTCCGCGCCGTAACTCGTGGGCGCCAGCCGCAACACGAACTCCGGGCCCTGCGGCGTCGGCTTCGGAGCCGTCACGCACGCCGTGAAGACGATCGCCGTCAGTGCGGCGCGCACACTTCCTCCAGCACCTTCACGCGGCGCGGCTCGGCGACGTACGGGTTCTTCTCGTTCCACGCGTAGCCCGCGAGAATCGCGCACACCGCCCGGCGGATCTCCGGGTCGGGGTTCGGGTGGAAGATGATGTTCTGGAAGCCGCCGCGGTACCACGCCTCGACGAACGCGCGGAACGCGTCGACGCCCTTGCGGAGCGGCGCCGCATACTCCGTGTCCCAATTCACGGTCTCGCCCTTGAGCTGCCTGCCCAGACACTTCGTCGCGAGGTGCGCCGAGGTCATGGCGATGGTGACGCCCGACGAGAACACCGGGTCGAGGAACTCGCCCGCGTTGCCGAGCAGCGCGTAGCCGGGGCCGCAGAGCTGCTTCACGTTCGAGGCGTAGCCGCGCAGCGTGCGCGCGGGGTTCTCCCACTTCGCGTTGGCGAGCAGCCGCTGGAGCCCCGGGTCTTCGGCGATGAGCGTGCGCAGCTTCTGCATCTCGTCGCCGGGGTACTGGTCGAGGAACTTCGCTTCGGCCACCACGCCCAGCGAGCACACGCCGTCGGAGAACGGGATCAACCAGAACCACACGTCGACGTGCTTCGGGTGCACCACGATGCGGATCTTCTCGCGATCGAAACCCTTCACATCGGGAGGGATGAAGTCTCGAACCTGCGTGAAGAACGCCTGACGCACGGGGAAGTTCGACGGCCGCTCGAGCTCGAGCAGGCGGGGCAACAGCCGCGCGAAGCCCGACGCATCGAGAATGAAGTTGGTCTCGACGCGGAACACTTCGCCCGAGTCGAGGTTCTTCACCGTGAGCCACGGCTTGCCGCTCACGTCGACGGTCTGCACCTCGTGACGGAAGCGAACGTCGGCGCCCTGCTTCGCGGCGGAGTCAGCGAGCACCTTGTCGAAGCGCGCGCGCTGCACCTGATAGGTGGTGCCCCAGCCGTCACCCAGCTTGTCGCGGAAGTCGAACTGCGTCTCGCGCTCGCCCCACGTGAAATACGCGCCGTTCTTGAACTGAAAACCGGCCTCGACCACGTCGCGCAGCATCCCCGCCTCTTCGAGGTAGGTCATGATCTGCGGCAGCATCGATTCGCCGATCGAGAAGCGCGGGAACGTCTCCTTCTCGAGCACCAGCACCTGGCGGCCCTGACGGCGGAGCATGCCGGCGGCGATGGCTCCAGACGGGCCTGCACCCGTGATGACGATCTCAGCGGTTTCGACGCGCATGCGGTATTTCTCCCCGGGGAAACTGCGCGCGCGTCTCTCACAGAGACGTCACGGTTTCCACGGGCTGCGAAAGCTGGGGCTTATTGACCCGTAGCGAACCGCCAGCGCAGGCCGAGCTCGGTGAAGTCTGAGGTGATCAGGCCGACGCGATCTTTGCGCGCGTAGACCATCGGCACGAGCGACAGGCGCGCTTCGAGGAATGGGCTCAACACCACGCGCGCGACGATGCCGGCGCGGAGCTGCACTTCTCCGCGCGTCGGCACACCGAGCGCATCGAACGCGAGCCCGATGTTGTGCTCCATACCGGGGATCACGAAGAGCGCGTACTCCGCGCGGGCGCGCCAGATCCACGCGCCGTCGGGAGCCACGATGCGCAGCGTCTCTTCGTAGATGTGCGTGCCGACCGGGTTGCCGCGAATCGAAGAGATTGAAGTGAGCAGCGCGAGGCGCGTCGGCCCGAGGCGCCATTCACCCGAGAGCTCCGCTTCGAGCGTCACGTATTTCGCGGAGTGGCCCGGCGCCATGAACTCCACGCGCTGATGCGAATCGACCGCCGGCAGATACGGCTTCTGCAGCGACAACATCGGGCGCGCACCGACGCGCAGGTTCACGAAGCGCAGCGAGCCCGCGAGGCCGATGAAGCCACCGACGCCGCCCATGTTGAACAGCGGCGTGACCTCGAGCCCGCCCCACAGGTCGTGCGGCCGGCCGTAGCCGAAGAAGCTCCGGGCGCGCACGTAGACGTAGCCGACGTCGAGCTGCTCCGCGAAGAAGAGCCGCGGCGTGCCGTCTTCCCAGCGCTTCGTTCCCCAGAGCAGCTCCTGCAGCCACGGCGGGGCGTCTGACGGCTCCGCCTGAGCGACAGACGCGGTGAGCATCAACGTGAGGAGGAACGCGCGCATCAGAACGCTCCCACCACGCTGACGCCGGTGCCGGTCGGCACGACGGAGAGGTGCACGGCGTTCGGCGCGAGGTCGCGTTCGCCGAAGAGCTGCTCATGCAGCACCGGCACGAGGAAGCCGATGGCCGTGCCCATCACCGAGCCGACGATGACGTCGGTCGCGTAGTGCATGTCGCCCATCATGCGGAGGATCGCCGTCGCCGCCGCGAACACGAAGCCGGTGGCGCAGGTGCCGACCTCGGCCGCGCCTCCGCCGTAGAGGCTGTAGCGCGCGTGCTGCCAGCACATCAGCGCCGCGCCGGTGAACGAGAACGACGAATGGCCGCTGTAGAAGCTCCGATACTTCTGGTCCCACACGCAGTCGTCGGAGTCAGACGGCAGGTCGGTGCCGCACGTGCGCACGTACGGGCGTTCGCGGCTGAAGAGCACGTGCGTGAGACCCTGCACTGCCGTCGTCACCGCGAAGGCTTCGAGGCTGATGATGGTCATCCGCCAGGCGGCCTTCGGGTTCTTGCGGTACCACAGCGCGTTGAGCCACGCGTCGCCGACGATGGGGGCGACCATCATCATGCCGAGCGTGAGATCGCTGATGTCGCGCGCGGCGAAGCGCGCGTCAGACGTGCGGAGGCGGATCAGGTTTCGCGCGCCCTCGTCGAACGCGAAGCGCGGCGACGGAACCATCGAACGAGGAGGCGCGATGTTGGTCGCCAGCGCGGTCGCGAGCCCGGCGCCGATGGTGACGTAGTCCTGCCAGCCGACCGGCTCAGGGTCGAGC
>JBEHYH010000006.1:0-31884 GCA_048498275.1 Myxococcota bacterium | reverse complement strand
GGCGAGGGTGTCGACGAAGAGCAGGCTCGCCTCCGGCCGCGTCGCGCGCGATGAACACTGGGCGTTCTCGAAGTTCGAAGCTGAACTCCGCATCGCGCGCGGTGGGCACGAGGTGCTGCACGACGCGGTCCTCCTGAGCGCTGAACATGGCGCGCTTGCTCCACGCATGAGCTGCGACGCCAGCGCGCTCCTCGTCACCGCCGGCCCCGCGTTCGACGGCGCGCTCCACGAGGCGCGCGGCGCGAGCCACTGGCCCTGGGGCACCGTGCTGCGCCGCACGGCTCCGACGCTCGAAGCGTGGCAGGCCGAGCTGCGCGCGCTGCTGCAACCGCGTCTCGCCCGCGTGCTCGGCGATGACCCCTGCGTGCGCCGCTTCTGAAGAGCGCGTGGCACAAGGCCTCAACGCTCTTTTTGACGCGCCCTTGATTTGCTTCGCGCGAACGCGCCGCCTAACTCAGTGCGTCATATGCGACTGTCTCCGCAGGAGGTCGACAAGCTGGTGCTGCATCAGGCCGGTTTTCTCGCGCAGAAGCGGCTCGCGCGCGGGGTGCGGCTCAACTACCCGGAGTCGGTCGCGCTGATCGCCACCGTGCTGCTGGAGCTCATCCGCGACGGTAAGCCGGTCGCGGAGCTGATGAACCTCGGCAAGCAACTGCTCGGCCGGCGTCAGGTGATGGCGGGCGTGCCGGAGATGATCGACGACGTGCAGGTGGAGGGCACGTTCCCCGATGGCTCCAAGCTGGTGACGGTGCATCACCCCATCGCGCGCGAAGACGGCGAACTCGCGCTCGCGCTGTACGGCAGCTTCCTCCCGGTGCCGGAGCTGCGCGTGTTCGGCGACAGCACCGAAGCGCTGGTGCCCGGTTCGTACGAGGTGCGAGCCGGTGACCTCGAGCTCAACGCGGGCCGGCGCACGTTGAAGCTCAAGGTGAGCAACACCGGAGACCGACCGATTCAGGTCGGCAGCCACTACGCGTTCATCGAGACCAACCGCGCGCTCCGCTTCGACAGGCTCGCGAGCCTCGGCTTCCGCCTCGACATCCCCGCCGGCACCGCCGTGCGCTTCGAACCGGGGGAGACGCGTGAGGTCTCGCTCGTCGCCATCGCAGGCCATGAAGTCGTTCGCGGCGGCAACGGCATCGTCGACGGCCCGGTGAGTGACGCAGCCGGAGTCGCGCGGCGCCTCGCGCAGAAGGGCTTCACGCCGTGAGCTACAGAATCTCGCGAGCGCACTACGCCGACATCTTCGGCCCGACGACCGGCGACCGCGTGCGGCTCGGCGACACCGGGCTCTTCGCGACCATCGAACGCGACGCCACCGTCTACGGAGACGAGTGCAAGTTCGGCGGTGGCAAGGTGCTGCGCGACGGCATGGGTCAGGCGGCGGGCGTGCCGGCCGCAGACGCGCTCGATGTCGTCATCACCAACGCGCTCGTCATCGATTGGACCGGCATCTTCAAGTGCGACATCGGCATCAAGCACGGTCGCATCGTGGGCCTGGGCAAGGCGGGCAACCCCGACGTGATGGCCGGCGTGACTCCGGGCATGATCGTCGGCGTCACCACCGAGGCCATCGCCGGTGAAGGGCTCATCGCCACGGCCGGCGGCCTCGACACGCACGTGCACTTCATCTGCCCGCAGCTCGCCGAGGTCGCGCTCGCGTCGGGCATCACCACGCTCATCGGCGGAGGCACCGGGCCCGCGACCGGCACCAACGCGACGACGTGCACGCCGTCACCCGAACAGCTCGCGCTCATGTTGCAGGCCAGCGACGGGTTGCCGCTCAACTTCGGCTTCACCGGCAAGGGCAACACCTCGAAGCCCGAAGGGCTGCGCGAGATCATCGACGCGGGCGCCATCGGGCTCAAGCTGCACGAGGACTGGGGCACCACGCCGGCGGCGATCGACACGTGCCTCGAGCTCGCTGAACAAACCGACGTGCAGGTGACGATCCACACCGACACGCTCAATGAATCGGGCTTCGTCGATGACTCCATCGCCGCGTTCAAGGGCCGCAGCATCCACACCTACCATTCCGAAGGCGCCGGAGGCGGCCACGCGCCCGACATCATCAAGGTGTGCGGCGTCGAGAACGTGCTGCCGTCATCGACCAACCCCACGCGCCCCTTCACCGCGAACACGCTCGATGAGCACCTCGACATGCTCATGGTGTGTCACCACCTCGACGGGAACCTCCCCGAAGACGTCGCGTTCGCCGAGAGCCGCATTCGCCGCGAGACCATCGCGGCCGAAGACATCCTCCACGACCTCGGCGCGATCTCGATGATGGCGTCTGACTCGCAGGCCATGGGCCGCATCGGCGAGACCATCGCGCGCACCTGGCAGACCGCGCACAAGATGCAGTCGCAGCGCGGCGGGCTCGACGAGAACCTCCGCATTCGCCGCTACATCGCGAAGTACACCATCAACCCCGCCATCACCCACGGCGTCAGCGCGCACGTCGGCTCACTCGAGACCGGCAAGCTCGCCGACATCGTGCTGTGGCACCCGCGCTTCTTCGGCATCAAGCCGGAGCTGGTCATCAAGGGCGGCTTCATCGCGTGGGCGCAGATGGGTGACGCGAACGCGTCGATCCCCACTCCGCAGCCGGTGCGCATGCGGCCGATGTTCGGAGCGCTCGGCACCGCCGCGTCGAAGACCTCGCTCGCGTTCGTGTCTGCCTCTGCGCAGTCGCGCGGCGTGCGCGCGAAGCTCGAGCTGCGCAAACAGACCGTCGGCGTCGAGAAGTGCCGCGGGCTCACCAAGCGCGACATGAAGCTGAACGACGCGCTGCCGCGAATCGAGGTCGACCCCGAGACCTACGAAGTGCGCGCCGACGGCGTGCACCTCACCTGCGAGCCGGCGAAGACGCTCCCGCTCGCGCAGCGCTACTTCCTCTTCTGAGAGACACCATGCACGACCACGACGGCCTCGGGCCACACACGCACGAACACCTCGAACACGCCGGGCACTTCCACCAGCGCGAGCCCGCGCTGCGCCGTGACTTCAAGCAACGCAGCTTCACCGTGGGCATCGGTGGCCCCGTCGGCTCGGGCAAGACCGCGCTGTTGCTCGCGCTGTGCCGGGCGCTGCGTGACCGTCATCAACTCGGCGTCGTCACCAACGACATCTTCACCAAAGAAGACGCGGAGTTCCTGATGCGCAACGACGCGCTGCCGAGGGAACGCATTCGCGCGGTGGAGACCGGTGGCTGCCCGCACGCGGCGATTCGCGAAGACATCACGCCCAACCTGCTCGCGCTCGAAGCGTTGATGAAGGAGCTCGAGCCCGAGCTGCTCTTCGTCGAATCAGGCGGAGACAACCTCGCCGCGCAGTACAGCCGCGAGCTGGTCGACTTCACCATCTACGTCATCGACGTCGCCGGCGGCGACAAGGTGCCGCGCAAGGGCGGCCCCGGCATCACGCAGTCTGATCTGCTGATCATCAACAAGACCGATCTCGCTCCGTTGGTGGGCGCGAGCCTGGAGGTCATGGACCGCGACGCGAAGAAGATGCGCGGTGAAGGCCCCACCGTGTTCGCGCAGGTGACCAACGGCGTCGGCCTGGAGGCGATCATCAAGGAGATCACCGGCGCGTGGCGCGTCGCGCTGGAACACGCGCGCACGTGAACACGCTGTTGCTCCAACTGGCCGACTCCGCGTTCCCCGCCGGTTCGTTCGCGCATTCCTTCGGCTTCGAGGCGCTGAAAGCCGAGGGCGCGCTGCGTGACGAGACCGCGCTCCTCACCCGGCTGCACGAGTTCGTCTGGCACACCGCGTACGGCGCGCTCCCGTTCCTCAATCGCGCGCACGCGGGCGACGCGACGAAGGCTGATCACGCGTGCGAGGTGTTCCTCACCAATCACGTCGCGAACCGCGCGAGCCGCGCGCAGGGTCAGGCGTTCCTCCTCGCGACCCGGCAGCTCTTCGCGACGCCCGAGCTGCCCTTCGCGCATGTCGCGGTCGCGATCGGCGCGACGCTCGCGCCGCGGCTCTCGCTCGACGACACGCGACACCTCTTTCTCTTCAGCGCGGTGCGCAGCGTGACGTCTGCCGTCGTGCGACTCGGCGTCATCGGCCCGCTGCGCGCGCAGAAGGTGCTGCTCGACCTCCACCCCGTCATCGAGAACGCGCTCACGAGCACGCGCGACGTGACGCAGCCCAGGAACATCGCGCCGCGCCTCGAGGCCGCGCAGGCCACCCACGACGCGCTCTATTCGCGGCTGTTCCAATCGTGACCGGAGCGCAGCTCACGAGCCCCGGACCTGGAGCGCGCATCAAGTCGTATTAGAATAGCGACATGGCTGATCCCGCTCTCTCGCTCGCAGTGAACGAAGGCCGGCTGGTCGAACTCCGAGGTCGTGGCCTCCTGCAGCTCCCGGAGTTCGCCGCGTTCCGCACGAGCTTCACCGACACGCTCATCCGCATCGGCCGGAGGGTCGTCATCATCGCCGACCTCCGCGGGCTCACCGTGCGTGACCCGCAGATCTACGAAGGGCTCTCGCGCCTGATGAAGATGGATTCGCCGCTCGTCGAGCGCTTCTCGTACCTCATCGACCCCGGCTCGCTCATCTGGGTGAACGTGGCGCGCGTGATTCAGGAGGTCGGGAACCCGGTGCGGAAGATCTGCTCCACCCCGCAAGACGCGACCGACTGGCTCACGGGCTTCCTCGACGTGAAAGAGAAGCAGCGCCTCGCGCAGTTTCTCGCGGGTTGACGCGGTAGCCTCCGAGGCATGGCCACGCACCCGAAAGACCTCGGAGTCGTCAAAGTCGCGAAGCCCTGCGACCGCGAGTGGAGCGAGATGATCGGCGGCAACCGCTCGCGCTTCTGCACGGCGTGCAAACTCAACGTCTACGACCTCTCGGAGCTGACGCTCGACGAAGCGCAGGCGCTCATCACGCAGAAAGAAGGCGAGCTGTGTGTGCGCTTCTTTCAACGCGCCGACGGCACGCTCATCACGCGCGATTGCCCGGCCGGCGTCGCGGCGCACCGACGCAAGGTGGTCGCGGTCAGCGTCGCTTCAGCGACCGTCGTCGGGCTCACCGCAGCCGCAGCCTGGGTCGGCGAAAAGATGGAAGCGCCCAGCGAAGTCGAATGCGTGCCTCACGCGGAGATCATCGACTCGCAGCAACTGGTGCAGCTCGCGAAGGCGCCGCCAGAACAACAGCCCCCCGAGGACACGTCGTGGATCGAGAAGCGCCGCGCGCTGATCACCCGCGAACCCGCGTCGCAGAAGACCATGGGCCGCTTCACGTCGATTCAGATCATCCGCGAGAAGAAGTAGCGGCTCTCACGCAGTCTCCAACCGTTGTCGAAAGGAAGTACCCGTATGCGAATTCGCGCTGCAGCCGCGATGGTGGTCGTGGTCTCTGTTTCGGCGTGCAACCAGCAGCCCTCGACGCTGGTGAACGTGAACACCGAAGCGAGTGGCGAGAACTGCGCCACCGGCGGCGTTCGCATCGACACCGGCACCGATCAGAACCGTGACGGCGCGCTCACGACTGACGAGGTGGCGTCGACGAGGTACGTCTGCAACGGCACGACGGGAGCGCCCGGCCCTTCAGGGCAACCCGGTGACGCGGGCACCAACGGCCACGACGGTCACAACACGCTGGTATCGGTCACCAGCGAAGCCGCGGGGGTGAACTGTCAGTACGGCGGGTCACGCATCGAGTCTGGCCTCGACGTCAATGATGACGGCGCGTTGTCATCGGGCGAGATCACCACCACCCGCTTCGTCTGCCAGAACGCTCCGGAGAGCCACCTCTACTTCGGCGACGTGCGCATCGCGGCGCAGTCAGACGTCGCGGCGCTGAGCGGCTTCGACACCGTGGTGGGCGACGTGTTCGTCGACTCCGAAGAAGCCATCGACCTGCAGTCGCTGAAGGTCATCAGCGGCCACCTGACGGTCGACGCGGCGCCCAACGTCACCGCGAGCGCCCTGGAGCGCGTCGGCTACCTGTACATCAATGACGTCGCCATCGAGACGCTGGCGTTGCCCGCGCTGAAGAGCGCGTTGACGATTGAATTGATCAACACGCTGCTCTCGTCGGTGACGTTCCCCGCGCTCACCAGCGGGTCGATCGACATCGACGACAACGCCGGCCTCCAGACCCTGTCGCTCCCGGAGCTCACCAGCGCCCCGACGCTGCGCCTCCGGAACAACCCCATGCTGACCTCGCTCTCGATGACGTCGCTGACCAACGTGCGCACCGTCGACTTCAACAACAACGGCGCGTTGACGACCGTCTCGTGCCCCGCGCTCACCACCGGCGGAGACTTCTATTTCGCCTACAACGACGCGCTGACGACGATCACGTTCCCCGTGCTCACCACCGCGGGCACGTTCGTCTTCTATGGCGACGACGCGCTCACGGCCCTGTCGTTCCCCGCGCTGACCACGATGAGCAACTTCAACTTCCATGACAACGCGGGCACCACGTCGCTGTCGTTCCCGGCGCTGACGGCCGGCGAGAGCCTCACCATCATCAACAACCCCGCCCTCACCGCGTTCTCGACGCCGGCGCTCACCACCGCCGGCACCTTCGTCGTCAATGACGACCACGTGCTCACCGCGCTCTCGCTGCCGGCGCTCACCACCGTCGACACCTTCGTGGTCACCAATGATTGGTCACTGACCTCGGTGACCGCCGACGCGTTGACCACCGCCGGGCAGTTCACCCTCGCGGCGAACAGTGTGAGCACGTTCTCGGTCACCTCACTCACCACCGTCGATTCGATGCTGCTCAACAGCACGACCTTCACGCAGCTCGCGCTGCCGTCGCTGACCTCGGCGAACACGCTCACCCTCAGCCAGAACCCCGACCTCACGAGCATCTCCGCGCCGGTGCTCGCGCGCCTCGGTTCGCTCTCGCTCTACGGCCTGCCCCTGCTCGACGTGTGCACGCTGCTGCAGGCGCTCAACACGGTGCCGTGTTCGATTTCTGCGTTCGCCAGCGACGTCAACCTGAACACGTGCACGATGAGCGACCTCTGCCACTCGCTGACGGTGCCGGGCATCACGTCGCCGATGAAGGCCTGCCTCGGCGCGACGTCGTTCGCCGACGCAGAGACGCGATGCGGGCAGACGCTCACCGGCGGGCACCTGGTGTGGTTCGAGAGCGCCGCGGAGTGGACGTCCTTCGCCGCCGGGGTCGTCTCCGGCGCGTCTCCGGCCGGGTACCTCGGCTATTCGGACACCGCGACCGAAGGCAGCTTCGTCGCCGTGAGCGGGTTCGCCGCGTACAACCCGACCACCGACGGCACGCTCACCTTCTTCAACGCCGACGAGCCCAATGGAGGCACCGCCGAGAACGCGCTCGAGGTGTTGCCGACCGGGCTGGTGAACGACCTCGACCCGGCGAGCGCGCGCACCGCGTTGTGTCGCGTGCCGTGAAGTAGTCGCGCGCTTCGAGCGCGTTTCGGTCTTGAATGCGCGGCATGAAATGGACCGCGCTCGTGATGCTGACGTTGATGGCGTGCACGCCGCAGCAGGGGCCGGCCGGTCCACAAGGGCCAGCCGGGCCACAGGGTCCGCAGGGAGCAGCGGGCGCGGCAGGGGCGCCTGGCGCTCCGGGAGCTGCGGGTGCTGCAGGCCCGGCGGGCGTCGCCGGCGCGCAAGGGCCCAAAGGAGACACCGGTGCAACGGGCCCGATGGGGCCGCAGGGCACGCCCGGCATCGCGGGTACGAATGGTGCCCCCGGCACCACCGGGCAGGACGTTCTGCAAGCGGTGAGCGGCAGTCAGCTCTCGCTCCCGGGGAGCGCCACGAGCTGCCAGTTGGTGCCTGACCTCTCGTTGAGCATCAACATGCCCGCCGACGCGGCGCTCTACGTGAGCACCAACGGCGGCATGCAATGCACCGCGGCGGGCAACACGTACTCGGTGGCCGACCTCGTGATCTTCATCGACGGCAGCCCGAGCTGGGGCCGCCGCGTGGTGGCCGCGAACACCGGAGCCCTCGGGCAGATGATCACCAGCTGGTCGTTCGGGCGTTCGTACGAACTCGCGCCCGGCGTGCACACCGTCGAGATCGGCGCGTGCGGAGCGGGCGATGCCAACGCCGCCACCGCCAACATCGCGGGCACCGCGTTGCAGATGCAGGCGGTGCTCACGGCGATGGTCATCAAGCGATGAAGCGGCAGCTCTCGAAGCTCGGGTTGGCGAAGGTGGCGCTCACCGGTGCGACTTTGGGTTCGCTGATGGACGCGTTTCACACGTACGGAGGCGCGACGTCGTACCCAGATCCCGTGTTGCTCCGCGCCGCGTGGTGGACGCCGATCATCTTCGCGATCGCGTACCTGTCGATCGCGCTCGTCTACGTGCCGGTGCAGTGGCTCTTCAAGTCGGAGCTGCCATCAGGGAAACAGCAGCTCTTTGGCGTGGTGTTCTTCGCGGCGCTCTATTTCGCGAGCGGGTTTCTGCCGTTCGAGAACCCGGCGAAGGTGCTGGTGCTGATCACCGGCGCGCTGGTGCTCTTCGCCTTCGTGGACCGTTCGAAGGCAGCCATCACCTGCGGCGTCGCCGGCGCATTCATCGGCCCGGTTACGGAGATCATCCTCACGAAGCTCGAGCTGTTCTCGCATCTGCAGCCCGACTTCCTGCGCATACCGATGTGGCTCCCGGCGCTCTACTTCGCGTCAGGCCCGGGCCTCGGCGGCTTCCTCGCGCAACTCGCCACGAAGCAGCCGAAGGCATGATCGACGACCCGCCGCTCGGCCTCTGCCCCGTGCACCCTGACAAGAAGGCGTGGCGGGTGTGTCTTCGCTGCGGGCGCTTCCTCTGCGCGATCTGCACGCGCCCGACGAAAGAAGGGTCGCTCTGCACCGAATGCGTCGCGCTCATTCCTCCGGTCGTGCCGCGCATCGGAGGCTGGCTGGTGCTCCCGTTCATTTCGCTGTTTGCCAATCTCGTCATGGCGGCGATGACGTTCGAGTCGAACCGCGACGTCTCCTTCGCCGACGCCACTCCCGGGTGGGTTGCCTATTGGCTTTGGTACGTCACCCCCTCGGTCGTGACGGCGATTCTGAGCCTGATCGCGATTCCACTCTTCCTGATGAGAAAGCGAATCGTCCCCCGGCTGATGATGGGGATTTACGGATTTGTCCTGGCGAGTCATCTGATCGACTTCGTCGTGGAGCAGTTCGTTCC
Source organism: Myxococcota bacterium (assembly GCA_048498275.1). Lineage (GTDB taxonomy): Bacteria > Myxococcota > Myxococcia > Myxococcales > Myxococcaceae > Archangium_A. The sequence continues at coordinate 22,732 of JBEHYH010000006.1, read as the reverse complement.
GGCCGAGTGGGTCCCCGCGCAACTGAACCCGCTCACGCAGGCGGTCGGCCCGTTGCTCTGGTTGCTCTACTTTCAATTCTCCGGCCGGGTGAAGCGCACCTTCGTTCGCTGAAACTCAGCGCGCACGCCTTCGCTCTTTCACGATGTCGATGAAGGCCCGCAACGGCGGCGAACGATGACCGCGTGACGGGTAGTAGAGAAACACGCCGAGCGTCGCCGGAGTCCACGGCTCGAGCACACGCTCCAGTGTTCCCCGGTCGAGTTCTCCACTCGCCATCGCGACGGTCGTCAGCGCGATGCCGGCGCCGAGCCGCGCGGCTTCGAGCGCGAGGTCGGCGTCATTCATCACCAGCGATCCCTTCGGCGCGATCTCGATCACCTTGCGGCCCTTCTCGAATCTCCACGGGATGCGAACACCGCGCGTCGGCTCGCCAAGCGCGATGCACGTGTGCTCCAACAGATCGCGGGGGTGCGCGGGCACGCCCCGCTCGCTCAGGTACTCCGGCGACGCCACGAAGCAGCCCTGGAGCCCACCGAGCTGCAACGCGACCATGTCGCGTTCGAGGCTCTCACCGAGGCGAACGCCGGCGTCGAACCGCTGCGCGACGATGTCGGTCAACGAGTCGTCGGCGACGATCTCGACGATCACCTCGGGGTGTTGCTGCTGAAACGCCACCAGCACCGGAGCGAGCGCGTGCCGCGCCAGCCGCGTGGTGTTGATGCGCAACGTGCCGGTGAGTTGACCTTCAGCCGCGCGCAGCTCGCGAACCGCGTCACCCACCGAGGCGAGCGCGGGGCGCAGCTTCAGCAGCAACCGCTCCCCCGCCGAGGTGACCGACACGCTGCGCGTGGTGCGCTGCAGGAGCTGCGTCTTCAACGCCTCCTCCAGCCGCCGCATGGTCTGGCTCAGCGCCGACACCGAAAGCCCGAGCACCGCCGCCGCGCGCGTGAAGCTCTTCTGTTCAGCGACCACCTCGAAGGTCGTGAGATCGCGGAGGAGCTCTTTGGAGATTGTGAAGTCTGGCTTCATTGGTCTTGCACTTTATACACATGGCTGAGGCGGACTTCGGTTCGTACCTGAGGTGCATGACAACTCGACAAGCGGTCGTAACGGGCGGCAACAGCGGCGTCGGTCTCGCGGTGGCGCTGGGGCTGGCACACAAGGGCTACGCGCTCTGGATCACGGGGAGGAACGAACAGAGCGGCGCGCAGGCGGTCGCGCAATTGCAGGCCGTGGGAGCTCCGGCGGCCAGGTTCGTCTCGGCAGATTTCACGTCGTTCGCGTCGACGCACGCGCTGGTGCAGACCCTTCGCGGCGAGCTCGCTGGCCGGCTCGACGCGCTGGTGCATTCGTCGGGGGTGCTGAACTCGGAGCGCCGGGTCAGCGCCGATGGCCTCGAAGAGATCTGGGCCTCGCAGTTCGTCGGGCGCTACCTGGTCACCGAGGGGCTCAAAGACGTGCTCGTCGCGACGCCCGATGCGCGCGTGGTGTTCGTGGGCTCGGTGCTGCTCGGCGACCCGACGCTCAACGAGGCCGACCTCACACTCAAGGGCCGCTTCAGCATGATGGCGGCGGTGCAGCAGGCGTACCTCGCGACGCAGCTCTACATGGAGCGCTTTGCGCGCGAGCACCCGAAGGGCCCCTTCATCAACGGCGGCCACGCGGGCGCGCCGCCGACGGGAATCACCCGAGGCGTGAACAGCGCGGGCCGATGGCTGTTCAGATTCGCGCGCCTGGTGATGGGCATTTCACTGGAGCGCGCCGCGGAGAACTTCGTGGCGCTCGCGAGCGACCCCGCGCTGAGCGGCGTCACTGGCCGGTTCTTCCCGAAGCCCGGCAAGTTGAGCGTGCATCAGCCGATGACGTTCTCCGCCGAGCAACACGCGGCGTTCGAGCGCATCGTCGCTCGTCTTCGCGTTCAGAGTCAGAGCTGAGGAAACGGCTGCTCAATCAAATGGTCGGCGAACACCTTCGACCATTGCGCGAGGGTGATCTTGTCGAGTTCCTCAGCGCGCACGATGCCGACGGTCGCGTCCTCTTCCGGCAGCTCGTAGTCGTCATCAGCGCCGGTCTTCAGCGCGCCATCGGCCGCGACGCGGAACGTATCGAGAATGAAATTCCCCTCGTCGTACGCGGCCCAGACGAGCTGGCGGGAGATCGGCAGCGGCATCACGTCGCGTTTGAACACCTCGACGCTCCACCGCTGCTTCGACGCCATCGCGGCTTCATCGACGACGACCGGCTGGGCTTCCGCCGGAGATGACTTGTTGAAGTACGCCTCCGCGAACCCGCTCGTGCCCGGCATCTTGCGCTCGGCCTGCAGGTGCTCGGCGACCTCGGCTGACTCGACATGGCCGAGGGCGGCGACGAAATCGATCTGCATCTCCACGCCCATCGCGTGTTCACGCCCTGCCCCGAGCGCGTCGATGAGCAGCGGAGCCGCCTCCGCGCCGAATCGCGCGAGGAGATCGAACCGCAGCGCGTGCACCGTCTGCACCGCGGCCCAATCGAGCGTGCCCAGGCGCGCCCGCGCCTCGTCGACATCCCGAGCGCACAGCGGCGACGTCTCGCTCTCCTCGATCATCATCGCGAGCGATTCACCGAACTCCGCGGCCGAGGTGAGCGCGCGCACGCCGGGCAACGCGCGGACACGTTCCGCTTCATTCGCGGCGAGCCACACCACCCGCATCGCGCGCCACGCATGGCTCGATCGCGGCGTCGGCGGTTTGCCGAACCGGCGTTCCCGAAAACTGATGATCACCGGCGGCGCGGTCACGAACGCTTCGATCACGAAGTCGAGGCTCTGCGTGCGCGCGAGAAAGAACGCGAACTCGCGCTCGCCCGACGTCGCGTCGTCGTAGCCCTGCCCGAGGAGCCTCCACACTTCGCCGGCCGACGGCGCGTCATTCAGCGTGGGCGGCGCTTCACCGAGCCACGGAGCGATGGTGCGCGCTCCGAGCATCACGCTGTCCTTCTGACTGGCAATCCACTTCCGCAGCGAGCTCCACGCGACGGCGGGCGGCGGCAGCTCGGCCCTCGCGACGTCATGATGTTTGCTGGGAGCAACGAGCGCGCGCGCTTCAGGAGTCCAATTCACCTTCCCCATCGACATGGGGAGGAACGTACTCAGAACGCGTCTGATTCGACGCACGTGTTGTGCGGCCCTGAGCTCGCGTGGAGACCGCAGTAGTTACTGATTCCCGAGCAATCGCTGTCGGCGTTGCAGCCGTGAATCACGTATTTCCCATCGCGGGTGGGGATGCCGGAGCACGTGCCGTCTGAACCGGCGTCGGCTTGCTGGCAGGTCGTGCAGAAGGTCGTCTGCGCTGCGGTCCAGTTGAGTTTGGTGGTGAGCACCGCACAGCTCTCGCAGTCTTCTACGGTGCAATCGAAGATTCGCTTACCGGGGCAGGCAAAGAGACCGACGGCCGCGACGAGCACGAGGAAGCGCATGCCGGAGGTTCTAGCCAGAACGCCGCTCGCAGGGTGAAGACCGCAAACACCCGAAATCACGACGTGAATTGCATCGCCCCGTTACAAAAGCGCGGTGTACCGGGCCAAAAGTGCACTGCACCGGCGGAAAAGCGCAGTGCACCGTTCCAAAAGTCGACTGCCTCGGAGCAAAAGCGCAGTGCACCGTTCCAAAAGCGCGCCCGGAGTTCTCAAAAGAAGCGCCTGCTGGAGGACAAGTGCAGTGCACCGTCACTCCAGCAGGCTCGGTCAGCTCAAAAGTTCACTGCTTGATGACGTTCACCAGGTCGAGCGCACGTACATCGCGCTTGGCCAACGCGGACAGCAGCCGGCGCGATGAAGTCCAATGCAGGTTCTGCGCGGCAACGGCGGCTTGCTCCTTCTCGGTCAACGCCTTGCGCTCGGCGGCGGTGGCGACGCGATCTGCCAGCTTGCCGGCGAGGGCTTCAGCGTTCGTCTTGAGCGCCTGAAGCCGCGTGGCGTCGACACGGCGCGCGGCGAGTCGCGACGCAATCGCGGTGAAGTCGAGGAGCGACTTCGCGTCACGCGCGATCTCCGCGCGAGTGGCTTCTTGCGTCTGTGACTTACGCGCCTTCTTCACCGTCTTCCCATCGCCCGCGTCCTTCTCGGTGAACGCCGTCTCCGTTTCCGAAGCGATGATGCCGTTGAGCCGCTTGAGATTGTCCTTCTCTCCGGCGTTGGTGAGCTCCGCGCGAAGCGCGACGAGCACGTCCATGATTGCGGAGTATTCGCGCTGGAGTGACTGGAACGCCTCGAGCGTCTTCGCGGTGGCGACTGACTTCTCGCGAGTCGCCGCTCCCTGCGATTGATTGAGCGCTTCTGCTTCCTTGCCGTGGGCGACGATGGCTTCGAGATCAGCCTTCAACCCGCCGGATTCTTCGAACTGCCTCAACAACTCCGCCGTGTTCAGAATCTTCGACGCCGCACTGGTACGACCCGCAACCACTGAATTGAACGACGAACCACGACCCATATACCGACCTCCTGTTTGAGTTGGACTGCACAATCATGTTCTCAACAAATGCGATGCGCTTCAATGGCAACAACCTACACTCTACACATCACTTCCACTCGCTCGGCTTTGCGCATACGCACGAAGGGCTCCGAGGCACGCATTTTCATCTAGAGCAATCACTTTCAACGCCTGCTCAGCAGCCGCGCGAACCAACTCATGCCTTGCCTTGTTGACCAGCGATAGCGCCCTATCCGCGACAACAGATCGAACGACAATTCGCGGATCATCCACAACCTGCCTAATAATAAAAGCGTAACTTGCGGCTTCATCGTGATTCTCAACGAACTCCGCGAAATGCAGCGCCGCCGTAGCTGCGCTCTGAGCAACGACACCACGGTCGTCGCCCACAGCGCCAATAAGAAAACCTCGAACCGTAGCCCAAGCACCCGCACTGGAGCGTTCGAGGGCCGCGTAATCGAGCACCGTCAATACACTCAAGACGGCAACTTGCTGCCGCGTAGCTGCTCCTGGATCATCTTGATTTGTTCGCGGCCCACCCGCACCGAAACACATCATCGAAAGCAGCCCAACTATCGACGCCCAATCTTCACCCCACACCTCCGGCGTAAGCCCATGGGCAACGATTGGGAGCGACTCTGGCGACGCGAGAATTAGCTTGAGCAACACGGGTCTGATGCGAGATCGCAAATCGACAAAACGGACAATAGCCTCGCCTAGCAAACGAATTCCATGCGAAGTCAAATGCTCACTCTTCGATTCCTTCGCATCGACCGCGTTCAGCAAAGCAACAACTGACTTGCGCAACCAAGCCATAATCAACTCATCTTCTTTCATACGAAGCGCATCGCACGCAGCGTCCCAAGCATCTTCGTCTTCCTCCGCGGTTGGGAAAGAAAACCAAGCGTCGAAGATCTTGCCGATCTCAACAATGCCGCGAATACGTACGTCCAACAAAAACCCAGCTCGTCGACTTTCTCCATCGGTGGACTGCGGCAAACGGCATTCGCGCAAATCATCCAATACAGCGCCCCAATCTCGTTTCAGCTCGTTGACATCCAAGCCTGCGTCCACCATTCGAAGAATCGCGAATAACATATACGGAAGTGCACCATGCTCATCATCCTGAAACAGAGCGACCGACCGAATAATAGTCAAAAACCTCGCACCGACATCTCTCGAGATCGCCCAACGATACCAAGGCAACGCGTACAACGCTTTGCGCGCACCGTACTTATGCTCTCTTGCACTCAACACTTCCATCAAACCAACAATCGACCCAGGAGATGGCGCAAATGCGGCAACCGACGTAAACGCCGACCACAATTTTTCATCTAATCGAGAATACGTATACCACGCACTTTCACCATTCTGGTCCGCGAGCACTGCCGAGCATTCACGGAGCCACTGAGTAGCACGCTCAAGATCGACGCTACGCCAGCACAAGCGCATCGCACTGACCAGATCCAGACCACCGAGAACTTCCGTACGCGAGACCTGCCGAGGTGAGCGGAGTGCAGCGTTTATCAAACGCAGTTCTCTATCGACTCGACGGTTTTGAGGCACGGGGTGCTCGAGAAGCAAATCTGCGATCCATTGTTTTGGATTCTTCGCGAAGCACAGAGGTAGCAACGGGTCTCCCTCATCGCGCAGCTCCAGTAACGGCTCGACATAGCGCCTCTGAAGATCGGGTGATGCATAGACATCCGCGAGCTCTCTGTACGCCCGCCAAAGACCATGGGCAGGTCCACCAAAGCGGCGGCCTTGCCCTCCTGTCTGCCGAAAGCGCTCGCGCTCGTTCGCGGCCTCGCTCAGCGAAAGCAACGTAGATCGCGCACGGTCGTCCGCGTCCTTGATCCAACGGTCAACGGATATCTTGCTCGCCAGAGCTTGTACTTCTTTCCAAGCTTCAGCAGCACGAACGCTCCGACGAACCAGAGCAGATGCACGACCATGCGAATATGCCCATGCCTCTAAGTCGCGCCCAGCCTCCAAGGCATGCTGACTTGCAACACCGTAGAGGCTTGCGGCCTCCTCGAATTTCGCATTCATGAACGCCTCAAATGCGGCTCGCGCCTCTTGAAGGTGTTGCTCTACTGGCAAGGCGCCTTCATCGGGGATAGCAAAGTTCAATCGTCGAAATTCAGCCTCAATCGACTGAGACACATATTGCTCACCATATTTCCTAGCCAAATGAAGAGCATGGCGCGCAAGACGCTGAAGCTTCGACAAGTCCTCCCCCCGATACCGCTCCAGCAATCGCAACGTCAATATCGCAAGCGGTACATCGTCATCAGAATGATTACTTTGAAACAAGCTCTGCTCAAGCGCCCACTCAAAATGCGCGACAACTTCATCAACGAGGTCCTTTGAGTTACCCAACAACACATCTAGGACCCGAACAATAACGCTTGAACCAGCTGAAAAGAATGGTCCGCCAGGAAGCTGCGCGAGCATCGCATCTCTAACTTGCAAGTCGTCCGATGCCGCCGGCTGCTCGACCAAACCGACACCTGCGTCACTACCAACAGCACCAAAACGCGAGCGAGCCGCAACATTTCTCGCACGACTTGCAATTTCGGAAGTGGCCCGCCTTTCCTCGGGAGAAAGCAGTGCAATCAGAACCTGACGCCAGCGACTGTAAGCTCTGCCTCGTTCAGAAATCGGAACTGCCCCTTGCGACAACGCACGAAATCTACGCAACCGTTCGATGCCAGTAACCCCGGCATCGACATATCGATTCACATCGTCGGCAGACGGGACATGGTTCAAGGTGGCCTTTGAAAAAAACCACTCAAAAAACCGATTCAAATCACTATTTGATTTTGGCGAAACGATCTCTATTCCAAAAGAAGACCAGTGCTTACGCTCTGACGCAAGCACATCACCAATGACGACAGCCAAAGATACTGGACGATATCCCTGCATTTCACTACTAACGAGTCGAATCATCGCGTGAATATTTGCATCATTCATCCCAAAACCAACCAACAGCCACGGATGCTGCGCAAGCAACTGCCTAGTACGCGCCACAATCACGGGCTTTTGCCTGGGCAGATCTTCATACTGGCCGCGCGTCATCACCCAAGAATCGGCAAAATCGCGATGACCGTGAAGATAAATGAGATCCCGCTTCTTTCCAGAAGCAGACAAATCTTGGTCCAAAACAACTCTACGCCAGTCACCAACACAGGCCTTATCAAGCACGGTATCCAGGCAATTCGTGGTCACAATTGCTTCAGACGCATAGCTCGCAAGCGCATTATGCGCACCATCTGGAACCAGAGATTCATCTTTGAGCGCATCGCGTAGAGCATCCCGCAGATACGCCTTACCCTTCTCGGCCACCAGAAGATCAAACAACACCGGTGCGTCATAGACTTGGTTCGCACCAATCTCGTTTGAGAATCTCTGCACAAGATGACTCCACAACGGAGCATCGTGAACCGTTGCTCGGCTATTTGTTGTCTTGTTTCTGGCATTCAGCGTGAATCCGGCGCCAACCAAGACCACGGGAGTTCGATTCTCCACTGCGCCAAGCCAAGAAATTGTGCGCTCTGCGTTCTCTTCATTGAACCACTCGAGAAGCTGTTCTTTGCGCATTTTTCTGACGTGAGGATCCATACCTAAAACTTAGACCAACGAGATTGTGGCGACTCAAATTTTCTTAACCCCGCGGTGATGTCTCAATGCGTAGGTGCGATGTTCGCGTCTTCGAAAGTCAACTATGAGACCAATGTGAGCTAGAACATGAACTTGATATAGGCAACTCCCACGATGGCGTTACTACTGCGCGTCTTCGCGTCTTGGCGTTCTCTCACAGAGAGCGTCAGTGCTCTGACAGGCGAGAATGCGATTGTGAGGGTGGAACTCGAGATCAGTGTTGTCGATTGGAAGAACAACGAATTGCTCGTTACGCCCGCGAGGGGCGCGTCACCGAGCCAACCGAGGTCTCACTCGATTACGGCGAAGCAATGACGACCGCGCAAGGGCTAGGGCATCGAAACAAACACGTCAGACAACGGAGTCTAGACGCGTGGACTCGTGGCCAGCGCTTTGAGCGGGTCTCGACGTTGCTGAACCGAGATCGGCCCTCACCCCAGGCAGCTGGTGATAGTGGCGCCGAGCAAATGGCTCCGCCCCGCATCGTGCTGCTCCGCCCGCGCAACGCCGACAACCTCGGCGCCATCGCGCGCGCGATGAAGAACTTCGGTCTCACCGACTGGGTGGTGGTCACTCCGAATCCGCAGTTGATGGAAGCGCCGGGCATGAACCGGCTCGCGGTGCACGCGGGCGATCTCATCGAGCAGGTGAAGATCGTGCAGTCGCTCGAAGAAGCGGTCGTCGATTGCTCGTGGGTGGTGGGCACGACCATGCGCTTCATCGAAGGCCGCAAGCGCTTCACGCCCAAGGAGCTCGCCGCCGAGGTCAGCGTCCGCAACGACGAAAAGTGGGCGCTAGTCTTCGGCGACGAGCGCCACGGCATGCGCAACGAAGACCTCGAGCAGTGCCACGCGCTCTCGTTCATTCCGTCTTCCGACGAGCAGCCGTCGCTCAACCTCGCGCAGGCGGTCATCGTGTACGGCTACGAACTGGCGATGGGCCGCCGCGGTGAAGTGCAGGCCACGGCTCCGACGCTCGCTGATGACGCGACGGTGCGGCAGGTGAAGAAGGCGCTGGAGCTGGGGTTGACCGCCAGCGGGTTCCTCCGGAACGACGAAGACGATCGGCACGCGGTGGAAGATCTCCTCGCGTCGCTACTCCGCGGGAGGCTCACGAAGAAAGAAGCCGGCCTGTGGATCGCCGCGTGGCGAGTGGTAGCGAAGCGCACCAACCCCTGACATCTTGCGAACCCTGTGAGCGGCCCCAGCCACCACGATCAACTCATCGACTCGGCGTTGTGGCTCGACGTGCAGGGTGACGAACCCGGCGCCATCGAGTTGCTCAAGCGCGTGTTGCGCGAAGACCCGGCCAATCAACGCGCGCAGCTGGCGTTGCAGAAGTACGGCGTGCAGGCGGCGCCTCCGGGGCTGACGCGCAAACCGTCGAACGACATTCTGTCGACGCAGCGCTTCGCCGCGCCCACGCGGCAGGAGCTGCTCGACGCGCTCAACATCCCCGAGCCGCTGCCTGACGTCGACCCCGAGCCCGAAGCTGCACCCACGCCTCCGGAGCCGCCGCCTGCTTCGCCGCCGCGTGCCCCCGCGCCTCCGCCGAGAGCCGCGCCGAGTGCCCCGCGCGCGCAGACCGCCGACGGCCGCTATTGGGCGTTGGAGGTTTTGACCGGCCCGCACACCGGCACGAGTGTTCCGCTCGCGCGCCGCCCGCTGCTCATCGGCCGCGGCCTCGGCGTGTTGGACGTCGACAACGACCCCTTCATGTCGAGCGCGCACGCGTCGTTCTTTCAGCGCGGCAACGACTTGTGGATCTCAGATGGCGCGTCGGCCTCGGGCACGTGGGTCTCGTTCGATGGGCCGCAGCGGCTGAACCCCAACGATTCGTTCTCGGCAGGGCTGCAGCGCTTCAAGTACCTGGGGCCGCTCGACAGCGCGCCGGTCGACATGCCGTGGCCCTACGGCGCGCCCCGCCCCGCCGCGTCGTGGAAGTTGGAGCACACCCTGCTCGGCAATCGCCCCGGGAAGACGTGGGTGCTCCGTGGCGCCGCGAGCCTCGGGCGCTCGGCCGCGCAGATCACCTTCCCCGATGACGACACGCTGGAGCCGCTCCACGCCGAGTTGCGCCCCGCCGGCACCTCGCTCGAGCTCGTCGATCGTTCGCGCACGAAGAGCACCTTCGTCGCGCTGCCCTCGGGCGGTGAGCGCCGGTTGCTCGAGGGCACGCGCATCCGCCTCGGGAGCACCTTGTTCCGCGTCACCGCGCGATGAAGTGTTGCGCGTGCGCGCCGAGCGTGCGATGCGCCCGTCACTTTCATTTTTACAGGTCGATCAGAGGGAGGTGACGCATGACCACTATCAAGTTGAAGGACGGCGAGTCGATTGAAGGCGCTCTCAAGCGCTTCAAGAAGGCCACCGAAAAGGCGGGCATCCTCTCCGAGATCCGCAAGCGCGAGCACTACGAGAAGCCGTCGGTGAAGCGGAAGAAGAAGTCGATCGCGGCGAAGAAGCGCGCGGTGAAGAAGAACCGCACCCGCTACTAAGAAGCTGAGCAGTCAGTTTCTCAAGGAGGTTGGCGACTCGTAGAGTGGCCAACCTCTCTTTCGTTTCAACTGGAGAACTCTCATGGCGACCATTCGTGAACGGCTCGACGCGGACCTGAAGGACGCGATGCGCGCGAAGGATGAACTGAAGCTCACCCAGATTCGCGCGATCAAGAGCGCCATCAAATACAAAGAGGTCGAAGGCGCGAACAAGGTGCTCGATGACGCGGGCATTCTGGGCGTCATCACCAGCCTCGTGAAGAAGGGCCGTGACGCGGCCACCGAGTACAAGGCCGCCGGCCGCCCCGAGCTCGCTGAGAAAGAAGAGAAGGAGGTCGCGTTCCTCCAGACCTACCTGCCCGCGCAGCTCTCGGCTGAGGCGCTGACCGCGGAGATCGCGAAGGCCATCGCGGAGGCCGGCGCGAAGTCGGTGAAGGACCTCGGCAACGTGATGAAGATCGTCACGCCCCGCTTGAAGGGCCAGGCCGAGGGCAAGGCGATCTCCGATGAGGTGAAGGCGCAGTTGTCGAAGCTCGGTTAATTCACCCGGAGCGCTCGCAGGGAACCCGTTCGCGCGGTTGCGAACGGGCGAGACGAAACGAAGCGGAGGCTTCGGCCGCCGAGAACGCGACCAGAAACACGAATGCTGATCCCCGACTCGAAGATCACGGAGGTGCGGGAGCGCGTCGACATGATCGCGCTCGTGCAGCGCCATGGCGTCGAGTTGAAGAAATCGGGCCGCAGCTACAAAGGGCTGTGCCCGTTTCACGGTGAGAAATCGCCGTCGTTCTACGTGTGGCCCGACGAGAAGCGCTTCAAGTGCTTCGGTTGTCAGGCCGGCGGCGACGCCATCAGCTTCGTGCAGCGGTTGATGGGCAAGACCTTCGTCGACACGGTGCGAGACCTCGCGAAGGAGCTCGGCATCGATCTGGAGGCCGAGATCGACCCCGCCATGCGCGAGAAGTCGCAGGTCAAGGAGGCCACCGATTTCGCCGCCCAGTATTTCTCGGAGCAGTTGTGGGAGCCCACCGTCGGCCGGCATGCGCGCGAGTACCTGCGAAGCCGTGGGCTGACCGACGAGCTGATCCGCGCGTTCGGGCTGGGTTGGTCGCCCGCGGCGTGGAGTGAATTGGCCGACAAGCTGCGTGAACGCGGCCTGCTCGCCTTCGGTGAGAAGGCCGGCCTCGTCGCGCCGCGCACCAAGGGCGAGGGCTACTACGACATGTTCCGCGGCCGCGTGATGATCCCCATCCGCTCGCCTGAAGGCCGCACCATCGCGTTCGGCGGGCGACTGCTCGAGGGCGATGACGGGCCCAAGTACCTGAACTCGCGCGAGAACCGGCTCTACAACAAGTCGGAGACGCTCTACGCAACCGAGCAGGCGCGCGACGACATCCGCAAGAAGAAGTCGGTCGTGCTCTGCGAGGGCTACTTCGACGCCATCGGTATGCATCAGGCCGGGGTGAAGAACGCGGTGGCGCTGTGTTCGACCGCGCTGACGCCCGGGCACCTCGCGCTGCTGCATCGGCTGGAAGCCAAGGAGCTCGTGCTGCTGCTCGATGGCGACGAAGCGGGTCGCAAAGCCGTCGAACGGCTGGCGGGCCCCCTGCTGGCGGGTGGCGTCAATTCGCGCGTGGCGGTGCTGCCTGACGGTGAAGACCCCGACACCTGGGCGCGCAAGGTCGGCGCCGAAGAGGTGCAGAAGCTGGTGAAGAACGCGCCTTCGCTGACGGCGCACCTGTTCAAGACGCTCCTGCCCCTGGGGGTGGATGCTTCCTTCGAAGAGAAGATGGCGGCGCTCGACCGCTTCAGGCCGATCGCGGTGCAGGTGCCCGTCGGGTTGACCCGTTCGGCGCTCTTTGGAGCCATGTCGAAGCACTTCGGCCTGCCGGCCAGCGAGCTGGAGACGGCGCTGCGCGGCAAGAACCCGGCGCCGGTGAAGGCCGCCCCGAAGCCCAAATCGAACGAGCCCCCGCCTGATCAGAACGAGGCCATCTGGGTCGCGGCGGTGATGCGTGATCGCAAACTGATGGAAAACGACACCCACAAGGTGGCGTTCGAGTTGAAACACCTGGGGTTGAGGGGTCTGGTGGAGGCGCTGCAGTCGGGCGGCTCCCCGGAGGACGCGTTGTATGAGGCGTCGGAGGCGGTGAAACAGGGGCTGACCCGGGCGCGCGACCTGCTCCCGGCCGACGAGGCCGCGTTGAAGCGCGGGTTTGACATCGTCTCGGAGCGACTCAAATTGCGGGCGGTCGAGGACCGGTTGCAGTTCATCGCTCGCGAAATCGCGAACAGCCCTGGCGGAACCAGCGAGCTGACACAGGAGACGCGAGACCTCCTGACCGAACAGGGTGAGCTCCTGTTGTTGAAGCAACGGCTCAAGTCGAAGAAGTGACCGTTGGTGGGGGGCGTTGGGTAGGAACCAAATAAGCGCGGCGTTTATTGATGGATGCCCTGGTTTTGGCTAAGGGCCCGCGATTCTGTTTTTTGCAGTTCTCTTTCGGAGATCACCCTCCCATGACGAAGAAGCCCGCGCCCAAACCGGCGAAAAAAGAAGACCTGAAGAAGAAGAAGGTCGAAGCGAAGCCGCCGCTCAAGCGCGCTGCCGGTGCCGTTGAAGCCAAGAAGCCTGCTCCCAAGCCGGGCAGCAAGGCCGCGGCAGCGGCTGCGGCCGCGCAGGCGGCTGACGCCGTCGCGCTCGCGAAGGAGAAGCTCAAGAAGCACAAGGCGGTCACCGAGGTCGACGACGACGAAGTCGAGGAGTCGGCCATCGAGATGATGGAAGGCGGCGAAGTCGACGCCAACGCCCAGAAAGACGAAGAGACCGAGGAGTCGATCACCGAGAGCCCCGCGGTGAAGGACCTGCTCGCCCAGGGCAAGAAGCAGGGCTTCGTGAACATCGACGACGTCAACGAGGCCCTCGGCCCCGGTGACGCGGTGTCGCCCGAGCAGATCGACGACGTGATGTCGATGTTCGGCGACAACGACGTCGAGGTCGTCGACGCGCAGAAGAACAACGAAGGTCAGGTCGAGGTGAAGCCCACCGTCGCCGCCGAAGAAGACGGCGCGGAGGAGGAAGAGGATGACGACGACGACGAGGAGGAGAAGCCGGCCGCGGCCGCTGCTCCTGCCGCGTCGGGCGCCGCCGCCACCAAGGCCGCCGACGAAGCCACCAAGTCGAACGACCCGGTGCGCCTGTACCTGCGCCGCATGGGCTCGGTCGCGCTGCTCACCCGTGAAGGCGAAGTCGAAATCGCCAAGCGCATCGAAGACGGTGAAAAAGACGTCATGCGCGCGTTGCTCGACTGCAAGGTCGCGGTCAACGAGATGCTCGACATCGGCCCCAAGCTGAAGACGGGCAAGCTGCGCGTTCGCGAAGTGTTCAAGGACGCTCCCGAAGAGCCGCAGCGCGAGGAAGAGGAAGAATCAGAGTTCGAGCCCGAGGCCGAGGCCGACGAGGGCGGCGACAAGGAAGTGCAGCTCAACGCGGCCGAGCTCAACCGCATCGAGAACCTCTGCAAGCAGCTCGACAAGCTCAAGAAGACCTACAAGGAGGTCTCGGACATCTCCGAGGACCTCGAGGGTCACAAGAAGCTGTCGGAGCAGCGCAGGAAGGACCTGAAGCGCGAAGAGACCGAGCTCCGCGACAAGATGATGGAGCAGGTCGAGGAGATGCGCCTGTCGAAGAAGGCCGTCGACCGCATCGTTCAGCACGTGCGCGGCATGATCGAGACGGTCGACCGCAGCGAAGACGAGCTGCGCGACCTCGAGCGTCAGTACGGCATTCCGCTCAACGATCTGAAGGTGGGCCTCAAGGAGGCCGGCGGCAACGAGGCCGCGGCGAAGAAGCTGCAGCGCCGCCTCAACATCACCGCCGAGCACATGGAGTCGCTCGACCGTGACGTGCGCCAGGCGCTCCGCCGCATCAAGAAGGTCGAAGAAGACGCGGGCATGGAGATTCTGGTGCTCCGCCGCAAGTACGAAGGCATCGGCATCGGCGAGCGCCGCGCCGAACGCGCGAAGAGCGAGCTGGTCGAGGCCAACCTGCGCCTCGTGGTGTCGATCGCCAAGAAGTACACCAACCGCGGCCTCCAGTTCCTCGACCTGATTCAGGAGGGCAACATCGGCCTCATGAAGGCGGTGGATAAGTTCGAGTACAAGCGCGGCTACAAGTTCTCGACCTACGCCACGTGGTGGATCCGTCAGGCCATCACCCGCGCCATCGCCGATCAGGCCCGCACCATCCGCATCCCGGTGCACATGATCGAGACGATCAACAAGCTGATCCGCACCTCGCGCTACCTCGTTCAGGAAATCGGCCGCGAGCCGACGCCTGAAGAGATCGCCGAGAAGATGGAGCTGCCGCTCGACAAGGTCCGCAAGGTCCTCAAGATCGCCAAGGAGCCCATCTCTCTCGAGACGCCCATCGGCGAGGAGGAAGATTCACACCTCGGCGACTTCATCGAAGACAAGGCGCACGTGAAGCCCGACGAGGCGGTCATCAACATGAACCTCGCGGAGCAAACCCGCAAGGTGCTCGCCACGCTGACGCCGCGCGAAGAGAAGGTGCTCCGCATGCGCTTCGGCATCGGCGAGAAGAGCGACCACACCCTCGAAGAAGTCGGTCAGGACTTCGAGGTGACGCGCGAGCGCATCCGCCAGATTGAAGCCAAGGCGCTGCGGAAGCTGCGGCACCCGTCGCGCAGCAAGCGGCTGCGCAGCTTCGTCGAAGGCCAGTAATGAAAAACTCACCCCGCTCCGGCGGGGTGAGTCGTTTTCAACGGGTGAACTGGTGGTTAGCGGCGGCCGTAGACGCGGCCATTGCCACGCTGCAGGTCATTCATCGCGACGCTCACCGCGCTGTCGTACAGCGAGCGGCGGCTCTGCATCGCGATGGGGTCGAACCGGCCGGTCAGCGACGAGAGCTGCGCCTTGAGCGAGCGGAGCTGGCGGACGGTGCGGCGGTTGTCCTGGTGCCCGTAGAGGCCCTGCGATTCAGCCAGCTCGCTCTGCATGAAGGCCTGCATCTGGTTGTCGAGCACCTGCACCCGGCGGAAGTCGCGGCGCGCGATGGCGGCGTTCAGCTCACCGGCCAGCGTGCGGGCACGGGCGACGTCGGCGTGATCACCACCGTTGCCGTAGTACGGGCCGCTGACGACGTACGGCGAGGTGGCGACGACCGGCGCGGGCGGAGGAGGAACCGCCACGGGGCGCGCGCCGTGAGCAGGACCGGCGAAAGCGAGCGAAGAGAGCGACACGGCGGCGACGATGAAGTGCTTCAACATGGTGTTCCTCCTGGTGCGAAGCGGTTGGTGGTTGTTGTTGCCTCGCGTGGAGAAAGACCGGCCCGGGGCCCGTTGATTCGTTGAAGGAGTGTTAAGAGCCAACTCCATGAAATCAGACCGGAAATCGCCCGACAAAACGCCCGGAAAATCACCGTGGTTGGTGGCGGTGGAGCGTTCGGTGAAGGCGATACCGCGTGGCGAAACGGCGAGCTACGCGCGCGTGGCGTTGATGGCGGGGAAGCCCGGCGCGGCGCGCGCGGTGGTGCGGGCGCTGCACGCGCTCAAGGACATTCCCTGGTGGCGGGTGCTGCGCAGCGACGGCACGGTCGCTCCGCAGGTGGCGCACCGGCAGCTTCAGTTGCTGCGCAAAGAAGGCGTGGAGCCGAAGAGGAAAGGCCGCGCGCGTTCCCAGAGTGCTTCGCGGAAGCGCTCCCTGAAGAAGCCGAAGTGACCGATCTGCTTTACGCCGAGCTCTTTCGGCGACAGGTGCACGCGTTCGACGCTGGCGCTCGAATAGATGGCGTGCAGTTTGTCGACCGCGTTCTTCGGCGCGTAGAAGTCGTCAGAAAATGAGTAGCTCAAGAACGGCGCGGTGAGCCGCTCGTAACCCTCGCGGGGAATGTTGCGCAGCAGGTAGTCGCGATGCCGGCCCCAGCTCGCCCATTCGAGCGCCATGCCCGCGGGCAGGTCAGCGCCCATGCCGAGCTTCCCCGGGTAGTAGCCGACGAGCTTCACCGCCGCCGGCATCAGCGCGTACCAGAGGCCCGCCATCGCCCACTTGCCCAGGCCCGGCCAGTCGCGCCACGAGCCGACCTGCGCGGCGACGGTGAAGATGCGCGAGAACTCGTGCGCCGACGGCGTCATGCCGATGAGCTGCCCGCCGATGCTGTGGCCGATGAGCACCAGCTCGCGCCCGGCGAACTTCTGCTTCGCGAAGCGGATCGCGCCTTCGAAATCCAACTGGCCCCAGTCGCGCGCCTTCGCGGGGAAGCCCTTGAGCGACTTCGGGCGCGACTCACCGATGCCGCGGAAGTCGAAGGTGAGCACGGCGCCGCCCTGCCCTTCGAGCCATTGCGCGAACGGCCGGTAGTAGCGCTGCGGCACGCCGGTGGCGCCGTTGATGATGAACACCGGGCCCGTCGCGCGTTCGGCTCCGTAGAGCGTCGCGCCCAGCGGGTAGTAATCGACGGCCCTGACGGTCAATGTCTCCACTGGAGACATGTTCAACCACGAACCTCAGAGCGCGCGCAAGCCGGCGGCGAACGGCGCGACGATCTGCCGGGCGTACGGCTCGACCAGCGAGCGCTTCACGCGAATGCGGCGCACCAGCGCGAGCGACGCGAAGCCGTGCGCGAGTGACCAGAAGCCGAAGACCAGCTCACGGCGGGGGCGGTCGACGAAGATGCCCTGCTCGATGCCGCGCGCGATTTCCCCGTCGATGAGCTCGTAGGCTTCCTGCACGAGGTCTTCGAGCACGGGGAAGCGGCCGTCTTCGTTGAGCCGCTTGCCGAACATAATGCGGTAGTGCGCCTGATGATCGATGGCGAAGACGATGTACGCGCCGGCGAGCGCCTCCATGCGCTTGCCCGGCGACGCGCGGCGCGTCTCGGCGAGCGATTCCTTGAGCGCGTCGAGCATCTGCCGGTAGCCCTCTTCCGCGACGGCGGCGAGCAGCGAGGTGAGATCGGCGAAGTGCCGGTACACCGCGCGGTGATTGACGCCGACGCGGCGGCTCACCTCGCGGATCGTCAGCTTCTCGGTGCCGTCACGTGTGATGAGGTCGATGGCCGCCGCGGTCAACGCGCGGCGGAGATCGCCGTGGTGGTACGTCTCTCGCTTCGCTTTGGCTCTGGGAGGCACGTGGTAGAGGGGAAGGAAACGGGCTCATAGCTCAACGGTTAGAGCTGGCTGCTCATAACAGCTTGGTTCCAGGTTCGAATCCTGGTGGGCCCATTCGCTGCAACACCCGCTGACTCAATCGTCTGGGTAGAACCACTGCAGCGCGGCCGGGTCGAACGGGCGAAGGAGCCGCACTTCTCCGACCTCCGGCTCCTCGTCGCCCGCCCACACCAGCCGACTTTCAACACCGGGGACTTCGACCATCAACGACTGAAGCTGCGCGCGAGAAACCTGAGCCACGACGATCTGTTCGTTGTTCAGCGCCGCCCCCACTGCGTCGGCGACGGGCGGAACGTGCGTGTCATCGACCCCGATGGCACCCGGCGCCGACTCGCCGATCCACAGCACGGGCGCGGCGCGAGCGGCCGCCTCACCCACGGCGTCGAACGCGATCGTGAAGCAGGTCCCTCCGCTGCTCGAATCGACGGTCATGGTCGCGTTGTGCTGAAGAATGATGGAGCGCGAGACGGCGAGGCCCAGCCCGGTGCCCTCTCCCACCGACTTGGTGGTGAAGAACGGCTCGAAGATGCGTTCGCGGAGCGACTCCGGAATGCCGGGGCCGGTGTCGCGCACCTTCAACAGCGCGCGCCCGTCGGCACCGGTGGTCGAGATCAGCGAGAGCTTGTGACGCGCGTCGCCCACCGAGTGCATCGCCTGCGTCGCGTTGATGATGAGGTTCACCAGCACCTGCGTGATGCGGGTCGGGGAGCCGAGCACCAGCGGCGTTCGCTCGAGTTGGAGCTCCACCGCGGAGACCTTCTTCCACGAAGCCCGCGTGAAGTTCAGCGCGCGCATCAGCGGCTCGCGCACGTCGAACTGCTTCACGGGCTCCGGCTGCGGCTTCGACAGGAGCCGCAGCGAACTGACGATGCGCACCACGCGCTGGCTGGCGTCGCGCGCCTCGCGCAGATACCGCTGCGCGTTCACACCCAGCGACTCGTCGAGCGCGAGTTCGAGGTTCATCAGCACGATCGAGAGCGGGTTGTTGATTTCGTGCGCGACGCCCGCCGCCATGGTGCCCAGCGAACTGAGGCGCTCCGCGAACTCGAGCTGCCGGCGCGTCACCAACAGGTCGGTGAGATCTCGCAACGCCACCACCACTCCGAAAGGAACGCCTCGCTGACGCAGCGAGACGGCGGTGCCCATCAACGATCGCGCGCCCGCGGGTGTCTCGAGCACGACATCGAGCGCGACGCGCTCACCTTCACCCGCCGCCACGACGACCTCACGCGCACCTTCACGGGCCTCGTCTCTTCGCTGAAAAGGGATGACTTCGGCCAGCGGGCGCTGCAGCAGTTCGCCGTCGTCGCGGCCCACGAGCTGCGTGGCGGCCTCATTCACCGACGTCACCACGCCGCGCAGGTCGGTGGTGACGACGGCCTCGTCGATGGCCGACAAGGTGATGCGCAGCGCCTCTTCCCGGCGGCGCAGCTCCAGTTCGACGTCGCGGCGCGAGAGGGCGATGTTCACCACGTTCTGCAAGTCGGTCTTCTTGAACGGCTTGAGCAGATACCCGGCGGGCCTGGTGGCCTGCGCGCGCTCGATGGTCTTCGGGTCGCTGTTGGCGGTCAGGTAGACGATGGCCACGTCATGCTGCCGGCGGATCACGTCTGCCGCCTCGACACCGTCACGGCTCCCCTGAATGCGGATGTCCATCAGCACGACGTCGGGCCGCTCGCGATCTGCGAGGGCGATCGCGTCGTAGGCGCTCGCGGCGACCCCGCGGAAATCGAGCCCGAGTTCACGCAACGTCCGCTCCAGACTCAGCGCCAGGATCGCTTCGTCTTCGACCACCACCACCGAATACGTCTTTCCGGCTGCGACAGCGGGCGCGGAGCTCATTGTTCGACCTCCTCGAAGGTCAAGCGAACCGTCGTGCCACCCTCGTGATGGAAGGAGAGCTCGCCCCGGAGCTGCCGCGTGAGCGCGTGCAGGAGGTCGAGACCGATGTGACCGGGCTTGCGATTCTGGTCGGCGGCCATGCCCACGCCGTCGTCTCTGACCTCCAGCGTCACCTTCGCGCCGTCTCGCCGGGCGTGCACCACGATGGCCCCCGCGCGCTCTTCGGGGAACGCGTGCTTGAAGGCGTTGATGATCAACTCGTTGACGACGAGCCCGCACGGAATGGCGGCGTCGAGCGGGAGCGTGAACTCACCGTGCGCCTCGGCGGTAAGCAGCACTCCGGGGCGGGCCCAGCTCTGCGCCATCTGCTCGACGAGCGCCTGCAGATACTCCGCGACGTTGATGCGCGCGAAGGTGCCCGACTGGTACAACTTCTCGTGCACCAGCCCGATGCTCTGCACCCGTTCGCGGCACTGCGCGAGAATGTCGGGGCTCGGTGATGCCGCCGCGAGGTCGAGCAGGCTGGCGATGAGCTGCAGGTTGTTCTTCGCGCGGTGATGCAGCTCCTTGAGCAACACCTCCTTCTCGTGAAGCGAGCTCTGCAGCGCGGTCTTCGCCTGCGTGCGCTCGGTGATGTCGACGATGGAGCTCAAGACGAAGTTCCCATCGCGCGTCCGCAGCGGCGAGAGGCCGATCTCCACCGGCACCTCGCGGCCATCGCGCCGAAGCCCGAAGAGTTCACGCCCGAGCCCCATCGGCCGCGTCGTCGGGTGCGCGAAGAACGCGTCGCGGCTCGCGCCGTGACCTCCGCGGTAGCGCTCGGGCAGCAAGGCATCGACCGTCCGGCCGACGAGCTCCGTGCGCGGGTAGCCGAAGATCTGCTCGATCTGCGCGTTGGCCATCATGATGACGCCACGCTCGTTGACGATCATCATCCCGTTGGGCAACGCCTCGAATGACAGACGAAATTGATCTTCAGCGTGCTTCCGCTCGCTGAGATCGACCACCGACGCGAGGATGCAGTCGGAGTCACCGTTCTGCAGCGGCGTGAGCCCAACCTCGACGGGGATCTGCCGGCCGTCGCGATGTCTCCCCTGCCCGGTGATCGCCGAGAGGAGCGCATTCCGTGACGGGTCGTTTTCACGCACCTCGCGATGCTTCGCGGCGTCGACGCCCTCGATGACCAGCTCGGCCGGCTTTCCGAGCAGCTCGCCCCGGCCGTAACCGAAGAGCCGCTCTACGTGCCGATTCGCAGCGACGATCTCGCCAGCGCCGCCCACCACGAGCATGCCGACGGGAGCCGCATCAAACGTCTCCTCGAACGAAATCATCACGCCTCACCCCTCGCCCTGTCGGGCAGGCCAACCCGGAAGGCGACGAGGCTAGCGCATCCACGCGGTCGGGCATCAGCGCTGCCGCATGTCACCGACATTTCGAGGTCAATCGGTTACCTCCGGCTTCTCGATTGAACGCCAAACGACAGTGAACGTGGCAGGTCCATCGCGACAGCGTTGAGATGCTCCTCCGCCATGACGACAACCATCAGGGTGGCGGAATTCGAAGGCGATCTCTCACGCGAGTGCATGTCGCTCATCGATGCCGCTCAAGCGCCTGATGCCGACGACAGCCTCTCCCCGTGGAAGCACGACACCTGGACGCTCCGGCGAGAGCCGGGGAGCGCCAATCGGCCGCTTCCTCGAAATGGTGATGAGCCATTTCGAGGGCCGGTACTCGAACATCATCGTCACTCTTCGTTGAGCGGCAGCTAAAGACGTGACGATGAGTGACGAACGAGCGCTTCGCGATGCATTGGAGCTCGCGCAGACCAACGCACGCGATCTTCAGCGGCAGCTCGACGAACTCAGACACGCGCGCGCTTCGGCCGACGAGCAACTGCGGAGCGCCCTCGACGAAGAACGCGCGCGCGTCGCGGCGCTGAGCCGTGAAGCAGACCAGGCGGCACAACTGCACCGCGAGCTCGAGCGCGAGCGCACCACCAATGAACATCTGCGCGCGGAGCTCATCTCCCTGCGCCAGGAAGCATCACGAAATCGCGTCACGCCACGCCACGCCGACGACACGCTCCCACAGTTGCAACAGGACCTCGAGCGACACGCCGCCGTCAATGCGCAGCTCCAGAACGAGCTGACCTCGATGAAGAACGAGCTCGAGCAATCGACGCAGCTCAAAGAGCTGCTCCGCTTGCGGAATGAAGTCACCGGGCTTCGCAACCAGCTCGCGTTCGGTCCTTCGAAGCGCTCGCAGCTTCCGGAGCTGAGCCCCTCCATCGGCGTGTCACCGGCTGCGACGGCGCTGCTCAGCGCGTCGGTGCTCGTCTTCTTTGCCGGAGAGCTGGCTTCATTCTCTTCGCGAACCGAGGCGGCGCTAGTGCTCTTCGTCGCGGCGGCCATCGCGCAGTTCGCCAGCCGGAAGCGTTGACCCACGTACCGATTCTGTAGCTCGAACAGAGTCCTCCCCTCTCGCGGCATCGCGACGTTACCGGCGCACCTCGCACTCACGTGCGGGCGACTTTTCGCCGCCCGGCCCTCGAAGCGCGGCCCCGCCGTCAGCTACTTTTGAGCGCGTCAGGTGGAGGAGCGCGGTCATGGAATCAATGGGTCTTCGGGAGTTCGACATCCCCGAACTGGAGTGCATCGAGCTGCGGCTTTCGGTCGAAGAAATCTCAGCCATCAGCCTGGCGATCGGCGCGGGTGACGAAGGCCGGAGCGGACACCCTTCGTTCCGCGCGTTGCGCGGTGATTGGCGCCGCTTCTTCAACCACGCGGTTCTGAAGTTCGGCCGCGCGCCGCTCGGCAAACGCATCGGCACGCCGTCTCAACAGCGCTTCACGTCGTTGCTCCCTGACGCGGCGAAGCGACTGCGCGCCATCGCCGCGGCGACCCGGCACCCGCTCGATGACGTGCTCGTGCGCGCGGCGCTCGATTGCCTGCGGCATCACCGCAACGCAGACCCGGCGTTCCGCCAGTCGCCCCATCTCGCGCCCTCGCTGCGTCAGGAGCCGCTGGTTCGCCGTGTCGTCGTGATTCGATAGACGGCGCCGCTCACTGCCACACGCGCTGCGG
>JBEHYH010000005.1:0-35036 GCA_048498275.1 Myxococcota bacterium | reverse complement strand
GACCCGTAAGCGCTCCGAGGAATCCCTTGCGGCTCACGCCAATGAGCACCGGCACGCCGAGCAGCCGAAGATCGGCCGCGCGCTGAAGCAGGAAGAGATTGTGTTGCGCGGTCTTCCCGAACCCGATGCCGGGGTCGACCATCAGCTTCTCGCGCGCGACTCCCCGGCGTTCGGCGCGTTGCAGCGCGTTCTCCAGTTCGTCGAGCACTTCGGCGCCGACATCGTCGTAGCGCGGGTCGGTCTGCATCGTCTTCGGTGTGCCCTGCATGTGCATCACACAGGCCTGCGCTCCGGTTTCAGCGACCACGTCGAGCATCGTGTCGTCGCGGAGGCCCGAGATGTCGTTGATGAAGCTCGCTCCGGCGTCAACCGCACGCCGCGCGACGTTCGGTTTGAACGTATCGATGGAGAGTGGAACGCCAGCGTCGCGAAGGCCTTCGATGACGGGCATCACGCGCCGGAGCTCTGCGTCTTCGCTGACCGGCTCCGCGCCCGGCCGCGTCGATTCTCCGCCGATGTCGAGCATGTCGGCGCCCTGCGCGACGAGCTCGCGTGCGCGCGCGATCGCGGAGTCCGGCGAGAAGTGAGCGCCACCATCGCTGAACGAATCGGGCGTCACGTTGACGATGCCCATGATTCGCGTTCGCGCAGGCGGCGGCTTGATTTCAAAGAGACGAGTCAGGGCAGCCCTCACCCCGACCCTCTCCCGTGAACGGGAGAGGGGGAGCGTTCGATTGATTCGGACGATCGCGGCATCACCTGCGCCACCGATCCACCCTGCTCCGACGAGGTCAGCGAGCTCCTCCCGCGACGCTTCATCGAGCCCCGTCACCAGCGCGTATTCGTCACGCGCGGCATCGAGTTGCTTCACGACCTCTGGAGGCACCCCTGCTCGCCTCCAGAGTGAAGACGCGGCGGCTCCTGCACGAAGCGGCCGCGCCCAGATCACGCCGTGCCCGGCTCGATCTTCGTCGGCAGACCATCGAGCGCGTCGAGGATTCGCTTGTCCTTCTTCTTGTCGTCTTTCTGCGGCGAAGCGGTCACGCGCGGCGCGGGCTTCTCGCGGGTCAACGACTGGCCGGCGATCAAGATGTCGAGATCGGTCGCGTCGATGGTCTCGTACTCCACCAGCGCCTCGGAGATGCGCTTCAACGTGTCGATGTTCTCGTTGAGCAGCTTCTTCGCGCGCTCATACGAACCCATCACGATGCCGCGCACTTCGGTGTCGATCTGCCGCGCCGTCTCTTCGGAATAGTCAGGCCGGCTCGCGATGTCGCGACCCAGGAAGACCTCGCCATCGCGCTGGCCGAACGTGAGCGGCCCGAGCTTCTCGCTCATGCCCCAACGCATCACCATCGCGCGCGCCAGGTTCGTCACGCGCTCGATGTCGTTCGACGCGCCGGCAGACAGTTCGCCGTACACGAGCTCTTCAGCGATGCGGCCGCCGAGCATCATGCACAGGTCGTCCATCAGCTCCTTCTTGTAATAGTTGAGCTGATCTTCGACCGGCAGCGACCAGGTCAAACCGAGCGCCTGCCCACGGGGAATGATCGTGACCTTCTGCACCGGGTCGCAACCCGGGAGCAGCTTGCCGACGAGCGCGTGACCGGCCTCGTGAACGGCCGTGTTGCGCTTCTCCTGTTCGCTCATCACCATCGAGCGGCGCTCCGGGCCCATCACGACCTTGTCGCGCGCGAGATCGAAGTCGGTCTTGGTGACGCGTTCACGGTTCGAACGCGCGGCGAACAGCGCCGCTTCGTTGACGAGGTTCTCGAGATCGGCGCCCGTCATGCCCGGCGAACCACGCGCGAGCACGTCGAGGTCGACGTCGTCAGACAGCGGCACGCGGCGGGTGTGCACCTTCAAGATGCCGAGGCGGCCCTTCAGGTCGGGGCGCGGCACGGTGATGCGGCGATCGAAGCGACCCGGGCGCTGGAGCGCAGGGTCGAGCACGTCAGGCCGGTTCGTCGCGGCCATGATGATCACGCCTTCGTTCGACTCGAAGCCATCCATCTCCACGAGGAGCTGATTCAGCGTCTGCTCGCGCTCGTCGTGACCGCCGCCGAGCCCCGCGCCACGGTGACGGCCCACGGCGTCGATCTCGTCGATGAAGATGATGCAGGGCGCGTTCTTCTTGCCCTGCTCGAAGAGGTCGCGCACGCGGCTCGCGCCGACGCCCACGAACATCTCCACGAAGTCAGAACCGGAGATGCTGAAGAACGGCACGCCGGCTTCACCCGCGACGGCCTTGGCCAGCAGCGTCTTGCCGGTGCCGGGCGAGCCCATCATCAACACGCCCTTGGGGATGCGGCCGCCGAGCTTGGTGAACTTCTTGGGGTCCTTGAGGAAGGAGATGATCTCCTCGAGCTCTTCCTTGCACTCTTCGATGCCGGCGACGTCGGCGAAGGTGATCTTGTTGTGGCTCTCAGAGAGCAGCTTGGCCTTCGACTTGCCGAACGTCATCGCCTTGCCGCCGCTGCCCTGCAGTTGCCGCATGAAGAAGATGAAGAACAGGAACAGGAACACGATCGGCAGCCACTGCACGAAGATGTTCACCCAGAGCGAGTTCTCCTCGGGGCGGTCGAACGACACGTTCACACCAGAGTCTTGCAGGCTCTTGGTGATCGACGAGTCAGGCGTCGGGCCCGTGGTGATGAAGCGCTCGTTCGTATCGGCGGTGGTGCCCGTGTACGAATTGCCCTTGATGGTGACCGACGAGATCTTCTTCTCGGCGACCGCCTTCTGGAACTCGGAGTACGTCAGGTTCCGCACCGTCTCCTTCTGACCGGAGAAGATTTGGTAGAAGGCCACGAACAAGATGATGAGGATCACCCAGAGGCCGATCGTCTTGTAACTGTTCCGCATGACCCACTTCCTAACGCATGATTCCCCGAAGCGCCCGCCGCTTCGCTCATGAAGTTGCGTGAAGCCGGGGAGGTGCCTCAATCACAGTCCCCCGCCCATCTTTACAGGCGAACAGCCGGTCACCCGGGAGCGTCGCCACGCGCTGCTCTCGAGCCGCGCGCAGACAGTCGTCGATCAGCTCTGCGGTGAGCTCGACCCCCTGAGCCACCAGCCACGCAGCCAGCGCCCGCCGTGCGATCGGGCGCGCCAGCCCCGCCAACTCGAGCGGAAATGACGCAGCGATCGGCCCGAGGGCGGCGTGCGCCTGGCGCGTCAACTCTGCGTCATCTTCGGCGGCCAACGAGGCGAAGCGAGCCAACGCGCGCTCGGTGCCAGGCCCCGCCGCGTTCGACAACGCAGGCAGCACGTCTTTGCGGACGCGCGTGCGCAAAAACTTCGGGTCGTCATTCATCGCATCGCGCGCCACGTTCAGCTTCAACGCCGCCACGTACGCTTCGATCTCCCCGCGGGTCAGGAACAGCAGCGGCCGAATCACGAGATCAGCGCGCGCTTCATGAATCGCCGACGCGCCGCCGAGCGCCGAACCGCGCGCCAGCCGCATCAACAACGTCTCCGCCTGATCGTTCGCCGAATGCGCCGTCGCGATCACCGCGAGCCCCCGTTCTGATCGCACGGCCTCGAGCGCGGCGTACCGGGCCGCTCGCGCCGCGGCCTCGATTCCAGCCCCCGAAACCGGAGCCACACGCACATGGTGCGCGACCCCCAACGCATTCGCTGCGGCTGCAACCAGCGCCACCTCCGCCGGCGATTCAGGGCGCAGTTGATGATCGACAGTGAGCGCTTCGAGTCGCAATCCGAGACGCCCGGCGATCCGCGCCGAGGCGGTCAGCAAAGTCATGCTGTCGGGGCCTCCAGAAACGGCCAGCAAAACCCCTCTTTCAGTGGGGACCAGCCGGCGCAAAGCGCGGCGCAAACCGTCTTCAACCAGTTGAATTACCTGACGATTCTGAGATTCCACGCGCTCTGGTTTTCCGCTTGACGCCGATTTGCGTTAGTGCCTCGGGCTGCATTATATGTAGGTCACTTCCAAACGTTGGACCCTGGGGTTTCCCCCTCCCCTCCAGGGTTCACGGGATTGGATCGGTTCGCCGATCCATCCCTCTTTTCAAGGGCGCTCCATGGACCGGATGGGGCGCCCGTTTTTTCACTGCCGCGAGTACCAGTTGATGCCGCTGCCACGGACCTCGTTGGCAGCGCACGCGAGGCTGCCGCCGGCCTGACGCCTGCCGAAGTCGGCGAGCACCGGCGTGATCGCACCACTGCTCTCTCCGATCACGCGAACCACCGGCGGAGGCGTGCCACCGTCAGGCAGAGAACCGATCAGCGCGCGGCCCGGCCAGTCGATGTCGGCCACGTGCCACAACTGACACGGAGCCCCCAACAATACCTTCTCGGGCGCGAGCGGAATGGTGGCGATCGGTGTCGCGCCTCCGAAGACGAACACGCGCACCACGGGCTGCGGCGCGAGGTAGCACTTGCCCGCACCGAACGGCGCGCCGCCATCGCTCGGCGCATCGGCGACGCAGCGTTGGTTCGCCGGGCACGCGCAGGCTTCTCCGTCATGACAGCCGGGCGTGTCGTCGACGCTGCACGCGGCCGGGTTCGAAGGCGTGCGCTTGTCTTCGAAGTAATGCACCAGCACCGGGTACGTGCAGCCGGCGTCGCAGGTGACGTCGTGCTCCGGTGAATTGAGCGTGATGGTTTCGGCCGGAGGCAGCCCGCTGCCCTTCTCGTCTCGATCGAGCACCGGGTCGTCAGCGTTGCCCGCCTCGCCCCAGTCGAAATTGAAGCCGGCGTTCGCCGGCAGAATGGTCTTCGCCGCGTAGCCATTGATGTCGCCGGAGGTCTTGTTGTTCGCGTTCTCGAAGAACGAAAACGCGCCGGTGAACGCGCCTCCGCCATCGGTGGCGCTCGGGCGAACCAGGTGCAGATCGAGATCGACGTCGGCGTAGCCGGCCCACTCGAGCTGCACGACGAGATCGCGCTTCAGCGTCACCGCGAAGGTGAGCATCGTCATCGCGGTCGCGCCCTGTGAATCGGTGATCGTGAGCTGCACCGTGTATTGACCCGCGAGCGGGAATCGCGCGCTCACCTGCGCCGTGTTGCCCAGCGACGTATTGGCTGGACCCGTTGGGTCGCTCAGCACCACCCACGCGTAGGTGAGGCCGGCGCGCCCGTCTTCTGCGTCGGTCGAACACTTCGTGGTGTCGGCGGTATCGCTCGTCGCGGAGAACGTCACCAACTCATTCGGGCGAACGTCGCGAAGCGCGGTGAGGTTCACGCTCATGCCCATCGACGCGGCCCAGTCAGCGGTCGAGCTGTAGTCGCGCGTCTCATTGGTGTCGTCGTCGTGCACGCGCACGAGGTTCGCGCAGCTCACCGGCGAGGTGTTCGGCCGCAACGTTCCATTCAACGCCACGCTCACCGACGGGCTCGCCGGGTCATCAGACGTCACGGTGAAGGTGCCCGCGTACGAATTCTGCGCGGTGCTGGTCGGCTTGAACTCAACGGGCACGTTGAACCCTTCCGCGGGGCCGAGCGTGAGGCCGCCATCGGGCAGCACGTTGTTGCCGGCGATCTTGAAGGCCGTGGCGTCAGCGCCTCCGAACGAGAGCGCATCGATGTGCAGCTCGACGGCGCCTTCATTCACCACCACCACCGTCGGCAACGTCGTCGGGTCGACCTGCACCGGGCGCGAGAGCGGCTCCTCTCCGAAGTCGATGCTCAACGGGCTCTGCGTCACCGTGTCGGTGCAGTCGTGCTGCGCGGTGCAATCGAGCGTCACCACGAGCTGCGGCTGCGCGCCTTCGCCGGCCAACGCGACGAGGAGCGACGGATGGTCGGGATCGTTGCTCTTGATGTTGAGCCGCGCCGGGAAAGCCGCCGCCGCATCAGGCGCGAAGGTCACCTGTAACGTCTTTGTTCCACCTGCTTCGATGGTCTTCGGCACCGACCCGAGCGCGAACTTCGACGCCGCGGCGCCCTCGATGGTGATCGACGAGATCTCCACCGGCGCCTGGGTGCGCGCGTTGAGCGTGAGCACCTTGGTCGCAGCGAGCCCGACCTTCACCTTGCCGAAATCGAGCCCCGTCGGCGTGGTGGTGAGCGACGGCTGCACCCGGGTCACCTTGGGTCCGCACTGACAGGCCTCGAGAACGCAGAGCGCAAGAACTCCGAGCGTCAATCTCATACGCGAGCGCTTGTAGCTGGGAATTGCGTTGATAACGGCACACATCTGGCGGATAACGCCACTCGATTCCCCACCCCCAATTGGAGACGTCACACACATGTCCGGCACCGACAAGCGTAAGCAATCGCTCTACTTTCCCGAGGAAATGCTGAAGGAGATCCAGGAAGAGGCGAACCGTCAGGACCGTTCGCTCTCGTGGGTCGTGCAGCAGGCCTGGAAGATCGCGCGCGAGCGCATCAAGTCTTTCCCTGCCGTGAATGACGTCGCGGGCGCTCCCGACCCGAAAGAGGACCGCTGAGCGTGTCGACGACCGATCACCGCAAGCAGTCGCTGTACTTCCCTGAAGAGATGCTCTCGGAGATCGAGCGCGAGTCTCAACGGCAGGATCGGTCGTTGTCGTGGATCGTGCAGCAAGCGTGGAAGATCGCGCGCTCCGACATCAAGCGCATGCCGTCTCCCAACGACGTGCTGCTGCAGCCGTAAACGACGTTTCTTCAGTTCGACGGGCGGGCCGGGATCGCGCAGTGGGTGAACGTGATTCGGCTCGCGTCGACCTTGAAGCCATCAGCCACCTCTGAATTGAACGCACTCTGCTTGAGGTACGCGGCGGTGATGTTCGAGTCGATGCCCGCGAAGCGCTGCGCGGTGCTGAGGCTGCGTGACGCATCATCGCGAACGCCGTCGAGCATCGTGTAGCCGTCGCTCCCCTTCAAAATGTAGTCAGACGTCGCGATGCGGAAGGCCTTCTGGTTGATGGGCCGACCCGGCGTCGTCAGCGCTTCGCCCTTGATCTTCAGCGAGGTGATGCGCGAACCGGCGGGCAGCGAGCAGTCGACGCTGAGTTCGACTTCATTCGAGACCTGGAGGAACGAACCGGCCGGCGACGCGATCGTTTCAGTGTCTGAATACAGGCGTTCGACCGAGTGCTCGAACATCGCGTAGACCTGATCTTCGGAGAGATCGACGGCCTGCGCGAGGTTGCCGAACAACATGATCTCGTGGAGCACGCCGTTGGTGAGCGGCCCCGCGCCGATGATGTTGCGCGTGACGCAGAGACCTTCAGCGCGCAGGCCTCCGCCGTTGACCACGCCGAAGTCGGCGGGCTTGTCGGTGTTCGAGAACACCCAGACGAGTGAATCGGCCGACTGCTGCCCGAGCGCGTTGTTGCCGTGACGCGTGTTGGGGCGATCGAGAAAGAGCTCGGTGCCGCTCGCGATGAACGCCACGCGCTCCGACGGGTTGTCGACGAGCGGCTGGCATTGATCGTTGTAGGCGATGCAGCCGGTGCAGCTCACGAGGACGGCCACGAGGATCGCGCGCATTTCTTAAAAGCTCACTTTCACCTGACCGAAGACGTTGAACCGCGCGCGCGGCACACCACCGGTGACGCGATCAGGCCGGAACGCGTCATCGGAGTACTCGGTGTTGAACACGTTCTGCCCGAGCACGAGGAGCTCGAGATGGTCGAAGAGCATCTCGGTGCGCAGCTGCGCGGTGAAGGTCGCGTTGCCGGGCAGCGTGTAGCGGCGGATGAGCTCCAGCACCGAGCGGCTGTTGTTGCGGCGTTCGCTCGCGTACCGCATCACGAAGTCGAAGTTGAGCCACGGCCCGAGGGGAATCGACGTGCCCGCGTTCGCGCGGATCTGCGGCACATCGGTGAGCAGGCGGCTCTGCGTCGGCGTGGAGAGATCTTCAGCGCGCACCCATGAGACGTTGAGCCAGAAGTTGAACCGCGACGTGAGCTCGAGCCGCGCTTCGCCCTCGAGGCCGAGCGCCTGCACGCCCGAGAGCCGGTTCGCGTACGGCGTGAGATTGCCCGTGGTGTCGACGGCGACGATGGCGTTGGTGATGCGCTCGAAGAAGAAGGTGCCGCGCAGCCGCAGCTTGCCTTCGCCGATCGCCTGCACGTATTCGGAGCCCGCTTCGAGCGCGTCGATGTACGACGGTTCGAGCGTCATGTTGCCGATGTAGCGGCCGAGGTTGAAGTCGTCGTTCGGCACCGTCGATGCGTACTCGAGCGGCGTCGGCGCGCGGAATGAGCGGCCGTAGTTCGCGCGGAACGCGAGCGGTTTGATCGGCGTGACGGTGATGCCGACGCGCGGCCCGAAGCCCGGCGTGAAGCCCGTCGGCAACTGCGTGAGGTCGACGCGAATGCCGGCCTGAATGGTGACGACGTCGATGGGAGTCCACGTGTCGTAGAGGTAGAGGCCCGCTCCGAAACGATCTGCTGCGCGCCCTCGCCCGCCCGAGCCATCTTCGGTGACCAGGGTGATGCCGTCAGGCCGCATGAGCTGCCCCAGATTTTCGTTCGTGCCACCGCGCAGATTCGAGAGCAGCTCGGCGGAGAACACCGACTGGTGTTCGACCTCGACGCCCGCGGTCAGCAGGTTGTGAAACGGTAACGCGAAATCGCCGCGCGCGGTGAGCCCGAACCCGCGAACGCCGATCTTCTCCTGCTGCAGCACGCCGTCGGCGAACTCGCTGGCGCCGATCTTCCACCCATCGGGCGCGAGTTGAAAAAGTCGATCGGTCGTCTGCTGATTGAACCACCCGCGAATCGAGAGCTGCCCGCCGCCATCGAGCGCTTTGCGCCAGCCAGCCTGCGCTTGAACCGTGAGCCACTTGAGCTGCGAATCGTTGCCGACGACGTCGAACAACCCGATCAGCGCCGCGCGGTCTTCGTACATCACGCGGCCCGACGCCTCGATGGTGCCGGCGGAGTCGAGATTCAGCGAGACGCCGAGCCCGGCGTTCACCAGCAGCCGCTGATCGTTCGTGAACTTGGTGCGCGTGGTCGTGGTGTCGAGCGCGTCCTTCGCGACGGGGAGCGGGTTGTTCTTCTGATACGCGACATCGGCGTCGGCGAAGAGCGTCGCGGGGCCGAGCGTGACCGCTCCATTCAGGTGCCCGTCGAAGTTCAGATACAGCCCGCCGCTCGCCGACGCGCGGAAGCCGGTGTCTCTACGAGTCACCAGATTAATCACGCCGACGAAATTGCCGAGGCCGACGTCGGCGCTCGCCGGGCCACGGAACACCTCGATGCGTTCGAGATTGTCGACGGGCAGGTTCGCCAGCGCCTTCGCGTCGTAGAAATTGTTGAGGCGCTGACCGTTGAGCGTGATCAACACCTCCGCGTCGTTGCGCAGCCCGCGAAACGCGACGCGCCAGTTACCCTGCTCATCGCGGCTCACGCTCAACCCGGGCACCAGATCGAGCGCGTCGTACACGTAGCGCGCGCCGAATCGCTTCAAGTCGGTGTTGGTCAGCACCGTCGGTGCCAACGGAGAGACCTGCGTCGACTCGTTCACTTTCTGAACGACACCGCCCGCCGCCTCAGCGCCGTAGATCTCGAGTTCCTCTTCGAGCGCAGACTTCTGCGCGGGTTTCGCCGCGCGCGGCGCGGGCTCCGAATTCGTCCTGGTGACGGGTTTGGGCTCCGTCTTCTCAGGCTCGACCGGCTTCGGCTCTTCAGCCGGCTCCGGCTTCTTCCGGGGCTTGTCAGGCGGTGGCTTCGGCGCGGTCGCGACGCCCTTCACGATCACCTTCACCGGCTGCTTCGACGTCGCGAAGATGGAGAAGTTGAGGCCGCCGCTCGCGATGCCTTCGACATAGTACTCGACGCCCGGAGGCTGCACGAGCTCGCCTGGAATCTCGCCGCGGTACAGATCGCCGTATTGCAGCTCGAGCTCGAACTCCTCCCAGCTCCCGCCCGGCGCGCGCGCATGCACCACGACGCGCTTGAGTTCACTGCCCGACACCTCGCCTTCGATGTTCAACGACTGACCGGGGGCCGCTTCGATCGGCGAGGTGTGAATGAAGATCGGCACCCGCGATTGCGCGCCTGCGATGAGAGCGATCAGCGGAACGACGGCGAGCACGCGCACGGGAGAAGTGATGCTCCATGCCATCGCTCCTTCAGGCAAGTGCCGAAATTTTGCTGCCGTGGCACCCGCGTGGGACGGTGCCGGCGTTCATGGGCACGCAGCTGTCGCTGGAACGATCTCTGTTCAAGCATCAGGCACGGCAGATCGCGCGGCGCGTGCAGACCGCGTCACCCCGTTTTCGCGCGTACCAACGCCGCTACGAGCAGGCGACGCGCCGGTACCGGAAAGTCATTTCACTGCACGAGGTCGATGCGCGCGTCGCGGCCTCTGACATCGTGTTCGTCGGCGACTACCACACGCTGCGAACGGCTCAGTCTGCGTACCTCGAGCTCGCGCAGCGCAGCGCACGTTCAAAGCGTCGTCTCGTACTCGCGCTCGAGTTCGTCGAATCGCGCTACCAGAGCGTGCTCGACGCCTTTCTCGCCGGCCGGCTCACGCAGCGCGGGTTTCTGATGCGCATCGGTCACGCACCCGCCGGCAGCTTCGATTTGTGGCGCGGGTTCTGGCCGATTCTCGAATTCGCGAAGAAGCAGAAGCTCGAAGTCGTCGCCATCGATCGCCGCGCGTCGGGGCCGAAGCGCCTGCAGCTCCGCGACGAGGGCGCCGCGAAGGTGATCTCGAAGATCGCCCGCGCTGAAGATCGCCCGCTGGTGCTGGTGTTGATGGGCCAGTACCACGTGGCTCCGGCGCACCTGCCGCATCACGTGAAGGCCGAGCTCAAAGCGACGCCGCGCGAATTGCTCGTCGTGTACCAGAACGCCGAAGGCATCTACTGGCGGCTGGCCGCGAAGAACTCGCGCGCGCGCGCGGTCGAAGTCAGCGCTTCGGAGCTCTGTCTCATCAACAGCTCGCCCGTCATCTGCCAGCGCACCTTCCTCGACTATGTCGAAGCTGAAGGTGGCGACGCGGTGCTGCCCGAGGAGCCGCCGGCGACGAAGTTGCAGCCGCTTGCCCAGCGCATTCGCAAGCTCGCGCGCGGAGCCTGACCAGCCGTTCGCGTTTCGTGCCGCACTCAGTCACGAGCGTGAGCCGAATTTCCTCGCGGTGTGCGGCGGGGAATCACGTATGGTCCGCCGGCTGTTTCCCTCTGAATGAGTCCAGTGAACGTGTCCGCAGAAGCATCACTGACCAAGCCCATCGACGACGCCCCGCTGAGAGCCGAATTCGGCCCGGTTGGCCGTACGCTCGCCCGCGACTACTTCGAGACCATCCGCTTCCCTGAAGCCGATGTCACCACGCTGAAGGAGCTCTCTGAAAAAGGCTTCGTGGTGCATGTGCAGCGCACCACCGCGTGGATCAATTATCTCTACCTCGACTGGGCGTTGCTGCGGCGCGGGCTCAAGCCGATTCGCGCGGTCGTGAACCTCCGCCGCTGGTTCACCAAGCCGTTCACGCGCGCGAAGATGTCGGGTGATCACGAGCAGCGCTTCAACTGGGCGCGAGAGAACGACGGCGTCGGGCTCATCTTCCTCCGTGAGAGCGGGTTCAACACGATTCGTGGTGTCGAGAGCCGCGAAGACCCCTTCCCCGCGCTGGTGGAGTTCGCGCGCAAGAGCGACAAGCCGGTCTACCTCGTACCTGAATTGCTCGTCTGGGAGCGCTGGCAGCAGAAGGTCTCACCCAGCGTGTGGGACCGCGTGTTCGGCTCGCCTGACGCGCCCGGTTTTCTGCATTCGCTCTGGGCGTTCCTGCGCAACTACAAGCGCGCGCAGCTCCGTCTCGGCACGCCGATCAACCTCTGCGAAGTGCTGAAGAATGAAGAAGGCAAGCCGACGGAGGTGATCGCCCGCAAGGTGCGCGGCGCCCTCCACCACCACCTCGCGAAGGAGACGCGCGCGGTCTTCGGCCCGCCCACCAAGAGCCGCGATCGGTTCATCGACGAAGCGATGCGCGACAAGTTCTTCCAACAGGCCGCGCACGAAGTTTCGAACGAACAGAAGAAGCCGATCGATTCGGTGTTGCGCACCGCGCGCCGCAACTTCGACACCATCGCCGCCAACTTCAGCCCCACGACGACCGAGATGGCCGCCAAGGGGTTGGACCTGATCTTCAACCGCATCTACGACGGCATCGAGGTCGACGAAGCAGGTCTGCTGCGCGCGATGAAGGCCGCGACCGACGCGCCGATCGTCTTCACGCCGAGCCACAAGAGCCATCTCGACTATCTGGTGATGAGCTACGTGCTGTGGCGCCGCGGGTTCAACGCGCCGCTGGTCGCCGCCGGCGCGAACCTCTCGTTCTTCCCGCTGGGCCCGTTCCTCCGCCGATGTGGCGCGTTCTTCCTGCGCCGCAGCTTCAAGGGCGACCCGCTCTACACGGCGTCATTCAAGGCGTACCTGAAGAAGCTGGTGCACGACGGTGTGCATCACGAGTTCTTCCCCGAAGGCGGCCGCTCGCGCACCGGCAAGCTGCTGCAGCCGAAGCTGGGCCTCTTCACCTGGTACACCGAGGCGATCCTCGAAGGCGCGCGCAACGATCTGCTCTTCGTGCCGATCGCCATCGACTACGAGAAGGTCGTCGAAGGCGCCGAGTACAAGAAGGAGCTCGCCGGCGGCGAAAAGAAGGCCGAAGACATGAAGGCGCTGCTGGCGGCGCCCGCGGTGCTCACCGAAAACTACGGCCGCATTCACCTCACGTTCGACGAACCGGTTTCGCTCTCGAAGCTGATGGCTGAACGCGGGCTCGACCCGAAGAAGATCACCGAAGATCAGAAGCGCACGCTGGTTCGCGCGCTCGGCCACCGCGTGATGTTCGGCATCAGCCGGGTCTCGACGGTGACGCCGCACGCGTTGCTCGCTTCGGCGCTGTTGGCGCATCGCCGGCGCGGTATCTCCGAGCGCGACATCACCGATCGCATCGTGTTCCTGCGCAACATGGTGACCGAACTCGGTTCACCGCTCTCGCGTCAGCTCAAGGACGCGCCGTCTTCGCCGGTGGTGCTCGGGCCCATTCGCGACGCGATGAAGATGTTCGCGGGCGGCGGCATGGTCTCGAGCGCCGAAGCCGGCGGCGAGGTCATCTTCCAGATCTCCGACGACTCGCGGCCCGAGCTGAGCTTCTACAAGAACACCCTGCTCAACCTGATCGCCGGCCGCGCCATCGTCGCCTCGGCGGTGATGGCCGACGAGAGCTCGACCGCGCATGACGCGATCCGCGAACGCGCGCTGTTCCTCTCGCGGCTGTTCAAGATCGAGTTCCTGTACCCGGTCGGCAAGACCTTCGAACACATCTTCGACGAGACCGTGGAGCACCTGATGCGTCAAGGCCTCGTGCGCCGCGACGGAGACGCGATTCACATCGCTCCCGAGGCGCACGCGCGGCCGATGATGGCGTTCCTGGCCGACCTGTTGCTCGACCTGCTCGAGGCCTACGGGCTCACGACCCGCCAGGCCCAACAGCTCGACGCCAACGGGCTCGACAAGAAAGAGTTCCTCAAACGCGCGCTGGAGGCTGGCCGCGCGGAGTTCCTCGCGGGTACCATCACCGCCAGCGAAGCCCTCTCGAAGACCGTGCTGGAGAACGCCGTGCAGTTCCTCGTTGATCAGAAGTACCTGACCGACAAAGACAAGAAGCTCTCGCCCGCCAGCGCGAGCCTCGCCGACCTCGCCCAGCAGATTCGCAGTTTCGTTCCGGAGACCTGATTTGAAGCGCTCACTCCTTTTTCTCTTCTGTCTGCTCGCCCTGCCCTCGTTCGCGCAGGACCTGGAGTTGGACATCTCCGAAGACGCCGACGAGCCGAAGACGTCTGAAGAGCTGAAGCCCACGCTCGCGATCATCTCGGTGCGCGCGATCGACAAAGACGAGACCAGCGGCCCGCGCGCGAAGCAGTTGTCGCAGGAATTCCTGAAGCAGATCGCCAACGACGGCCGCTTCTCGAACATCGTCGCGCCCGACGTCGCGAAGATTCAGCTCGGCGGCGACTTCTCGAAGTTCGACAACTGCACCACCGACTATTCGTGCTTCGAAGAGGCCGCCAAGCGCCTCAAGGTGAACCGCGTGGTGCGCCTGACCGTCGAGAAGCACGGCGCCGGGTCACAGGTCGAGATGTTCGGCTACGACCCCGCGTTCCCCGAGATCCTGCACGTCGGGCAAGACTCTGGCGAGAAGGCCGAGAAGACGTTCTTCGGCGTGGCCGGCAAGAGCCAGGCGAAGAAAGATCAGGAATACCTGAAGAAGATGATCCCGTTTCTGAAGCAGGTTCAGAAGCGGCTCGCGACGCCCAACGGCAACATCCACGTCGACAACGCCGACCCCGGAGCGCTGGTGTCGGTCGACGGCGTGCAGGCGGGCGCGGGCACGTTGGATTCGATCGTTCAGCGCGGTGTGCACACCGTGAAGGTGACCTCGGCCGGCTACAAGCCCTTCGAGCAGCACGTGACGGTCGAAGCAGGCAAGGAGATCGTGGTGAAGGTGACGCTCGAGGCCATCCCGCTCGACCCCAACGCGCAGCCGAAGGTCGTCGAAGCGGCGAACCCGAAGACCGGCGGGGTCATCGGCGGTGCATCGCTCGCGGTGGTCGGCGCGGCGGCGGTGGTGACCGGCGTCATTCTCGTGGTGCAGGCGCAGGCGGTCTCGAAGCAGATCAACGGCACCACGCCCGGTCAGCCCGTCGAGGTTTCGCGCGCTGACGCCAAGGCGGCCCCGACGAAGAACATCGTCGGCGACGTGCTGATGGGGGTCGGCGGCGCGGCGATGGCCGGCGGCATCACGTGGATCGCGGTGACCCTCGCTCCGGAGCCTCCGAAGGCCATCATCAAGACCATCGAGCCGAATGAGACCGCGACCGGCGGCATGATCTACATCGGCGGTCAGTTCTAACGCGCGGTCACTTCTGCTCGAGCTTCGCGAGGTACTCCGCGTACTCGGCCTTCTGCTTCGCGGCGATCACGTCAGCGGCGGCCTGCGCGTCTTGCGCGGCCCGGCGGCCGGCTGAAACCGAGAGCAGCGTCACCGCCATGCCCAACAGCAGCGTCACCGCGCGCGCGAGCAGATCGCCGGGGTTCTCGAACAGCGGGTCGAGCCCATTCACCGCGGTGAACAGCAGCAACGCGAAGACCTCGCCCGAGAGCGCCGCCGTCACCGCGAAGCGCATCGAGCGCAGCTCCGTGAAGCGCCCGATGGCCCAGCCGAACGCCGGCAGCAGCACGAAGACCCACAGCCGCTGCATCAGCCAGCCGTACAGAAAGGCGATCGCCGGCGACTGGATGATGCCGACGCGCTCGGAGATGCGCAGCACGGCGCCTCCCGAGAAGATGCTGCCGAGCACGTAGGCCGCGACGCCCAGGCCGACCTGCATCACCGTCTGGCGCGCCGCGCCTTCGACCCGCACCAACGCCGACGGAGGCTTCGCTTCAGTCGTCATCGCCCTCATCCTCTCGTGGGCCGTCGCCGTAGAACACCTCTTCGAGACACAGCCCCTGCGGAGGCGCGGTCTGCCCGGCCTTCGTGCGATCTTTCGATTCCAGCACGTCGCGCACCCAGCCCACGGGTCTGCGGCCGCGGCCGACCTCCATCAGCGTGCCGACCAGGTTGCGGACCATGTGCTTCAAGAACGCGGTGCCTTCGACGACGAACTGCACCTCGTCGCCGGGCGAGCCCAGCACCTCGAGCTTCTTGATCTCCCGCCGCGCGGTCGCCGCCTGACAGTCGGCGGCGCGGAACGCGGAGAAGTCGTGACGCCCCACGAGCAGCTTCGCCGCCTCGATCATGTCGGCCACGTTGAGCGGCGCGTAGATCTCCCAGTGCGTGAAGCGGCGCATCGGCGAACGGCTCCGGCGATTGGAGACGCGGTACCGGTAGCGCTTGCCCTTCGCCCAACGGCGCGGGTCGAAGTCATCGCGCACTTCATCGGCACGAAGCACCGCGATGTCGTCTGGCAGCAGGCCGTTGAGCCCGATCCAATACGCGCGGGTCGGCAGTTGCTTCGGGCTGTCGAACGCCACCACCATGCCCGTCGCGTGTACGCCGGAGTCGGTGCGGCCCGCCGAGAAGACGTTCACCGGTTCACCGAGCAGTTTCTCCAACGCCAACTGCACGCGGCCCTGAACCGAGGGCCCGTTGTGCTGAATCTGCCAGCCGACGTAGTTCGTCCCGTCGTACTCCAGCAGCAGGCGCACACGCGGCATCGCGAACCCGAATATCCCACATGGAACCCGATTGCGGAGTGCGTTGTCGTAGCGGAGCCATGCCTTTTGACGTGTTTTTCGCGATCGCCAGCAGTGGTGTTTCCCTCATCGCGTCGATGTTCTGGCTGGTGCACCCGCCGAAGCTGCGCCTGGGTGACGATGGCCCGGAGCAGACGTTCTGCCTCCCGCCGGTTCGCCACGCGCATCGCCCGCCGCCGTTGCCGCAGACGCCGGAGTGTTCAGTCTCACTCACGTCGACCGAGACGTTGACGCTGCGCGCGACCGGCGACGAGTGGGAAGTGACGCTCGATTCGGCGCCGATGGCTGACGTGCCCGCGATGCGCGCCGACGGCACGGGCATGGTGAATGACCTGCGGTGGAATCAGCGCGCCGGCCTGCCTCGCGCGATCCGCCGCGTGTGGAAGCAGAAGCCCGCGCGCGCCTGAAGTGGAGCTGGAGTGGACCTCCGAGGCGCCGCCAGGGCGAACACGGGTCACCGGTACTTCAGAAACTGCTCGACCAGTTCACGCAGCAGCGTGTTCACGCTCACGCCGTTTTTTCGGGCAATCGCGTTGAGGTGATCGACCTGCGACGAGCTGATGGTGAGGTTGATGGCCTTGTCGGGCCCTGACGGCCGCTTGCCCGGAGGCGGCGTGTTCTCACCGTCGTCGTCCTCCACGTCTTCGATGGCGTCGATCGACTCGACGACGGAGACGACGTCTTCTTCCTCCTCGACGATCTCCCCGGGGCCGCCGTCACGCTCACTCGCGCGGAACTGCGCGAGGCGGTCTTTCTCGTCTTCGAGCTCGTCGTTGAAGAGCTGCTTGAGAAAGTTCGAGAGGTGGATGTTCGACGGCGTGAACTCGTACTGACTCAGGAACTGGTCCAGGTCGTACTGCATCTCCCAGGCGGTCTGGTACCGCTTCTCCCGGTCCTTCTCCAACGCCTTCATCAAGATCGCCTCGACCCCTTCGGGGATGTCGGCCTTGAAGTACGACGGCGCGTAGATCTTGCCCTCGGTGATCGACTTGAGAATCGCGACTTCGCTGTCGCCGGTGAAGAGCTTGAACCCGGTGAGCCACTCGTAGAGCACCACGCCGAGCGAGAAGATGTCGGAGCGGTTGTCCAACGACTTGCCCATGCACTGCTCGGGCGACATGTACGAGAGCTTGCCTTTGATCTCGCCGGCGCGCGTCTGCTCGATCTGATTCGCGGCCTTGGCGATGCCGAAGTCGAGCACCTTCACCGTGCCGTCGAACGACACGAAGATGTTCTCGGGCGTCACGTCGCGGTGAACGATGTTGAGCGCGTTGCCGTAGAGGTCGGTGCGCGCGTGCGCGTAATAGAGCCCTTCGCACACCGACGACGCGATCTTCAGCGCGTAGACCATCGGGAAGGGGATGCCGAGCGCGTCAGCCTTCGGGATGATGCGACGCATGTCGCGCCCGAAGATGTATTCCATCGCGATGAAGTACGACTCGCCGATTTTGCCGAGGTCGTAGATCTGCACGATGTTGGGGTGGTTCAACTGCGCCGCCAGCTTCGCTTCGTTCAAGAACATCTTCACGAAGTTCGGCTGCTTGCTGAGATGCGGGCGGATGCGCTTGATGACGATGGTCTTCTCGAAGCCCTCCAGGCCGGCCTGACGCGCGAGAAAGATCTCCGCCATGCCGCCGACGGCGATTCGATCGATCAACGTGTACTTGCCGAAGCGGACCGACTTTTTGACTTCAGAAGCCATCGAGGGCGCGGACCTTACAGCTTCTTGCTCTCCGCGACACAGGCGGCTTCATCGGTGAACAGCACCCGCCGGCCGAGAATGAGAAGGCTCTTCCCGAGCAGCAGAGGCTCGGTCTGGGCGCTGGAGCCCGACATGCCGAGGCTGCCATCGGTGGCCCAGGTTCGAGTCGCCTGCAGGCGCGCCTGACCGAAAACCGGCTCGAGGGTGCCCTCGGCTTCCCAATCGGGCCCGTGGAGCGTAGTCAGCCCGCCCTTGCCCGCCTTCAAGGTGACGACTTCACACCCGCCGCGCTGCCACAGCTTGCCGCCCTTCTTCGTGAGCACGTTGACGCGCTCGAGCGTCTTCACCGCGTCATCATGTTCGACGCTCAACGCGAGCTCGGCGAGCTGCGTGATCGCGCGCATCTCCACGTCGCAGTTGGGGAACGCGACGAACGGCACGCTCGCATGACAATCGCCTCCGTCGCAGGTGATGGTCAGCGGGCCGCGAGACTTCGAACATTCTTCGAGCGTGGCGAAGCGCGGCGTCTCGGGGAACGTGTCGAGGCACGCGCCGCTCAACGGCACATGCCGGTACGGCGAGCTGAACATCGGCGAATAGATCTTCCCGTCGCGGTGATTGAATGTGAACTCGCCGAGCGTCAGCAGCCGCCCTTTCACCTCCACGCGTTCACACTCGAGCGTCCAGTGACTCTCGGTGGTGCGCCCGTCACCGCGCGAGATGCCCTGACGGTCTCTGCGCGGAACCCAGAATTCGCCGTCGGTGAGCGGCGCGGCAGACAGCGTGAGCAGCAGGAGGAGCACGTTCATCAGACAGCGCTTTCAACCGGCTGGTTTCGTCGAATCACGCGAGGCGCGCGGGGAACCAGCGCGGGCCCTTCTGGCCCAGCGCTGCCGTGATTCGGAGCGTTTCCACCGAGCGCGGCGGCTGCTCTGACAGCCAGTCGGGCCGGTAGACGACGTTACCGGCGTGGAGCCCGCCGTCAGACGCGTCACGACCGGCGACGAAACCGAGCTCATATTTCGCGGAACAGACCTCGAGCACCGCCGGCAACCTCTGAGAGTCACGGAGCGCGAGCGCCATCACCGGCACACGCGCCGCCATCGCGATTTGCCAGCCCAACGGCCCCGACTTTTCGAGCGTCTTGCGCAGGCGCGCTTCATCTTCGAGACGCACGCAGAGCCCGGCGAGCTCGAAGAAATGCGTGAACGGGCGATACGAATCGGCCGTGAGCGAATCGATGTAGCTGTCGAGCAGCGGGCGAACATCGGCGCCGCCGAGATGACACGCCAGCACGCGCGGCAACTCATCGGTGCCTGAGCGCTCTTCGCTCACCGCGAGCTTCAACGCCCGCGCTGGGTCGTGCTTCGCGAGCCGCGAAAAGAGCGCTTCAGACGCGAACCCAACGGGGTCTCCATTGATCCCCATGATCTGATTCCACGAGAGCTCCGCAGCGCCGAGATCTTTCCGCGCCAGCAGACGCGTTCGGCCTTCGAGGAACAGCTCTTCGTCAGTCGTCTCTTCCCAACGCGCTTCGAGCGCGCCCATCGGCCGGCCTGCATCGATCGCCCCCAGCAACGCCTCGAGCGTGAGCGACTGCCGGCGAAACGCGTCGCGCTCGAGCTCGATGACCTTCAACGCCAACGACGGGTCAGCGAGCGCCGCCACCAACCGCGGGCCCACGAGCGCAGGGTTCTTCGTCGTCAGCGCATGACGCGCGATCTCCAGCGGCCAGGAATCAGCCAGCAGCGCATCGACGTACGAGGTCGACACGTCGTCGAGCGACGCCAGCGCGCGCTGAATGTCACCCGCGACCGCCGCCTCGACGAGCGCCGCGACAGACTTCCGCTCCGGCGTCGCGAGCTCAGGGAGCGGCAGCTCGCGCGACTTGAGCAACCACACCGCGTCGACGAACACCGGCCCCGGGTCGCCCGCGCGTTTCTGGCGCGCGACCGCGGTCGCGATCTCGATCGGGTCTTCGGAGAACGGAACCTCGGGCTCGTGCTTCGGCGGCTGGTTGAGCTGCTGCATCACCTCGAGCGCGAGCTTCAGATCACGATCGCCGGTGTTGCCCTTGAGCTGCTCGACGACGTTCGCCCCGAAGTTGAGCGCTCGATCCGCTTCCTCCGCGGTCATCGGAGGCTCTTCGACAGGCTCGACGCGCTTCTGCGCAATCGCGAGCGCGCGGAGCTTCTCCGCCTCATCGCCCTTCACCCCGCGCAGGTACTCCCGCGCCGCGAGAAACTGTTCTTCCTGGATCAGTTTTCTCGCGCGCGAGATCTTCTCTTCGTCTGACGGGAACAACCACGACCAGAAGCCCATGGTGATCCCACGCTACACGGAGTTGCTCCGCGAGGCCGTCGAACCGCGCGGCGTTGCTCCTCGGCCACGCCGGCCCTCCGCAGACGCCCGACATCACGTGTGGCACGCGAATTGGACAGGTCGCGCGCCATGACGACACCACCACGCTCCAACGCCGTCGCACGTGGCTTCAACTGGCTCTGGCAGCAGAACGTGACCGGTTCACTCGCCATCGTGATGTTCACGACGCTGGTCATCGCCGGGCAGGTCTCGACGAGGACCGACTTCGCCAACACCGAGGTCGCCGACGCCGTCGAGTCTCGTTGGGGAGCACCCGTTCAACAGGCCGCGCCCTCGGTGCGTTGGGTTCAGAGCGGCACCGTCTTTACCGAGCTCTCGCCGCTCGCGCTCGCCCGGCAACACGTGAACGTCGACGCGCAGATGAACTACCGCAAGCGCGGGCTCGCCTATTTCTCGGGCTTCGATTTCGTCTTCGACGGGCGCTACGTCGCGAAGAACGAGCAACCGCACGACATCGACGTGGCCTTCGTCTTCCCCATCGAGGTCGACAAGTCGCAGGTGCTGCTCTCGGAGCTCTCGTTCGCGGTGAACGATCAGCCTGCGCCGCTCGATCTCGGCGAACAAGGCAACCGCCTGGTGTGGACCGGCCGGCTCCCCGTCGGCGGCGAGGCGACCTTTCACATTCGCTACAAAGCACGCGGCCTCGAGTCGTTCGTGTATTCGCTCGATCCTGCACTCGCGGCGCACGACGTGACGTTGAACATCGATGTCGAGGGCGGCGACAACATCGATTACCCGGCGTACGTGCTCGCCGCGAGCGAGAAGACGATCGGCAACGGCCGCGCGTCGCTCGTGTGGAAATACCCGTCGCTGGAATCAGGCGTCGCGCTCGGTGTCGTGCTGCCGTCGATGAAGAAATACGATGACCTCGTCGCGACGATGTCGTCTCGCGCGTTCTTTCCGGCGCTCGCGTTCTTCGCGGTGATGTCGCTGCTGTCACTCAAACATCGCCGGCGCTTGAGCATCTTCGAGAGCTACGTCGCGGCGGCGGCGTTCGGTTTCACCTTCGTGTTGCTCGCGTACCTCGGCGCGTTCATGCACTTCGTGCTCGCGTGGGCGCTGACGATGTCCGCGTTCGGCGCGGCCGTGGTGCTGTTCATCTCTCGTCTGTTCCCCGACGAGAAGAAGCGTGTGATCACCGGCGCGTGGGTCGCGACGCAGGTGATCCTCGCCGCGGCGGTGCTGCTGCCGGGCTTTACCGGGCTCATCTACACCCTCGAACTGCTCGCGGCGTTGCTCGCGGCCATGGCGCTCATCACCAACGTGCAGGTGCGCGCGCTTCTCTCAGATCGTCTCTCACCCGGAGGTGCGTCATGACGCCCGCGCTCATCGCGTTGTTGCTCGCTGCAGAACCGTCGTCGGCCACCGTCACCATGCCGCTCGAGCAGTACCGCAGTGGGCAGGTCGTGCCTTCCGCTCCGGTGAGCGGCGCCATCACCGATCAGCGATTGGCAGCGCGCGTCGTCGGCGACTCCGTGGAGTTCACCGTGAACCTCACCGTCAGCATCGTCGACGATTCCCGATGGACGAAGCTGTCGCTCTTCAAGATGGAGCGCGGCAACGCGTGGCTGGTCTCGGCGACGCA
Organism: Myxococcota bacterium; assembly: GCA_048498275.1. GTDB lineage: Bacteria > Myxococcota > Myxococcia > Myxococcales > Myxococcaceae > Archangium_A. The sequence continues at coordinate 13,204 of JBEHYH010000005.1, read as the reverse complement.
GGTCGAAGGCGGGCTCGTCGCCGTGCAGAACGGAGAACTGGTGCTGGTCTCGAAGACCACCGGTTCATGGCCGCTCGAGCTGAAGTTCCAGATGATGGGCTTCGAGGGTGGCGCTCACTACGGCCGGCTGACGCGCGGCGCAGATCTCCTCGATGGCGTGATGCGCATCGATGTCGACAGCGAGATGGATTCGCTGCTGTGCAGCTCCGAGCTGATGTCGGACGGCGGCGCGTGGACCGTGCGTTGGAAGACCATCACCGCGCGCAAAGCGCAGACGATCGCCGCGCGCCCACCGATGGAACCCGTGATCACCGCCGCACTCGCGCAACTCGTCAGCACCGTCGAAGGCCGCGCGCGGCTGACGATGCAATACGAGCTGGAGTTGGACCGCGAACAGCCGCTGACACTCAAGCTGCCCGAGTCGTGGGCGATGTCGCGCGTGAGCGTGAACGGTTCTCCGCTCGTCGTGCCCGAAGGTCGCGAAGTGACGTGGAAGGTGAACCCCGTGCGCCCCGGTGAGAACACCGCGAAGCTCGAGCTCACGTTGGAGCGCGACTTCGGCGTGTTCCATCTCTCGGGTCGAATGGGTGTGACGCTCCCCGCCGCGTCGTGGCCGACAGCGCGCGTCGAGACCAGCCTGCATCTGCCTCCGGTCTTCGAATGGCGTCGTCTCGGCGGCTCACTCGAGCCCACCGAGTCGCTGTCGTGGTCGCCACCTTCCATGCCGGGGAAGGAGCTTCACTACCGGCAGCACCTGGTGGCAGCCGCCGGCCCGACGCTGGAACTCGCGTACTCGGTCGACCTCGCAGGCCGCTATTTCAGCCTGCGCGGCGCGCGGTGACGGCCCAACGTTGTCCACGAGGTCTCCGAGCGCCGATGATGAAGTACCGCCGAAACGAGAGCGCCACCTTCAAAGCGCGCTGAGCGTCACACGTAGTCTTCGACCGGCGGGCACGAGCAGATCAGCTTGCGATCGCCCTGCACGCCGTTCACGCGGCCGACCGAAGGCCAGAACTTGTGCTTCTTCACCCACGGGAGCGGGAACGCGGCGCGCGAACGCGAATACGGGCGCGTCCACTCGTCTGCCGTGACGACTTCGGCGGTGTGCGGCGCGTGCTTGAGCGGGTTGTTGTCGCGCGGCAGCTTGCCGGCTTCGATCTCGACGATCTCCGCCTTGATCGACAACATCGCGTCGATGAACCGGTCGAGCTCGGCGCGCGACTCCGATTCCGTGGGCTCCACCATCATCGTGCTGACGACGGGGAACGAAACGGTCGGCGCGTGGAAGCCGTAGTCCATCAAGCGCTTGGCGACGTCTTCGACTTCGACGCCGCTGGTGCTCTTGAGCTTGCGCATGTCGAGGATGCATTCGTGCGCCACGCGCTTGTGCGAGCCGCGGTACAGCACGGGGAAGCTGCTCTCGAGTTTCTCGGCGACGTAGTTCGCGTTGAGAATCGCGAGCCGCGTGGCCTGCGTCAGCCCATCGCCGCCCATCAGGCGAATGTAGACCCACGAGATCAGCAGAATGCTCGCGCTGCCCCACGGAGCCGCCGACACCGGGCCTGAACCCTGCTCGCCGCCGACCTTCTGCAGCGGGTGCGTGGGCAGGAACGGCACGAGGTGTTTCGCGACGCAGATCGGGCCCATGCCGGGGCCGCCACCGCCGTGCGGAATGCAGAACGTCTTGTGGAGATTCAGGTGGCACACGTCGGGGCCGAAATCGCCCGGGCGGCAGATGCCGACCTGCGCGTTCATGTTGGCGCCGTCCATGTAGACCTGACCGCCGGCCGCGTGGATCAGCTCGCACATCTCGGTGATCGACTCTTCGAACACGCCGTGCGTCGACGGGTACGTGATCATGAACGCCGCGAGGTTGTCTTTGTGCGCCGCGATCTTGTCCTTGAGGTCAGACACGTCGACGTTGCCGCTCGCGTCGGTTTTGACGACCACCACCTCGTAGCCGACCATCACCGCGCTCGCCGGGTTGGTGCCGTGCGCGCTCGCGGGGATGAGACAGATGTTGCGATGCCCCTGACCACGCGCTTCGTGGAACTGCCGGATCACGATCAGCCCTGCGTATTCTCCCTGCGAACCGGCGTTCGGCTGCAGCGAGCAACCCGCGAAGCCGGTGATCTCCGAGAGGTAGCTCTCGAGCTGCGTGAAGATCTGCGCGTAGCCCTTCCACTGCGACGCGGGCGCGAACGGGTGAATCGCGTTGAACTCAGGCCAGGTGACCGGCTCCATCTCGGCGGTCGCGTTGAGCTTCATCGTGCAACTGCCGAGCGCGATCATCGAGTGACACAGCGACAGATCTTTCGCCTCGAGCGAGCGGATGTAGCGAAGCATCTCGTGCTCGGTGTGGAAGCTGTTGAACGTCGGGTGCGTCAAGTACGCGCTCGTGCGGCGCAGCCCCTCGGGGATGTTCGAGTTCTGCACCGTCGCCGCGAGCGCTTCGGCGTTCTGCGCATCACCGACCAGCGAGAGCAACGCTTCGACGTGCTGCGCTGAGCTCGTCTCGTCGAACGAGACGCTGACGTCGGTCGCGCTCAGCTTGCGCAGGTTGAGGCCCTTCTTCTCGGCCGCGTCGCAGAGCTGCTGCGCGTTGTGCACCGAGAGCGCCACCGTGTCGAAGAACGCTTCGTGGTTCACCTTCACGCCGGCCTTCAGCAGGCCCGCGGCGAACGTGCGCGCGAGGTGATTCACGCGGCCGGCGATCTGCTTGAGCCCGTTGGGGCCGTGGTAGACGGCGTACATGCCGGCCATCACCGCGAGCAGCACCTGCGCGGTGCAGATGTTCGAGGTCGCCTTCTCACGACGAATGTGTTGCTCGCGCGTCTGCAGCGCCATGCGCAACGCGGAGTGACCGTTCGCATCGACGCTCATACCGATGATGCGGCCGGGCATGGTGCGCGCGAGCTCGGCCTTCGTCGAGATGTAGCCGGCGTGGGGACCGCCGAAACCCAACGGAACGCCGAAGCGCTGCGCTGAACCGACGGCGATGTCGGCGCCGAGTTCGCCGGGCGATTTGAGCATCGTCAGCGCCAGCAGATCAGCCGCGAGGATCACCGCCGCCCCCACGTTGCGCGCCTTGTTGATGAACGCGGAATAGTCATGCACCGCGCCATCGGTCGCCGGGTACTGGAGGACGACGCCGAACACCTTCTTCGAGAAATCGAACGTCGCGTGATCGCCGACGATCACTTCCCAACCCAGCGGCTTCGCGCGCGTGCGCACCACTTCGATGGTCTGCGGGTGGCAGTCTTTCGAGACGAAGAACGCGTTCACGCTCTCGTCCTTCGAGAGCGAGTGCGCCATGTGCATCGCCTCGGCGGCCGCGGTGGCCTCGTCGAGCAGCGACGCGTTCGAAACGGGCAGGCCGGTCAGATCGCAGATGACGGTCTGGAAGTTGAGCAGCGCCTCGAGGCGGCCCTGCGCGATCTCCGCCTGATACGGCGTGTACGCGGTGTACCAACCCGGGTTCAGCAGGATGTTGCGGAGGATCACGCCGGGCGTCGTGGTGTCGTAGTAGCCGGCGCCGATGAACGACTTCGCGACGACGTTCTGCGACGCGAGGGTCTTCAGCTCTTCGAGCACTTCACGTTCACCCTTCGCCTCGGGCAGATTCAGCGGCTTCTTCACGCGGATCGCGCGCGGCACCGTCTGATCGATCAGCGCGTCGAGCGACGGCGCGTTGATGGTCTTGAGCATCTCCTCGATGTCTCGCGATGAGGGTCCAACATGACGGCGGAGAAACGTGTCGACGAACTCGAGCATGGCGGGCGGCTTCTATGGTTCCGCCGGGCGATCCGCCACCGTCTCAGGAGCTACTTTCAGGCAGGCTGATAGCGTCCAAAATGCGCACCGGAGCTCACCTGGAGACGCGCCGGCAATCAATCGCCGGACCACGAACGAAGCTTCAAGAGCGTCGCGAGGCCGACCATGAGCGCGAACAGCGCGAGGTAGCCAACGGCTTGCCCACGCTTCTTGCGCCGCCACGACTCGAGAACGAGCGCGAGCAATACGGAGCCGGCGACCATCGTGGCGAGCCATTCCCACAGCGAGACACCCACGCGCTCGGCGAACCAGGGCCCACGCATGTGCGTCGCGCCGGGTTTGAACGCGTTGCCGATGCCGGTCTTGTCGAGCGTCACGATGCGCCGGTACTGACTGAACGCGACGACCGCGATGCCAATGGCCAACGCAACCGCGACGACCTTTCGCCGGCCCGACCATTCCTGCCATTTGTCGTAGCCACTGAAGAGCGGGATCACGACGAGCAGCACGACCAGCAACACCTGCGCGACGAGGAGAATCAGGTCCACCGTTGCGCCTCGGCGATGGTCATGAAGCGCGCTCCCTTCTCCTTCTTGAACCAGGTGAACTGGCGCTTCGCGTAGTGCCGCGTGGCTTGAGCCGTGTCGGAGACCGCTTTCGCAACGGTGAGCGAACCGTCGAGTACTTCGAGCGCTTGTGAGTAACCGACCGCGCGCATCGGAGCCGTTTCGCGAAACCCGCGCCGCACAAGCGCCCGCGTTTCATCGATGAGCCCCGCGTCGAACATGCGCTGCGTGCGCGCGTTGATGACTTCGTAGAGCGCCTCACGTTCGGGGTTCAGCACGAGCAGATCGTATTCGTAGCGATCCGGTGCGAACGAGTGCTCTTCACGGTGCGCACTCGCGGGTTTTCCGGTGAGCGCGTGAATTTCGAGCGCGCGAATGATGCGTACGCGATCGGGGATCGGCAGCTTCTCCGCCGTCACGGGATCGACGGTTTTCAATTTCGCGTGTAGTTCTTCGCTCGCGAGTTTTTCGAGTTCTGCACGCAGTGCTTCATCACGCGACGGCGCTTCGACCGCGCCATGGAGCAGCACTCGCAAGTAGAGCCCGGTGCCGCCGCACACGACGACATTCTTCCCGCGCGCGCGAAGGTCGGCGATGGCGGCATCAGCGAGGCTCGCCCAACGCACCGCCGAGAATTCTTCAGTCGGTTCGACGATGTCGATCAGGTGGTGCGGAACGGCGGCGAGTTCGTCAGCCGACGGCTTCGCCATGCCGATGTTGAAATGCCGATAGACCTGCTGCGAATCGGCGCTGATGATCTCCGCGTTCGTCTTGAGCGCGAGCTGCACCGCGAGCGCCGTTTTCCCCGAAGCGGTCGGCCCCGCGATGACCAGCAGCTTGCTCACTTCTTTTTCTTCGCCGGCTTCTTGCCCTTCGGCGCCTCGGGTACGCCCGCGTCGACCGGCTCCGGAGCGGCAGGAAGCGCGACCTTCACGCCGATCGCCTTCTCGATCTCTTCCGCGAGCACCAGCGCACCGTCTTGCGAATACCCGCGATGCACCGACGCGATCTTCCCATCGGTGCGCACGAAGAAGAGCGACGGCAACGGGCTCTGCGAACCCAACCACCGCCGCGCGACGATATTGAAGCGGTCCTTCGCCACGGGGAACGTGACGTTGTTCAGCGCGATCAGCTCGTCGACCTTCTTCTGCCCTTCTTCTTCTGAATCGATGGCGACCATCATCACGCGGAGGCCCTTGTCGCGATTCTCCGCGTAGAGCTTCTGCAGGTACGGCATCTCTTTTTTGCAGGGGCCGCAGTAGCTCGCCATGAACGACACCACGAGCACCTTGCCGTCTTTGTCGGTGCGCGCGTCGCCGACGAAGCTGTCGAGCGCCACGAACGATTCGCCGAACGCCTTCGGGTTGTAGACCGGTAGGCGGAACTGCGGCGCCGGCTTGTCGACCTCCGCGAGTTCTTCAGCGAGCGCGGGCACGGCGAGGAGCGAGACGAGCAACGCGAGGCGCATGGGTTCTCTCAGTTCTGCGCTTTGAGCCAGCCAGCGAGCGCGTCGAAGGTGACGGTCTCCGACTTCGGAGCTTCACGCGGCGCGTTCAGATCATCGATCTTCAACGTGCGCGAGGAGTGTTCGTTGCCGCCGTAGCCGGCGAAGAAACGCGCTCCGACCTTGCTGGCGCGCTCCTTCTGTTTGCCGATTTTTCCGCCACGCGGGTCGAAGTCGACGAAGTGCCCTTCGTCGCGCAGCTTCATCACCAACGCGATCGCGTCATCGCGTTCCGCGCCGTCGAACGTGCCGATGAACAACGTGGGGCCGCGCTTCACGGGCTTGTTCAACGACTCGAGCAGCAGCACGAGCCGATCGAGGCCCATCGCAAAACCGACCGCGGGTTTCTCGGGGCCGCCGAGTTCCTGTACGAGCCGATCGTAGCGCCCGCCGCCGCACACCGTGCCCGCGGTGCCCAGCGCGTTGTCACCCTGCGGCGAGTAGATGAACTCGAAAGTCGTACGTGTGTAGTAGTCGAGCCCGCGCACCAGCCGGCGATCGAGTTCGAACCCGATGCCCAGCTTCGTCAGCAGGCGCTTCACGGCCTCGAAGTGCTCCTTCGAGGCGTCATCGAGGAAGTCGGTGATCGCCGGAGCGCTCGCGATCGCGTCCTTCAGCGCCTCTTCCTTCGAGTCGAGCAGGCGCATCGTGTTGCGCTCGAACGCCAGCTTCGCGTCATCGCTCATCTTCTCGAGCAACGGCGCGAAGTGCTTCTTGAGCGCCTCGAGATACGCCGGCCGCGTCGAGCCATCGCCCAGCGAGTTCAGGTGCAGCGTGATGTCGGGCACGCCGAGCTTCTTCAAGAACGCCGACACCAGCGCGATGACCTCGACGTCCTGCGCGGGGTCGAGCGAGCCGTACGACTCCGCGCCGAGCTGATGAAACTGACGGTAGCGGCCCGTCTTCATGCGCTCGTAGCGGAACATCGGGCCCATGTAGAACCAGCGCGTCACCGGCTCGGCGTTGGCGATGTTGTGCTCGATGTACGCGCGCGCCGCCGGAGCCGTGCCCTCGGGTCGCATGGTGATGCTGCGCTCACCCTTGTCGGTGAACGTGTACATCTCCTTGCCGACGATGTCGGTGACCTCGCCGACGCTGCGAACGAAGAGCTCCGTCGCCTCGACGATCGGCGTGCGGATTTCCGAGAAGCCGTAGTGGCCGAAGAGTTCCCGCGCGACCGCTTCAACGCGTTGCCAGAGCTCGATCTGCGGAGGCAGCAGATCGTTCATGCCCTTCACCGCCTGCAGCTTCGGACCACTCACTTGAACGTTCCGATCTTCTGACCGAGCACCACCGGCGCGTCGGGAGTCAACGAGGGCTCCCACGTCACGCGGCCCTTGGCGAACAGCATGATCACCGTCGACCCCATCTCGAACATGCCGATCTCGCCGCCCTTCTCGATGGGCATCGGCCGCGGGTACGTGTGCGAGCGCGCGCCCTGACCGGTGTGCGTGATGATCTCGTCGTACGCGGCGTGAATGCGCGCGACACACGTGGCACCGACCGCGATGTACGCGCACGGGCCGGCCGGCGTATCGAGATACGTGACGAGACGCTCATTCACCGCGAACAGCGCATCGGTGGTGTTCACCGACGCCTGATTCACCGGCCAGAACTCGCCCGGCAGGTAGTGGTACCCGGTGATCGTGCCCGGCAGCGGCGCATGAAAGCGATGGTAGTCGCGCGGCGAGAGGTACAGCGTCGCGAACGAGCCGCCTTCGAAGTCCAACGCGCGGCGCGCATCACCCAGCAGCTTGTCGACGGGGAACGAGATGCCTTTCGCCTGCAGGCACGCTCCGCGCTCAATCAAACCCGCCTGCGACACGTGCGCATCGACCGGGCTCGCCACGACGTTCTCCGTCATGTCGATGGTGCGCAGGCCCGGCTTCAGCTTGCGCGTGAAGAACGCACCGAAGTTCTCGAAGTCTTCGATGGAGCCCTCGGCCTCGTCGAGGTTCACCTTGAACTGCTTCGCGAACACCCGCATCGCGGCCTGGTGGAGCGCCGGAGGAACAGGCGCGCGCGTGGCCTTGCCGACCAGCGCTGAGAGCGCCGACTTCGGCAACAACCGCATCAACGTCATGAAAGTCTGATCACGCATCGGAGAGACGCAGCGCTTAGCGCCGCATCAGACTCCGAGGAAGAGTCTCTTTCCGAAGTTCAGCGCGAGGTCGGCGTCGAAGATCTTCTGCGCCGAGGTCTGGATGTCGTACTCCACGCGGACGTATTCCACCGTCCGCTGCTCCGTGTCGTAGATGACGAAGCACGAGCGGTTGTCGTAGTCGCGCGGCTGGCCGACCGAACCGACGCTGATGATGTACTTGTACCCGCGGCGGATACCGAACTTCTGCGCGACCACGTCGTTCACTTCACCCGAGCCGAGCGCGAACGCCTTGCAGAGGTGCGAGTGGCCGATGAAGGTGACCTCCGGCAAGTCGCCCGAGAACGGCGTCAACTCACGCGCCTGCTCGAGCGCGAAGATGTACTCGTACGAGCGCGGGTCGATGGGCGAGCCGTGGCTGAAGCCGACCTCGCCGATGCGATACGTGTACGGGAGGCTCCGCAGCCACACGAGCTTGTCTTCTTCGAGCGCGTTGGCCGACCAGTCGAGCGCGTGCCGGGCGGCGTCGTAATAGAACGAGTAGTCCATGCGGCCGGCGACGGCGGCGTCATGGTTGCCCAGCAAGGTGATCTCCGCGTTGGCGCGGACGATTTCGCAGCACGGGTTCGGCGAAGCGCCGTAACCGACCACGTCACCCAGGCACACGATGCGATCGACCTTCTGCTTGTCGATCGTCTTCATCACTTCGGTGAGTGCTTCGATGTTGCTGTGAATGTCGGAGATGATTGCGATGCGCAAAACGGGTGCCCCGAGAACGACAGGTTTAATTGGCGACGATGCGGCGATCTTCGTCGATCATCCGGCGGATCGCTTCACGAATCTGATCTTCAGGGCCCTCGAATTCGAGGCCCATCCCCGCGGGCCCTTCCTGCCCTTCGACCCGGCTCCACACCACCCGCGCGGTGGCCTCGAAGCCGTCGCTCCCGAAACGCAGGCGCGCCTTCGCCCCGCGCGCCAGGGGAGTGCTCGTGCGGAGAAATAAACCGCCCTCGCTCATGTTCCCGATCCGCGCGTAGACAGTCACGTTCTCACCTTCGCACCAGCAGCGAAGTTTCGACGGTACACGCTCGTACTTTCGGTTGTTCGTCACTACCGGCCTCCGAATGACGCAAGCTCTACAAGCTGCTGCAGTCCCCCCGGATGGCTCCACTGCCACCACTGCCTGGAAGAGTAGAAATTCGACTGACGCCGCGTCAATCGGCGCGTTTTGTACACATCGCGGCACCTCGAATCTTTGAAGCGCGGGCGGGTGTCGCTTCGTGCGAACTTCCGTCGCGCATGACGACACCGCGGCCCGTCCGGTATCGCTGTGAGATCCCCTCCGAGTTCGAGCTCGATGGAGGCGGCGGCGCGGTGCGCGCGCGGCTGCTCGAACTCTCCGAAACCGGGGCGTTTCTCGAGGAGGTCGCGGCGCTGGGCGACCTGCAGATCGACGAAGGTGGCACGCTGTGGTTGCCCCTGCCCGGCGGCGAACATCTCGCGGCGCATGTCCGCATCGCGCGCATCGGGCGGGCGCGGATCGACGTTCGCACCCGCAACGCGGAACATGTCAGCGTCTCTGTTTCGGGGTTCGGCGTCGAGTTCGACGGCATCGACGACGACGAGCTCGAACGGCTCCGCGATTTTCTCGAGCTGCTCGACTCGCGTTAACGGCGCGCGGAGAAGTCGTAGATCTTCTCCACCGCGATCTGCCGGTAGCGATCGACTTTCAGCGCGCGCAACGCGCACTCGAAGACGAACGCGCGCTCGTCGACGCCATCCTTCGCCAGGCGCTTCGCTTCGGCGCGAATCAGCGGCGCCGCTTCGTGCGGGTGAAAGCAGTACGACGGCGAGAAGTGGAAGTGCCCATCGAAGGGGATGAGCCGTGCTTCGATCACGTCTCCGACCTCGAGCCCGACGATGTGCCGGCGCTCGGTGACGTCGCGCGTGATGCCGCCGAAGAGCGACGTCAGCTTCACTTCGCCCGGCGAGATCTTCTCGATCTCGAACAGCCCGTGGAGCGTCTCGGTCAGCGCGCGAAACCCGGCGGCACGGTGGTGACCGGCCTCACGCAGCGCGCGCTCATAGCGTTCACGCGCTGGCGTCTTCCCGAAATGCGGAGCGAGGCGATCACACGCGTAGTGCTCGAGAAAACCAGCGAGGCGCAGCTCGATCTGCCGATCTTCATCGAACACTTCGCCGGTCTTCTCGAAGTACTCGGCGCGCGCGGCGAGCAGATCGTCCTTCGTCGTCTCGGGAGTGGCGAAGGTGACCAGCTCTTCGAGGAAGGGATGCGGCGCGGCGCTCATTTCGCGGCCATCACTGACGCGAAACGCTCGAACAGGTACCGCGCGTCATGCGGGCCGGGCGACGCTTCAGGGTGGTACTGCACCGAGAACGCCTTCGAGCCCGGCACCTCGAGGCCTTCGACCGTGAGGTCGTTGAGGTTCAGGTGCGTGACGACGCCCTTCCCCTCGAGGCTCTTCGAATCGACCGCGAAGCCGTGGTTCTGCGAGGTGATCTCGACCTTGCCGGTCTGCAGATCTTTCACCGGCTGATTCGCGCCGCGGTGCCCGAACTTCATCTTCCAGGTCTTGCCGCCGAGCGCGAGCGCGAGAATCTGATGCCCCAGACAGATGCCGAAGATGGGCACCTTGCCGATGAGCTCCGCGACGGTCTTGTCGGCGCCCTTCACCGCCGCCGGGTCGCCGGGGCCGTTGGTGAGGAAAACGCCGTCGGGTTTGCGGTCGAGGATCTCCTTCGCCGTCGCCCAGGCGGGCACCACGGTGACGTGGCAGCCGACATCGACGAGGAACTGCAGCATCGCCTTCTTGAGCCCGTAATCGACGGCGACCACGCGGAACTTCGGCGCGACCGCCTTGTTCGCGTCACCGATCAACACGTTCGGGGTCGCCTTGGTCCACTCATAGACGGCCTTCGTCGAGATGCCGGTCGCGAGATCCATGCCCTCCATGCCGGGCGCGCTCTTCGCTTTCTCGATGAGCGCCTTGTCACTCGCGCCGCCGGTCGAAATCACCCCCATCTGCGAACCGTGCGTGCGGAGGTGACGCACCAGACGCCGCGTATCGAGCCCTTCGATGCCCGCGACCTTCCAGTGCGCGAGGTACGCGTCGAGCGACTGGGCCGCGCGGAAGTTCGACGGCTCCGAATATTCGCGCACCACCATGCCGACCGCGTGCGGGCGCTCCGATTCTTGATCTTCAGGGTTCGCGCCGACGTTGCCGATGTGTGGGTACGCCATCGTCACGATCTGACCGACGTACGACGGGTCGGTGAGGATCTCCTGGTACCCGAACATCGAGGTGTTGAAGACGACTTCGCCGACGGTGTCTTCGTGCGCGCCGAACGAGCGCCCTTCGAACACCGTGCCATCAGCCAGAGCGAGAACTGCGCGTTTCACGTGACGACTCCTGCGGGAAAAGTGTGGCGGGCGCCGATGATCGAACCGCGGACGCTCCAGGTGGAAGAATCGATCACGGTGATCGCCGCGGGCACGCCGGGAATCAGGCCGCTCTTGAGCCCGAGCAGCCGGGCCGGCGTCGTCGAGAGTGCTTCGATGGCCCGCGAGATGCTGAGGCCAGACCGCTGCGCCGCGGGGAGCGCTTGTTCGAACGCTTCGCACCCCGGCGCGCATGATTCGAACGGGTGTTCGCGATCGAGCACGTCGACGCGAACATGATCGCACGCGATGGCATCGATGATTCCGTCGGCGAGGCCTTTGCGAAGCGCGAGCACATCGTTCTCGCTCCGCAGCGGCGGCCACACGCGGGCGTCGAGCGAGTAGCCCTCAGCCGCGCGCGTATCTCGCGTCAGATGGTGCGGCGTCACATCGCAGCTCACCTTGAGGCCACGCTTCTTTGCTTCGGCGATGAGCTCCACCGAGCGCGCCGTCGTCAGGTGCGCGAAGTGCAGCCGGCCGCCGGTCTCCTCGAGGATCATCAGGTCGCGCGCGACCACCGACGTCTCCGACGATTCAGGCACGCCGAGCAAACCGAGCCGCGTCGCCGTCTGGCCGAAGCCGATCACGCCGGGCCCGCTCAGCGACCTGTCTTCAGCGTGCGTCATCAACAGCTTGTCGAAGCCGGCTGAATACCGCAGCGCGCGGCGCATCACGCCCGCTCGCGCGACTGGCGAAAACCCCTGGCTCAACACCGGCGAGCCACCATCGGTCTCACCGAGCTCGTCGCCCGCGAGGTTCCGCGTCAGCGGCGCCGCAGCGATCACGCGCAGCCGGTCAGACGAAATCGAATCACTCGAGGGGACGGTGACGACCGTCGTGAAGCCACCGCGCAGCGCCGCGTCGACGTCGCGCTCATCGGTCAACACGCTGTGCAGATCGACGAGGCCGGGAGCGACGATGGCTCCGGCGACGTCGATCACCCGCGCGCCCGCCGCATCGACCTTCGGCGCGACCGCCGCAATTTCACCATCGACGATCAACACCTCACCGGGCGCGTCACGCTTCGACGCCGGGTCGACCAACCTCCCGCCACGGAGCACGAGCCTCATGACACCGACTCCAGGATCGCCTTGCGCACCGCGACGCCGTTCTCGACCTGCTCGAGAATCAGGCTGCGCTGGCCGTCGGCGACCTCGGGCGAGAGTTCGAGGCCGCGATTCACGGGGCCCGGGTGCAGCACCACCGCTTCGTTCTTCAACGCCGCGGCGCGCTCATTCGTGAGGCCCCAGCGCCGGTGGTACTCGTCGGCGCTGGGGAAGAGCGCGTCAGACTGCCGCTCTTTCTGGATTCGCAGCATCATCACCGCGTCGGCGTTGGCGAGCGCGACGTCGAGCTCGGTCGTCACTTCGACCCCGAGCGACGAGAGCTCCAACGGCAGCATCGTCGGAGGCCCGCAGAAGACGACGTTCGCGCCGAGCGCTTTCAAACAATGCAGGTTCGAACGCGCGACGCGGCTGTGAAGAATGTCGCCGACGATCGCCACCCGCCTGCCTTCGAGCGCGCCCCAGCGACGCCACAGCGTGTACGCATCGAGCAGCGCCTGAGAGGGGTGTTCATGCTGACCGTCGCCGGCGTTCACCACCGAGCAGTTCACCGAGCGCGCGACGAGCGCCGCCGCGCCGCTGCTCGAGTGCCGTACCACGATGATGCTCACGCCGAGCGCCGCGATGTTCTTCGCGGTGTCGACCAGCGTCTCGCCCTTCGACGCCGACGAGCCGCTCACGGTCCAGTTGAGAATGTGCGCGCCGAGGCATGCAGCAGCGACATAGAAACTCGAA
>JBEHYH010000004.1:0-39260 GCA_048498275.1 Myxococcota bacterium | reverse complement strand
TTCGCGAGCTTGAGCGTGTCTTTCTCCACCTTCACCTGGAGCGCGGTCACCTTCGCTCCCGAAATCTCGGCTGACGGAGCGAACAGCAACGGCCCCGCGGTCTCCGCCCACGCCTTCGCCTCGTAGAAGGGCGTCTGCACTTTGGGCGGTTGATCCTTCGGGAGCTTCGCTTCGGGGTTCACCACGAGCAGCCAGCGAAACGCGTCTTGCATCGCGGGCTTGTTGCCGAGCACGCCGCTCGCGATGCCGCGATACAGGTGAATCTCCTCGAGGGTCGCGCGCGAATTGCCGGGCTGTTTCTCAGCCAGCGCGAGCGTCTTCACCGCGGCGTCGGCTTCGAGATCTTCGAGCTGGTCCTTCGCGCGTTGGAGCAACGCCGCGCCATCTTCAGCGAACGCGTTGAACGCAACGCACAACCACACGGCGCAAAAGCGGAGCGTCTTCATGCGAACGCGCGCGAGTGTACCCGTGAAAGCGTGACGGAGTGGACACACCGCGAGGAAAAGCAAAATTGACCCTCCGCGCTGTGAGACACACACTGGTCAATCCGGTGGATCCGCAGGCGAACTCAAACCCCGTCGGAGCTCCCGCGTGGCTGGCGGGGACTCTGGTGGGACGCTTCACGCTGCTCGTGCCACTTGCGCAGGGTGGCATGGCGGAGATCTGGCTCGCGCGGCAGAGCGGCCTGCGCGGCTTCGAGAAGCTGGTCGTCATCAAGCGCATGACGCGCAAGCTCGCCAACGACCCCGAGTACCTCGAGATGTTCTTCTCGGAGGCGCAGCTCGCCGCCGGCCTCAATCACCCGAACGTGGTGCAGATCTTCGACCTGGGTGAGCACGAAGACACGCCGTACATCGTCATGGAGTACCTCGACGGCGAAGACCTCCATTCAGTTCGTCGCGCGGCGCAGAAGCTGGGGCGGCCGATGCCCGACGCGTTCGCCGCGAAGTACATCGCGCTCGCCGCCGAAGGCCTGCACTACGCGCACACGCGCGTCGGTCACGACGGCCGGCCGCTGCAGATCGTTCATCGCGACGTGTCGCCGCAGAACCTCGTCTGCACGATGGACGGCGGCCTCAAGGTCGTCGACTTCGGCATCGCCAAGCTCGCGAGCACCGCGACCTTCTCGGGGAAAATCAAAGGCAAGCTCGCGTACATGTCGCCGGAGCAGGCGCGCGGCGAAGAGCTGGACGCGCGCAGCGACGTGTTCGCGCTCGGGGTCGTGATGTTCGAACTGCTGACGCGCACGCGGCTCACGCCGAAGCTGAACGACCTGCAGTTGCTCGACTTCATGGCGAGTGACGAGCCGTTCGACGTGCCGTCGGCGCGCCGTGAAGATCTGCCGGGCGACCTCGAGGCCATCATCTCGCGGGCGCTCGCGCGCAGACGCGAAGACCGGTTTCAGAGCGCGCGTGAATTGCAAGACGCGCTCGAGTCGTGGCTCGTCGCGCAGAAATACGCGGTGACCGCGAATGATTTGCGCGACTGGCTGCGTGACGTGTTCGCCGCGCGCATCGTCGACCGCCGCAAGCTGATCGACGCCGCGCTCCACATGGACACGGTGTCGCCCTCGGCCGCGCATGACCTCGCGAAGCTCGCACAGCGTGACTCGACGGGTTCGCGTTCGACCTCCGCGTCTCCGTTGCGCCCGCGCAAGGTGCTGCCGCTCGCGATCGCCGCTGGTGTCGCCATCGCCGTCATCGCCGGCGGCATCGCCTTCTGGCCGAAGAGTTCCACTGCCGAGCCGGTCGCCGAAACCGCGCCGCTGCCTCCGCCGCCGAAGCCCGTCGTCGTCGAGCCGCCGCCGCCTGCGCCGAAAGAAGAACCGAAGGTCGTCAGGCAGGTGTTGATCATCGACACCGTGCCCACCGGAGCCGCGCTCACCATCGACGGCGAGTCACGCGGGAATGCGCCGCAGACCATCGAAGATCTGGCGATGGGTACGGTGACGATCGAAGCGGTGCTCGACGGCTACGCGCGCGGCAAACGTGAAGTCACGCTCGAGCAGGGAGAACGCGTGCGCGTCGAGCTCGCGCTCACTGCTTTGCCGAAGCGGCAACCGAACATCGTGAAGAAGACGCCGGCCGCCGTGAAGGCCGCGCCGGGCAAGCTCTCGCTCAAGACCACTCCGTGGACACAGGTGTTTCTCGGCAAGAAGAAGCTGGGCGACACGCCGCTGGTGAACGTCACGTTGCCCGCGGGCACGCATCAACTGCGGCTCGTGGCGCCCGACACCGGCGCGAAGCTCGACATCGAGGTCGAGATCAAGTCGGGCGAGACGACGGTCAAGAAGCTGAAGTTGTGACTTCGCGGCAGGCGCGTCATCGGGAAAACGCGCAACCGTAGAGTGCTCCTTAAAAATCGACAAAAAGAGAACTCCGACCCGGCATGCGCTTGATGAAGCGCGCTCGAACCGGCGGTGCCAGCGCGCGACGAGCAAGACACTTCACCTCGAAGCCCGTGCCCTTTTCAGAGCTGCTCAGGCCGGTGCCAGCTTCGCAAGCCGGTCCGTCACATCGCCCAGCGCGCTCTGCGGCGCAGTCTCGAGCGAGAACGCGACTCTCCAAAGCCGTGCCTTTTTCAGAGCTGCTCAGGCTGGTGCCAGCTTCGCGAGCCGGTCCGTCACGTCGCCGAGCGCGCTCTGCGGTGCAGTCTCGAGCGAGAACGCGACCGTCTCCAAAGCCGTGCCCTCTTCAGAGCTGCTCAGGCCGGTGCCAGCTTCGCAAGCCGGTCCGTCACATCGCCCAGCGCGCTCTGCGGCGCAGTCTCGAGCGAGAACGCGACCGTCTCCAGCCAGCTCACGTGCGCGCGAACATGCGCGGCGGCGCGTTCCTTCTGACGTTTGAGTGAATCCAACTGCTCCAGCACATCGCGATGCACGCGCAACGTCTGCGTGAGGTGCATCTTCAGCTCTTCATCATTCACTTCAGCGAGGCGCTCGGTCAGGGCGGTCACCGCTTCACGCGTCACCTTCTCGAGCTGTTCATCGATGCGAACCTCATCGAGAGAGCGCGCGGCCGCGATGAGACGCTCGGCGCCAGTCATCACCAGCGACGACAGCGAAGCAGACGCGGGGAACTTCGCGCGCGCGGTGCGGACCCGCGCCCACGCTTCGCTCGCGCCGGAGATCGCCGTGAGCTTCAGCTCGACGGCGTCGGCGGAGATGCGCATCGACCCCAGCCACGCGCCGAGCCCGAGGAACAACCCGTCGAACATCGGCGCGACGATTCCAAGCCATGGCGCTTTCAGGTGCGGCATCGCGAACGCGTACGTCACCGCCCAGGCCCAGACGCCCGCGACCAACACTCCGATGAAGCTCGTCACCCTCGCGCGCGTCGACTGCGCTTCGAACGCGAACGCGAGCGCGAGCACGCCGACCGCGACTTCACTCGCGCGCAGAAAACCCGCGAGGATGATGGACATCACGAACGCCATCCCCGCTCCGAGCCAGCGCACGGTGGCCGGCAGTTTGTTCGCGCCGAGCAGCACGCCGACCGCGGCGCCCGCGAGCGCGCCGTCGTACGAGAGTTTCCCCATGAATTCCCAGGAGAGCGCACCGGCGGCGAGCGTGCCGAACGCGCCCGACGCCACCGCCTCGGTGAGGAACTTCTCGTCGCGACCAAAGGAGATGCGTTCGAGCGCGCTCATCTCAGTACGCCTCCGCTTCGCGGCCGTAGTCGACGAGCTTCTTCTTCTCGAGCGAACGTGAGAGGTCCTTGCGTTGATCAGCCGATGCGTTGCTGAAGTCCGAGCGCATCTTCTTGATCTCCGACTGGCCGGCGAGCGCGTCGGCGCTCTGCCCGAAGAGCGCGTTGGCGCTGTCGAGCAACGACGTCACCTTCACCATGTCACCGCTTTCCCAGGCGGCGGCGGCAGCCACCATGCGCGAGGCCCCGGCGGCGTTCACACCGCGCGCCCACAGACCTTCGTCGCGCTTCAGCTCCGCCGACTTCGAATCGTCGATGGCGAGCGCGTTCAGCTCCGCGACGAGCTGATGACGTTCACCGTTCTCCGGGTCATTCCACGAGAGCGTCGCGCCCGTCGGCTCCAAAGTGCCTTCAGTGGTCGAGGAGCCCTGCAAGCGCACCAGCACGCGCGTCGGCTGACCGGGCCGCAGGTCGGCGAGATACAGCGTCGAGCCATCGAGGTTGCGCCCCGGCACTTCGCTCACGCGCAGCGTGCGATTGCCGTTCAACACCAGCCGCACGTTGCGCAGCGCCGGAGCCCGCGCGGCCATGAGCTCCTGACCGAGCACTTCTTCGAGCGCGCCGCCGTCTTTCAAGTAGCCGTACATGCCGCCGCCCCACTCCGCCAACTGCTGCGTCAAGAGACCGTCGTAATCGGAGCCCACGCCGAGCGCGGTGACGGTGACGTTGCCGTCGTGCACGCGACCGGCGATCGACGCGAGCTCCTTCGGAGTCACCACGCCCATCGTCGGCCGCCCATCGGTGATCAACACCAGACGCTTCGAACCCGACGCGCTGCCCAATGACGTCGCACCCGCTTCGAGCCCGCCGGAAATCGACGTCGCTCCGCTCGCGATGGCGCTGTCGATGGCGGTGTGCGTGATGCGCTTGTTCTCGTCACTCATGCGCAGCAGCGGCCGGCTGTCGGCGGTGTCACCGAACGTGATGAACGCGAGCTCGTCGTCGCCGTGGAGCAGCTCCACCAGCCGATGCGCCGCCTTCTTCGCGTCATCGAGCTTCTGCCCCTGCATCGACCCCGACGTGTCGAGCACCACCGCCATCGACACGGGGTCAGCCTTCGTTTCGAAGGCGCCGGGCGCGAGCGTCACCGTGTATTCGGCGTACAGCTCACCTCCACGCGACGAGATCGCGCCATGGCTCAAGCGCGCCTCGAGCGTCACCGGGCCCAGCGACTTCGACAGCGTCGGCGGCGGAGGCGGCTTCAACGGCGCGGGTTTGATCAGCATGGCGACTCCCGCGGCTGCGGTCAGCAGCATCGCGGCGCTCACGAAGATGGCGGTGCGATTCATGTCGCGAAGCATTGAGCTTCACGAAGCACGTGAACATCGGCCAACGGGAGGTCGGTCGGTTGACGTATGCGAAAGATGGAACTGTTTTACGGAAGGCTGCTCAGACCGGCTTCTTCATCTCTTCGCGCAGAAACGAGGTCAGCTTGTCGGAGAACGACTTCGGCATCTTCGCTTCGAGCGCCTTGCGGCAGATGTGCGGCGTCGCGCGGTAGCTCTTCAAGAAATCTTCGCAGGGGGAGCAATCACCGAAGTGCGCTTCGAGCCGCGCCTTGACGTCGTCAGCCAGGCTGCCGTCGATGTACTCGAGCAACAGTGAGACAGAGTCTTTGCAGGTGGCGCCGGGCATGAAGTGACAGGTCCTTCTTAGATCAATTTGTCCCAGATGAATGTTGGCCTGCCCTCGGGGACGCAACCACAAATCGGGTAGTCTGAACGCGTGTGCAGCGGCTACTGGCGCTCCGCGTAGAAGGAATCGATGGCCGAACGCAGGCTCAAGCGCGCCCGATGGAGCCGGCTCTTCACCGCGGGCACAGAGATTCCGGTGAGTTCGGAGATCTCCTCGTACGACATGCCCTCCAGGTCGCGCAGCACGAAGACCTGCCGGTACTCGTCACCCAACTTCGCCGCGGCAGCCTCGATGGCATCGCGCAGCTCATGATTGATGGCCGACGCTTCAGCATCGGGAATAGGTGCGACCTCTTCGACGAGGCTCCCGCGTTCGTTGAAGTGCGGCTCATCGAGCGACTCTTCGACCGCGCCGACCACCTTGCGATGACGCAGCTTCATCAACGCGTGGTTGGCGGCGATGCGCGTGATCCAGCTCGTGAACTGCGCGTCACCGCGGAAGTTCGACAGATTCCGGTACGCGGAGATGAACGTCTCCTGCACGACCTCTGACGCGTCGTCTTCGGAGTTCAACATGCGCAGCGCGAGCCCGTAGACGCGGTTGCGGTGACGCTCCACGAGCGTCTCGAACGCAGCCACGTCACCACCAGCGGCACTCGCCACCAGCGCGCTGTCTTCGGTGGTTTCCACGGGCGGGCCAAAGTGTCTGCCCGCGCGGCTGGGGTCAAGCTGCATGACGAGGTTCCTTATGCTTCTTCGCAGTCGCCGGTTTCAGCGGCCGCTGACGAATTCAGAACGCTTGTCGAAGAACCGTAATTTCCGCTTCGCCCACGAACCCGCGTACTCGACGCCGATGCGCGCGCTGGAGCCGATGTACCGGCTTTCGAGCGCGTTCCCCTTCGCGAGAAAGAACGGCGGCGCGCCGAGCACCAGACCGTTGTGACGTTTCAGCGAGAGCCCGAGCGCCTTCGTGAGCCGGCCGGGGCCATCGGTACGTGCGTTGATGCCCGACACCGGTTCAAGCGCGCGAATCAACACGGCGGCGCCGTTGCCGGTGACCACGTTGAAACAAAGATGCATGCCGTAAATCAGGTACACATATGAGACGCCCGGAGGCCCGAACATCACCTCGGTGCGCGCAGTTCGCCCCTTGTGTGAGTGCGAGGCTTTGTCGTGCGGCCCGAGGTACGCCTCGGTCTCGACGATGCGGCCCACGCGGTCTTCGTGCACGAGCAATTGCCCCAGCAATTCGCGCGCGACCTGAGTCGTTTCTCGCCCGGAAAATTCGGCAGGCAATGGGTGCAGCATCTTTTCTACGAGTAACACGGAAACCGGGTCACACTCCGCGCCCGATGAAGGCGCCTCCGCGAAGTTCTGGTGTGTTGTTGCCCGTCTTTTCACTCCGCAGCGCCAACGATGTCGGCGTCGGTGACTTCGAGGCCTTCGAGAATCTGTTCGCGTGGCTGCAGCAGGCCTCGCAGCGCGTGTTGATGGTGCTGCCGTTGTTGCCGACGACGCCCGGCGACCCGAGCCCGTATTCGACGCGCTCGGCGTTCGGTCTGAACCCGCTCTTCATTCATCTCGGCTGGCTGCCGGAAGGCGTGGAGTTCTCCGCGAAGGAGAAGACCGCCATCGCCGAAGCGCGCGCGTCGAAGTCGGTGCGCTACGACCTGGTCTTCCCCGTGAAGACCGCGGCGCTCGAGCGGGCGTTCGCGGCGTTCGAGAAAGCCGGCGCGTCTGAACGGCGCTCTGAATTCTTGAAGTGGTGTGAGTCGCAGCGCGATTGGCTCGATGGCTACGCGCTGTATTCGGCGCTCTCTGAGCACTTCGGCGCGAAGCCCTGGTGGGAATGGCCGACGGGCCTTTCGTCGCGTGAGCCGAAGGCGATCGCCGCAGCGACAGATCAACACAAACTCCGAGTGCAGTTTCACAAGTACCTGCAATGGGTCGCCGCTGAACAATGGCGTCGCGTGCGCGGTCAGGCGAAGTCGCACGGCATCGCGCTGTGCGGAGACGAACCGTTCATCATCGGGCAGGACTCCGCCGATTGCTGGTGCTTCCCGCGGTACCTGCGCCGCGACGCGCGCCTCGGAGTTCCCCCCGATGATTTCTCTGCCGACGGTCAGGACTGGGGTCTGCCGTGGTTCGACTTCGACGCGCTCGCGAAAGATGGCGACGAGTGGCTCAAGCGCCGCGCGAAGCACGCAGCCGCGACCTACGACCTGCGCCGCGTCGACCACGCCATCGGCTATTTCAGACAATACATTCGCGACGAACTCGCGCCGAAGGGCAGATTTGTACCCGATGTACAGGAATTGCAGCGTGCGCTCGGCAAGAAGAACTTCACGCTGCTCTCTGACGGCGCGGGCATCGTCGCTGAAGATCTCGGCGTCATCCCCCGCTTCGCGCGCGACGTGTTGGCGGAGCTCGGCTTGCCCGGGTACCAGGTGATGCGTTGGAGCCGTGAAGACGGCATCTACCGCGACCCGCGCCACTTCCCCGAAGTGTCACTGGTGACGACCGGCACGCACGACACCGAGACGCTGCGCCAGTGGTGGGAAGCGTCGGCCGATTGGGAACGTGAAGCCATCGGCAAGCTGTGGCCCGAGATGAAGGCCTTCCCGCAGCCGATGCCGGCGACGTGGAGCTTCGAGGTGCACGAGTCACTCCTGCGTGCCGCGATGAATTCGCAATCAGCGCACGCGATTTTTCCGTGGCAGGACCTCTTCGGTGAGACCGTGCGCACCAACACCCCCGGCACGATGGGCCCCGAGAACTGGAGCTACCGAATGACCCCCGAAGTGCAGACGCTCGCGACCGACGCGACGCTGCAGCGCTCGGCGAATTGGTTGACCCGGTTGGCTCACGAGGGCCGCCGCACGAAGTGATGCAGTCGGTGGAGGGCGCCGTTCATCAACAGAAAGCACTTGTGACCAACCCGTGGCAGTCGAGCATCGACGAAGAACGCGCCCGCAATTCGTGGTGGGTCGCGTCGTTTCGTCTCGGCGGCGTGTCGTTGCTGCTCGCGCTCTCGGCGTATCAAGCGCTCGTCGCGGGGCTCGAAGACTGGCGCTCGAATCTGCCCATCTTCGGCATCTACGGCGGGCTCGCGCTGTTGCTCTGGGTCCTCGTGTGGCGCGTGTCGAAGTTCCGCATCGCGTCGGGCGCCGCCATCGCGTTCATCGACGTGCCGTTGTTGTTCTGGCTGCAGTGGGAAGCAGTGCCCGTGTCGTTCTCGCCCGGCGCCGCCGCCACGGTGACCGCGCTCGCGTACGAGGTGTGCGTGTGGCTGGCGATGATGACCCTGACCGTGCGCAGCGTGTGGCTGGTCACGATTTCTTCAGCGGTCTTCTCGTATTTTCTCGAGCGGCACGCGGGCCTGTCGGTGGTGAGCTCCAGTATCCCCGGGGTGTTGCTACTGCTGACCGGAGCGGTCTCGCACTACCTCGTGCAACGCGTCGTGCACCTGCTCAAGCGCGCGGCCGCGGAGGCCGCCAGTCGCGAGAAGCTGGGCCGCTATTTCTCACCCAACGTGGTGCAGCAGTTGCTCGACACCGAGACCGCGCGCGCGCCTGAATCGCGGCAGGTCACCGTGCTCTTCAGCGACATCCGCGACTTCACGGCGATGTCTGAGCTGCTCACGCCCACGCAGGTCGTCGCGATGCTCAACGAGTACCACTCGGTGATGGTCGAAATCGTCTTCCGCCACGGAGGCACGCTCGACAAGTTCATCGGCGACGGCCTGATGGCGTACTTCGGCGCGCCCTTCACCGATGAGCATCACGCGGCCCATGCCGTCGAGTCAGGCAGAGAGATGCTGACCGCGCTCGAGACGCTCAACAAGACGCGCGTCGCCCGCGGAGACCCGGCGCTGCGCATCGGCATCGGCATTCATTCGGGTGACGTGGTGGTGGGCAACGTCGGCAGCGCCTCACGGCGCCTCGACTACACGGCCATCGGCGACACCGTGAACCTCGCCAGCCGCCTCGAGACGCTCACCAAGACCGTCGGCCGGCCGCTGCTGATTTCAAAAGCCACGCGCGACCTCGTCGGCGATTCGAACGCGTTCGAACAGCTCGAGTCGGTGTCGGTGAAGGGCAAGGCCGAGCCGGTCGCGCTGTTCGCTCCAAAGTGAGTCGTTTGCCGTCGTTACTACACATGCGACGGACGACCAGTTACAGCCTCACGCCTGAGCTCGATGCGTTCCTCAAGCAGCAGGTCGACAGCGGTGCGTTCAAATCTGCGAGTGACGTCGTGCGCGCCGCGCTCACCCACATGGCCGCGGAACAACGCAAAGAGGTCGCGTTGCTCGCGGCGCTCGATGAAGGGCTGGAGAGCCCACGCGCGCGACCCGGCACGTGGAAGCGTGTTCGCGCCGCGGTGAAGCGCAAGTGACCGTCAGCTACACCCGCCGAGCAGAGCGCGAAATCCTCGAAATCGGTCTCTACACGGTCGAGACGTGGGGCGAGGCGCAGTAGGAGGAATACGCCGCCCTGCTCCAACACACGTGCGAAGTCATCATCCCGAAGAATCAGTGGTTCGCGCGCGCATTCCCGCTCCGGCCGAGCCTCTTTCGATGGAAGTGCGAACGTCACGTCATCTTCTTTCGGAAGATGAAGAGCGGCGTGGAGATCATCCGAATCCTCCGTGAGCGCATGCTGCCCGAGCGACACCTCTGACGCTTTCCCCGAGCTGAGTGGCGCGCGCGTGACACGGCTGACGTCTTCATTGCGCCGAATGGAGCGTCTCATTACGCGACGGCACCGATGATCACGCTCAACGCCGCGGCTCCTGCCTTCGAAGCGCTCGCCACCGATGGCAAGACGATTCGCCTCGCCGACTACAAGGGCAAGCCGCTGGTGCTCTACTTCTTCCCGCGCGCGTTCACGCCGGGCTGCACGCGTGAAGCGAACAACTTCGAGGAATCGCTGCCTGAAATCACCGCCGCCGGAGCGCGCGTGGTCGGCGTGTCGACCGACGACCACAAGACGCAGTGCGAGTTCTCGCAAGCGCAGCACCTCACCTTCCCCATCGTGTCTGACGCGAACGGCGACATCGCGCGCAGCTACGACGTCATCTGGCCGCTGATGAAGATCGCGCAGCGCGTGACCTTCATCATCGACGGCGACGGCGTCATCCGCGGCATCTTCCACCACGAGCTCCGCGTCGGGCAGCACGTGAAGAGCGTGCTGCAGGCGCTCAAGATGCTCAAAGCCGCGTGAAACAATGCAGACTCGGCGGCATGAGATGGACCCTGATTCTGCCGGCGATGCTCGCGGCCGCCACACTCGGTAGCAGCGCCTGCTTGACGTGCCCGTTGGTGTACCGCTGCGCGGGCGCGCTCCTGCTCTCGCCCTCCGACGGGAGCACGTCGGTGCCCACCAACGTCCGCATTCGGCTCCTCAACACAAACCTGTCGACGACGCTGAGTCTGCGGCGAGCCGACGACGGGGTGATGGTGAGCGCGCGGAGAGACGGTGGGCCCGGAGGTGACGGGTGGATGCTCATTCCCGACGAGCCGCTCGCCCCGTCGACCCGGTACGAGGTGTTGGAGAACGGAGCGCCCCTCTCGACGTTCACCACGGGCCTGGCCCCCGACACGCAGCCGCCACAGACGCCGCTGTTGAAGCAGGTCGTCTTCAACAAGTCGGAGAACGCCTGCGTGGGCTCCAGTTGGTCGCTCTCGATGGAGGGCGGCGACGACGAGACGACGCCGCGAGACCAGTTGCTCGTGCTCGTGCAGTTGCAGCACTCCAACGAGCCGGCCGACGCCGTCACCATGGTGTCGCGCGGCAACCCGACGTTCGGCCCCTGCGGGTTCGCTCAGCCGGAGGGCAACTGGTTCCCCGTCGCGGTGCAGGTGATGGACCTCGCGGGCAACTTCTCGGAGCTCTCAGAAGAGCGACGCGCGCCGACGTGCAGCGTCGCACCCGGCGGCATGTTGGGCGTGCTGGCGCTGGCCGCGCTGCGGCGTCGTCGCCGTAGCAACCGCGCGGGCTGCTGATAAGTCAGCGCGCCAAATGAGCCAGCCCCTCTCCATCGACCAGCGGAAGTTCGACTGGTTCTACGTCGTCGTCCTCTGCATCTTTTCGCTGTTCTCGTTCTTCGGTGACTCGACGCCCGCGACGGGCGGCCCTGATCCGCACTCCGGGTGGATCATGAAGCGCTTGATCCACGACATCTACGCGATGAACAAAGACCCGCTGGTGCTGTACTCGCCGGTCTTCGTGCGCGTGGCGTGCTTCTTCGCGGCGTTCATCTTCGGGCCGTTCCAGCTCGTGGCCGCCTGGGCCATCTGGAAAGGCAAACATTGGATTCGCACGCCCATGCTCGTGTACGCGGGCGCGCTCTTCGAGGGCTCATTCATCTTCGAGTGGGCGGAGTGGTTCGGCGACAAGGCGTTCTTCGAGCGCGTGTGCGGTGCGGGTTCGACCTTC
This sequence comes from Myxococcota bacterium, assembly GCA_048498275.1. Lineage (GTDB taxonomy): Bacteria > Myxococcota > Myxococcia > Myxococcales > Myxococcaceae > Archangium_A. Next base: position 27,482 of record JBEHYH010000004.1, on the reverse strand, counting down.
GACTTCGCTCAGCAGAACGCGCTCTGGGTGCAGTCGTTCAACCTGCCGTACATCGTGGTGCCCTTGATGCTCATCGTGCGCTTCTGGCCGGAGCGCCCCTTCGAGCCGAAGAACAAGGCGCTCGCGAACTGAGAAATCGCGCGTTCGTGTCACCAACCGAACGCGCAATTTGCAGCATCCGCTGAACGCTGGAGTCCGGGTTAGAAGCGGCGGGTGAAGTGGCGTCTGGTCCTCATCCTCTTTTCCCTGTCGGCCGGCTGCGCCACGGTGCCGCCGACGCCCGATGCGAAGCAGGTGTCACGCTTCGACATCGAGGGTGAGAAGCAGCTCAGCGAAGGCGACATCAAGGACAAGATCGTCACCACGCAGCGGCCCTGGTACTCGTACGTCGCGCCCTTCATCTGGCCGCCTGAATTCTTCGACCCGCTGACGTGGCAGGCCGACCTGAGGCGCATCACGCGCTTCTACGAAGCGCACGGCTACTACTCGGCGCGAATCCTCGACGACCAGGTCACGCCCGACGGCGAGAAGTACGTGAAGCTGCTGGTGCGGCTGCGTGAAGGCGACCCCGCGCGCATCAAGTCGCTCGCCATCGTCGGGCTCGAATCGCTACCGCAAGACATGCAGAGCGAGGTGACGAATGGCCTGCCGCTCACCGTCGATTCGATTTTTCTCGAAGACGATTGGGCCAACGCCAAGGCGCTGCTCTCGCAGCGGCTGCGGGAGCTCGGCTTCGCGGAGGCCGACGTCGCCGGCGAGGCCACGGTCGACGCCGATGAATCGAAGGTCGACCTCACGCTGAACATCACCACCGGCACGCGCTACAAAATCGGCAAGCTCTTCGTCGCCACCGACGCCAACGCGCAGGTGCCCGCCAAGCTCATCGCCGACATCGCGTCGCCCGACCTGCCGCCGGGCGACTACTTCTCGGAGTCGGCGCTGCAGAGCGCGCAGGCCCGCGTGTTTCAAATGGGCGTCTTCGCCGGCGTGAAGGTGAACCGCGGCCTGCCTGACCGCGCCAACGGCACGGTGCCCATCGTCATCGACACGCGCGAGGCGCCGTTTCACACCTTCAAGCTGGGCGGCGGGCTCGGCGGCGACCTCATCCGCCAGGAGGTGCGCGTCGTCGCCGAGTACACCAACCGCAACCTCGGGCTCTCGCGGCTGCTCTTCAAGAACAGCCTCCTCGACCGCCTCACGCTCAAGGGCAAAATCGGTCTCGCGTTCGTGCCCAACGTGGTCGACGTCATCCGCGGCTCGCCGCTGGCGAAGTGGGGCCCGGTGTGGCGCTTCCTCGCTGAATACGAAATCCCCCGGTTGTTCGAGCTGCGCACGCTCTCGTTTCAGACCAGCGTCGAAGTGAACCGCACCCTCGACAACGCGTTCGACTACGACGCCTTCGAGCCGAAGCTGGGCGTGGTGTGGCGGCCGACCACCAACCTCACCATCTTCCCCTCGCTCAACGCGAACATCTACCTGCTGCGCACGCCCTTCACGCTGCAGGACACCGGCAGCAACGCGGCGCTCGGCTGCCCCACCCAGCCGAACCTGTGCGTCGTCGGGTACTTCAACATCAACGCGGAGTGGGACCGCCGCGACAACCGCCAGGAACCGAAAGAAGGCTGGTACCTCGCCATCGACGCCGCCGCGGGTCTCTCGCAGGCCGCGACGTTCAGCCCGTTCCTGCGCATCACCCCGGAGGCGCGTGGCTACGTCAGCTTCGGCCCACGCAAACAGTTCACCATCGCGGGGCGCATCAAGGCCGGCTCGCTCTGGGCGAACGACAACGAGACGCCCATCGTCGTTCGCTATTTCTCGGGCGGCTCGGGCATGCGCGGGTTCCAGAACCGCCGCCTCTCGCCGATGCGCGCGGTGCCGACCTACGACCCGGTGAAGGTCGAAGACCCGCGCTGCGCCGGCGAAGCGAACTGCCCGAAGATTGCGCAGCTCAACTGGGCGAAGGGCAAGACGCTGCCGGTCGGCGGCAACGGCCTGCTCGAGGCGTCGCTCGAGCTCCGCTGGGCGGTCACCGAAGACTGGGTCATCGCCCTCTTCAACGACTGGGGCGCGGTCACCGTCGAGAACCTCTTCGCGCAGAAAGACCTCTTCTCGACGCTCTACACGGCGGTGGGGCTGGGCGTTCGCTACCGCACGCCGCTCGGGCCGATCCGCGTCGACCTCGCGTTCCGGCTCCCGATGGTGGGCAAGGCGCAGGTCGTCGACCCCGGCGGCACGCGCGCATACCAGAGCGCGCCCGGGTGCTTCTTCGGCCTCGGGAGCGGGTTGCCGGTCTCCAACCCCTATACGTACGGGCCTACCCCGGCGCCCGGGGCGGGCATGCCCGACAACCTCTGCAGCGCGCATCTTTCCATCGGAGAGGCGTTCTGATGGCCGAGCAGAAAAAGAAACGGAGGTGGCTGCGCGTCGCGCTGGTGCTGCTGCTCGTGTTGTTGCTGCTGCCGGTGGTGCTGGTGGGCGGCGCGTTTCTCTTCATCTCGACGGACACCGGCGGAGAGCTGGTGCGCTCGAAGGTGCTGGGGCTGCTCAACGACACCTTCGCGGGCCGCCTCGACGCGTCGAAGGTGGAAATCGACGGCAACCACCTCGTGCTGCGCGGCGTGAAGCTGTATTCGCCCGAAGGCGAGCTGGTCGCCGAGATTCCACTCATCGAGACCGACGTCGACTTCGCCGCGCTCGCCGACAAGACGGTCGACCTGCGGAACCTCTCGATTCACGAGCCCGTCGTGCATCTCAAGAACGACGAGCGCGGCCTCAACGTCGCGCGGGTGTTCGCGTCGAAGACGCCTTCGCCGCCGAGCACCGAGCCGAACACGTGGGCGGTGAAGGTGACGAAGCTCGACCTGAACGACGGCGCGCTCGACTTCGAAGCCGGGGAGACGCGCGTCGACACGAAGGCGCTCAACCTGCGCGGCGACGTGAAGCTCGCGCTGGAGAACCTGGACGTGAACGGCGCGCTCGCGCTCGACAGTCACGTCACGGGCCCGCTCGAGGAGGAGCTGGTGGCGAAGATCGACGCGAAGGGCCAGTCGCATCACGTCGACTTGTCGCTCGGCGAGACGAAGCTGGCGGCGATGCTCGACGTGAAGCAGCAGCTCGCGAACCTCGAGAACCTCACCGTCGGCCCGAACGAGGTGAAGGCCTTCGTCGAGAAGTACCCGGTGAAGGTGCCCGTGAACGCGACGGGAAAAATCGGCACGCACGAGTCAGACCTGCACGTGACCGCGGGCAAGGCGGCCATCGAGGTCACCGGCAGGTTCGAGCTCGAGAAGAACACCGCCGAGGCGTTTCACGTGAAGGCCACCAACGTCGACTTGAACGAGCTCATCGGCGCGGAGCTGCCTTCTCAACTGAACTTCGACGCCTCGGGAGCGCTCACCGACACCCGCCCGGCGTCGCTCACGGGCAAGGTCACCGCGACCGCCGACTGGTCTGACGGCCGCAACCCGCTCGCGGCGTTGTCGCTCGACGCGACCGCGAACAACGGCGCGTTCAACGTGTCGAAGGCGCTCATCACCTCGCCCGGCGCGGAGCTGACGCTGCATGGCTCGGCGACTACCGAGACGCTCGACCTCGAGGGCACGTTGCTCGCGCGCGACTTGAAGAAGGTCGACCAGACGCTCAAGCGCTTCGCGCAGGTCGACGTCGGCGGGCTCTCGGGCACGGGTCAACTGTCGCTCAAGGTGAAGGGCCCGGTGAAATCACCGGCGGTGAAGGCGGTCGGCAGCTTCAAGCAACTGCGCGTCGCGACGGTCTCCATCGGCACGCTCGAGGTCGACGCCGACGTCCCCGATGTGACGACTCCGCAGCAGACCGACATCATGTTGCGCGCGAAGAACGTGCAGTCGGGTGAACGGCACCTCGACGAGGTGACGCTCGATTTCTACACGTACAAAGGGCGCGGGTTCGATCTCGACCTCTCGACCAAAGGCCTCGGCGACCTGAAGCTGAACCTCACCGGCACGCTCGACAAGGACAACACCGGCGCGCACTTGAACACCGCCGCGCTGACGTGGACCGGTTCGAACTGGGTGCTCGAAGCGCCGACGCACGCGAGCTGGAGCAACGGCTTGGCGCTCGACCCCTTCGCGCTTCATGACGGCACGCAGCGCATCGAAGGCCACGTGCTGTGGGCTCCGCGCAAGGTCGACGTCGCCGCGAAGACCACGCAGGTCGATCTCGCGAAGCTGCCGCACGTGCTGGTGCCTCCGTCGCTCGGGCTCGCGGGGTTGTTCGACTTGAACGCGACGGTGACCGGCACGCCGAAGAAGCCCGACGCGAAGTTCACCGGGCGGCTCACCAACGGCGTCGTCGAGGGCGTCGACGGCATCGCGCTCGACCTCGACGGCACCTGGAAAGACGAGCGCGCCGCGGGGACACTGAAGGTCGGCAGCCCCGTCGGCGCGCTCAACGGCACGTTCGACGTGCCCGTCATCGCGCTGCTCGCCGAAAAGCCGGAGCCCATCTCCGCGCACCTCACGCTCGACAACGTTCCGCTCTCGCAGGTCGCGCAGAAGCTGAACCGCGAACTCCCCGTGTCGGGCCAGTTGTCGGCGGTGGTCGACGTGAGCGGCACCGCGAAGGCGCTCAAGGCCGTCGCGACGGTCGCTTCACCCGAGCTCCAGTCCACGCCGGGCGAGCGCAGAATCACGCTGCGCAACCCGAAGGTGCGCGTGGAGACGCAGGACGACGGCGCGCTGATGGCCACCGTCACCACCAGCGCGTTCGGTGGCGAGCACCGCCTCACGCTGACGACCCCGCTCACGATTTCAGGGCTGCGAAAGAAGCCGCCGACGAAGGAGTCGCTGCTGACGACGCCGGTGACGCTCGACCTCTCGCTCGAGAACTTCTCGCCGCTCGCCAGGCACGCGAAGGCGCGCAACGGCTCGATGACGGTCACCGGCTCGCTCACTGGCCCGGTGCGCGCGCCGCTCGGCGAACTGAAGCTGTCGATGACCGACCTGTCGCTGCCGCCGCTCAAGAAGCTCAACGGCACCGCGTCGCTCACGCTCCAGGAGAAACGCATCGCGTTGCTCGCCGACGTCGCCATCGAGAAGGCGCAGGCGCTCACGCTCGACTTCTCGCTCGAGGCGCCGGCGTCGAAGTTCATCACCCCCATTCTCGATGAGGAGAACGGCGTCGATGCGGCGCTGGCCGCGCTCGAGAAGGTGCCGCTGAAGCTCGCCGCGAAGATTCCGCAGATCGACGCGACCAAGGCGCTCGAACCCGACGACGAGATGGAGCCTCCGACCGGCGTGCTCCGCGGCGTGGTGAACGCGAATGGCACGGTCGAGGCGCTGCGCCTGAATCTCGACGCCACCATCTCCGGAGCGGGCTTCGACAAGGTGAAGCTCGAGAACGCGCGCATCAAGCTGGACGCGAACTCACGCGAGCAGCACCTCAACGTGGTGATGGGCGCGAACCGTCACGACTTCATCGCGACCGCGCACGCCGGGCTCGACCTCCGGCCTTCGAGTCTGCGCGCAGGCGTGAACTGGAAGGACGCGCCCGTCACCGCGACGCTCGAGGCGCACGACTTCGACCTCGCGTTCCTCACCGGCGTCACCGAAGCCGTGCGCGCCATCGAAGGGCAGCTCAACCTGAAGGGCAGCGTCAGCGGCACGCTCGGCGCGCCGAAGTACGTCGGTGACGCGTCACTGCAAGAAGGCCGCGTCGCGCTCGCGGGCAACGGTGACTACCGGCACATCGCGATGAAGGTGCACGCGACGAACGACCTCATCGAGCTGCAGACGCTCTCGGCGAAGGCCGGCGCGGGCAAGGCCGAGCTGAAGGCGCGCGCGGAGCGGCAACCCTCGGGCGTGTTCGCGCTCACCAGCAGCGGCTTCACCGACAAGTTCCCCATCGTGAACGATGATCAACTGATGGCCATCGCCACGCTCAAGTACTCGCTCGAAGGCGACGTGAGCAGCACGCTGGTCGACATCCGCTCGCTGAAGCTCCCCGACGTCGTCGTCGAGCTGCCGGAGGTGAAGCGCAAGGATCTGCAGGACCTCCAGCGCCCGAAGGACATCGTGGTGGTGCGCGCGTCAGACCGGAGAAAGAAGAAGAAGACGGCGCCCACGGCCGCCGAGTCGGAGAAGCCGGGCTTCGCGGCGCGCATCATCATCGAGGCGCCGAGAAACGTCTGGGTGAAGAGCTCCGACGTGAACATCGAGCTCGGCCTGTCCGACGGGTTCACCGTCGAGTACCAGAAAGACCTGCGCATTCGCGGTGAGGCGCGCATCAAGCGCGGCACGCTCAACGTCATCGGCCGCGAGTTCACCATCAACAGCGGCAGCGAGGTGCGCTTCGCGGGCCCCGTCACGCAGCCGTACATCAACGTCAGCGCGATTCACGTGAACCAGCGCGAAGAGGTGAAGATCACCGTCTCCGTCGCGGGCAAGGGCACCGACATCGGCCTCAAAGTGACCAGCGACCCACCGATGCCGGAGTCGGACATCTACGCGATCCTCGCGACGGGCCGGCGCACGCTGCGGCAGGGCGGCGGCAACACCATCACGCCGGGTCAGGCCGCGTCGGTCGTCGGGCAGCTCGCCGCGAGTCAGTTGAAGACCGTCATCGCGAAGAAGCTGCCGCTCGACGTGCTCAACTTCGAGACCGGCGACGAGTTCAAGAACGTGAAGCTCGACATCGGCTGGTACCTGAATGACGTGCTGTACCTCGGCGGCACGATGAACATCGGCGCCAATAGAGACCGCGGTGAGAACGTCTGGGGTGGGCGGCTCGAGTTCCAGATGACGCGCACCTTGTCGCTCGAAGCGTACGCGGGCGATGCGCCGAGCTACGGCGGTGACGTGATGTTCTCGCGCGAGTTCTAGCGATGCTTCGCCAGCCAGGCGTCGACTTCAGCGAGCTCTTCCGGCTGCGCGCCGATGCCCGCGAGCGCTTCACGAGCGGCCTTCGCTTCGGCCCTCGCCTCCGCGCGCCGTGAGGGAATCTGCTCATACAGCGCGCGCGCGTGCGCGACGTGCACCAGGTTCTCCGCGTACGGCTGGCCCGCGTGCTTCGCGTAGATGGCCTGCGCCCTGTCCGTCGCGTCCAACGCGCGCGCCCAGTTCTTCTGTTCGAGGAGCGGAAACGCGAGGCCGCCCCAGCAGTCCGCGAGGTTCGGGTGTTCCGGCCCGCTGGTCTTCTCGGTGACGGCGATGGCGTCTTCGTAGCTCTTCACCGAACCCGCGAAGTCGCGCCGCGCGAGCTGCACGTCGCCGAGGTTGATCAACGCGTTGGCGACCTGCTCGTTGGTCTCGCCGTACACCTTGCGGGAGATGCGCAGCGCGGCCTGCAGCAGCTCGAGCGCCTCGTCGGTCTTCCCCGTGTAACGAAGAAGAATGGCGAGGTTGTTGAGCAGCGCGAGCCGCGCGTTCGAGTCTTCGCCCATGCGCTTCGTCACCGTGTTCAGCGACTGACGCAGGAGCGGCTCCGCTTCGTCGAGCTTGCCCAGTCGCAACAACGTCGCGCCGAGATTGCTGCGCGCGTCGGCGAGCTCGAGCGAGTCGGCACCGTAGTTCTCGAGCAGCACCGCCTGCGCCTTCTCGTACCACTCGAGCGCCTGCGGCAGACGACCCGCTTCGAGGTGCACGTTGCCGAGGTTGATCATCACCGGCGCCGTCGCGGGGTGCGTCGGTGCGTAACGAGCCGTCACGAGCTCCAGCGCCTGCTGATGAAACGCGAGCGCGCCGTCGAAATCTCCGAGGGCGCGTCGTTGCGCGCCGACCGCGTTCAACGCCTGCGAGAGAATCAGCGGGCCCGCGTTCAACTCGCGGTACTTCGCGAGCGCCGCTTCGTATTGAACCTTCGCTTCTTCGTGTTTGCCCTCGTCGGAAAGCAACGTGCCGAGGTTCGTCGCGAGCTCCGCTTCGAGCAACTGCGGCCGGCCCAATCGCTCCGACGCAGCCGCCGCCATCTTCGCGGCGTAGTGGCCATCGGCGACGCGTCCGCGCTTCACACCATCGAGCAGCGTGCGGACGATCCACCCGCGGGCGGTCGCGCGAACGTGCCCTCCGGCTTCGGCGGCGACCAGCGCCTGCTGAAGTCGCGTGCTGCTCTCTTCGTAGTCCTCGAGCTCCAGCGCGAGCGCGCCCGCCTCGGCCAGCGCATCGGCTTCCAAAGGCCGGTAGCCGGCGTCGAGCGCCGCGGCGAGCACCGGCTGCAGTTGTCGGCGCGCCTTCGCTTCTTCTCCCGTCACGCGCAGCGCGGTCACCATCGCCAGCTCACGCCGCGTCTGCGTCACCAACGCGCGCAGCGACGGCGAGCCCGGCGGAGGGATGAGCGTCAACAGCGCGTCGGTGTCATCGCACGCGTCGAGGTCGGGCAATCGGCGCTGCACCTGTTCGATGCGTTGCTCGGTCACCGGCTCGGCGCGCAGCGTCTCGAGCAACGCACGCAATTCGGTCAGGCGAACGCTCAAGCAACCGCGACGGAGATCCATCATCGCGTCAGACTGCACGTGCCGCTTCACCGTCGCTTCGCATGCGTCGAGTGCCGACGACGACCAACGAGCGCTCCACGAGTCGAGTTCACCCGCGAGTACGTTGGCGCTGACTCCGGCGAACGAGAGCCCCGAGTCGCGCAGATGATTGATCAACTGCTCACGAGCCGTGGAACTCCACACTCCGCCCACATCTACCGCTGCATCGTCACACGTATGCTGCGCGCGCCAGAGCTGCACACTGACCACGCTCACCGCGAGAACCGCGAGCAACGCTGCTCCCGCGAGCAACCGACGCTCACGACGAGGAGGCGCGAGCGCAGCAATCAGCGGATCAAGCGAAGGCCAGCGCTTCGACGAATCCACCTCCAGCCCGCGACGCAGCGGCGCGCGCAGCGTGACAGGCAACAGCGCGAGGACCTTCTCGTCGAGCACTCCCGTGTCGAACGGGCGCTTTCCGGTGAGCGCCTCCACCGCCGTCACACAGAACGAAAATTGATCACTTCGCGCGTCTGACTGACCGCTCCGCACTTCAGGCGCCATGTACGCCGGCGTGCCCACCAACGTCGTCGCGCTCGCGGTGGAAAGACCGAAGTCGGTGACGACGACGCGCTCCGAGCCGCGCTCCACGAGCACGTTGTCGGGTTTGAAATCACGATGCAGCACACCGGCGGCGTGCGCGGCGCGGAGGCCCGCACCGGCCTCCATCAACACGCGGCGCGCATCACGCTTCTCCGTGAGCCACGCGCGCAACGTGCGGCCCTCGATGAACTCCATCGCGACCCACGCGCGCCCGGCGACGACGCCGACATCGAGCACCGTGGCGACGTTGCGATGCGACAGCTTCGCCATCACCACTGCTTCTCGCTGGAGCAGCGCCTGCGCCTCCTCCGAGCGCGCGCTGCGCATCACCTTGAGCGCGACGCGCCGCTTGAGCGCGGGGTCTTCACCTTCGAACACCAGCCCCATCGCGCCCGCGCCGACGAAGCGGCGCACGACGTAGCGCCCGAGCGAGCTGCCGAGCGCGAGCGGAGAATCGTCCGCGTCCCCGGTGGAGACATCGACGCTCCCCGGGGTGCGCAGCCTGACGAGCGTGGTGACGATGCGGCGGCAGCTCACACACGACTCGGTGTGAGCGCCCACTTCGGCGGCGCGCGCTGGAGCGAGCCCGCCTTCTACGAGCTGCGCCAATGTCTCGTCATCGGGACATTCCATGAACGCCTCCTGACGTGACTCACGGCCGTGAGCAATCGCTTCAGTTGTTGCAACTGCTGTTCTTGCTCGAGTCGGCGGTGCACGTGCCCGCGGAGCCGTTGTTGAAGCAGCTCTGCGCCGCGTCTGACGACGGGCACGAATAGTAGTTCGAGTCGGGCTTCACGCCGAGGCAGCACGAGTAGCTGCTCGACGAAGAGCTGCTGCTGCCGCCGTCGGGGCCGCAGGCGGAAAAGAGGGAGGCCGCCGCGGAGAGAACGAGAACGAAACGCTTCATGAATGAGTGTCCTTCAAAGGGTTGGAGTTGAGTTGCTCCCCCAGACACGCGCCGATTTTCGATGTCGCACGAGAAAGTGAATTTTCTCCCCGGCGGCGTTGGTAGACGTGACCCCGCGTGGACAAGTGGACACTTCTCGAGCGATTCCGGCCGGGGAGCCGGGACGAACACCTGGCCGATGCGCTGACGGCGATGATCGCCTCGGCGCGCGACGCCTGGCCGCGGGTGTCGCTCGCACCGGAGCGCTTCGTTGAACATCTGCGCGCGAAGGCGCCGGAACAGCTCGCCGACGTTCGCGCCGCCGACCTCTATCTCGCGTGCGCGTGCCTTGCTGGAGACGCCGCGGCGTTGGCGGCGCTCGATTCGAAGGTCATCGCGGGCATCGACAAAGCGGTGGCGGGTGTCGATGCGAGCGCGTCGTTCATTGATGAAGTGCGACAGGCGGTGCGAGAGAAGCTGCTGGTCGGTTCGGCTCGGCGGCTGACGGAGTACTCAGGTCATGGCTCGCTCCTGGCGTGGACTCGCACGGTCGCGGTTCGCCTCGCGCTCAACCTCAAACGCGAAGTCGTGCGGGAAGTGGCCGATGACGAAGTGCTCTCGGCGATGCCGTTCACCGGGCGTGACCTCGAGCTCGACTACGTGCGCGCGCAGCATCGTGATGACTTCGTAGCGGCGCTCAAGGAGTCGCTGGCGGCGCTCGATCAGCGGTCGCGCAATCTGTTGCGGCTTTCGTATGTGGATCATCTGTCGATTGATCAACTCGGCGCGATGTACGGAGCGCATCGCGCGACCGCGGCGCGTTGGCTGAATGACGCGCGCGACGCGTTGCTGACGGGTACGCGCACGCGGCTCGCTGAACGGCTGCGGCTGACGCAGAGCGACCTCACCAGCCTGCTCGATGCGCTGCGGAGCAACCTCGAGATCTCCCTCGGCCCCCTGCTGCGCGACGAGTGAACGACTCGCGTGGTAGAGGCAGCGCATGGCGGCGGCTCCTCGGGTGATGTGGTGGTGCAGCGCGGTGTTGGTGTTCGCGACGGCGTGCGGTGAACGTGAGACGGCGAGTTCAGTGACGTCGAGAACACGCGCTGTCGAGACGCTCGCTGCGAACGACGCAGAGCTTTCACGACGGCTCGGCAGCGGCCGATTGCTACCCTGGCAGGCGGCGAAGTCGATTCCACTTCCCCCGGGGTTTGAGAGCCGCATCGCCGCGTCTCTTCCTCTCGAAGGCAACGGCGCGCTCGAGATCACACTCGGCGCGTCGACGGTGAAGCTCACGCCGATGAATGCACGCGCGAAACCGCTCGAAATCGACGGCGCATACGCGGTCTACGCTGATCAATTCGAGTCGACCGACGGCTTCGTGGTGACGGGCAACGGCTTCGTCGAAGCGTTGTGGCTGCTGAAGAACGATTCCGCGCCGCGTCGGTTCGAGTGGGCGGTCGAAGCGCCAGCATGGGTAAAGACGCTGCGCGCCGATGCCAACGGCGGCGCCACGTTCATCAATCAGACTGGTGACGAAGTGCTGCGCGTGCGCGCGCCCGTCGCGCTCGATGCGAACGGCCATCGCGTGGAGTGCCGGTTGGAAATCGACGGCATGAAGCTCGCGGTGGCGCTCGCCGACGGCGCGCTCTCGTACCCGGTGCTGGTCGACCCGGTGATGGAGGTGTCCGGCTGGAACGACGTGACGCCCAGCTCCGTGTCCGCGCGCTACCTGCACGCGATGGCCACTCTCGGGTCGAAGGTCGTGCTCTTCGGAGGCGGGAGTGGCTCCTCTGAAGGCGCAGACACCTGGGAATGGGACGGCGCGACCTGGACCCAGCGCACGCCCGTGAACAGCCCGCCCGCGCGCAAGAACCACGCGATGGTCACCGTCGGGGACAGAGTCATTCTCTTCGGCGGCTACGGCGGCGGCCACGCGCTCGCAGACACGTGGGAGTGGAATGGCACCAACTGGCTCCAGCACTTCCCGCACACGACGCCTCCGGCGCGTTACTGGCACGCGATGGCGGCGTTCGGCTCGCACGTCATCCTCTTCGGGGGCAGCGGAGCGGGCGGCGGCTACCTTTCAGACACGTGGAGATGGGACGGCACCGACTGGACCCAGCTGAACCCGTCGACGCACCCTGATGCTCGCTACGCGCACGCGATGGCGACACTGGGTTCGAAGGTGATGCTCTTCGGTGGCGGCAATTCGATGATCCACTTTTCCGACACATGGGAATGGGACGGCACCGACTGGACGCTCCGCGCACCAACCACGAGTCCGTCTGCCCGCGCGGGCCCGGCGCTGACGACCCTCGGAGACAAGGTGGTTCTCTTCGGCGGCTCCGACACCGGCCTCGACGACACCTGGGTATGGGACGGAGATACGTGGATCGAAATCACACCGGCCTCCAGTCCCTCCACGCGGCGCGGTCATGCGCTCGCGGCATTGGGTACGAAGGTCGTCCTCTTCGGTGGACTTGGTTCTGGCCTCCTCCAATCCGACACGTGGGAATTCGACGGCTCCACGTGGACTCAACGCGGCGTCTCGTCGATGGGGCTCCCAGCATACAGTCACGCCCTCGCGCCACTCGCCGACAAAGTCGTGCTCTTCGGCGGGTACGGCAACTCGTACGCCAGCAACACCTGGGAATGGGATGGTGAGTCGTGGACACCGAAATCCGCGGTGAGCCCCCCGGGTCGTCGCGCGCATGCGATGGCGGCACTCGGCAATAAGGTCGTCCTCTTCGGTGGCACCAGCAACAACACCTATCTGTCCGACACGTGGGAATGGAACGGAACGAGATGGAATCAGCTCACGCCCGCGACGAGCCCTCCGGGCCGGCAGCTCCACGCGATGGCGACGCTCGGCTCGAAGATCGTCCTCTTCGGCGGCACCAACGGTTTCAGCATTCTCTCCGACACCTGGGAGTGGGATGGAACGACCTGGGTTGAACGCACCACGGCGCCCGCGCCGCCTGCTCGCTACAACCACGCGATGGCCACTGCAGGCACGAAGGTCGTCCTCTTCGGCGGCACGAATGGCTCACTCCTTGGCGACACCTGGGAATGGAACGGCAGCTCGTGGACGAAACGCACGCCGGCTGAGAGCCCTCCGGCACGCGACGGCCATGCGATGGCGCCACTCGGCAACGGAGCGCTGCTGTTTGGCGGCACCGGTGCGTCCACGCTTTCCGACACGTGGTTTTGGGACGGCGCGACGTGGGTTCAGCAGAATTCCACCTCGACTCCTCCGGCAATCGCGGGTCACGCGATGTCGAAGCTCGGCAACAAGGTGATGCTGTTTGGTGGCAATGGCGCGACGACGTGGCACTGGGTGCAGCCCATCGCAGATGGCGCTGCATGCAGTGCCGATGCAGCATGCATTTCGGGCGCGTGTGTCGACGGCGTGTGTTGCTCGACGGCGTGTGGCGGCAACAACCGCAATGACTGTCAGGCATGCAGCATCGCCGCTGGCGCGAGCGTCGATGGTGTCTGCGAATTGCTGCCTGCGACGACCGAGTGCCGCGCGGCGACGTGCGAGCGAGACATCGCCGTGTCGCAGGCCGTCTGCTCCGGAACATCGATGGACTGTCCCGCAAGGGTCACGGAGATCTGCAACTTCAACATGTGCAGCGACGGCGTGTGCCTCACCACCGGCGGAGGTTCGGGAACCACCGGTGGCGGTTCAGGAAACACGAGCGGTGGTTCGGGCAGCACTGGCGGCGGCAGCGATACGAAGACGCCGAAGGGTTGCGGTTGCACGACGTCTACTCCGATGCCGCTGGCGTTCGCGCTCGTCGCGCTCTGGGCTGGCCGAAGACGTTTCGTAAAATGAACGTCGAAGGCGTCAGCGAGAAGTTCGATGTGAAGCGCTTTTATGCGGCGCGCACCCGCGCGTGGGAGTTCCTCGAGGAGCTCGCGAGCTTCGTTCGCCCCGGGCACACGACGGCTGATGTCCGCGAAGAGCTGAAGAAGATGGTGAAGCGCTACGGCATCGAGAAGCAGTGGCACCCGGCGCAGCTCCGGCTCGGGCGCGACACCACGTGCGCGTTCAACGACGACCCGGTGGCCGACGAGCCGCTCGGGGAGAATGACGTGTTCTTCCTCGACCTCGGCCTACTCATCGACGGGCACGAGACCGACGTCGGCCGCACGTTCGTGGTCGGCGATTACGACGAAGCGAACGCGTGCGTGCAGGCGGGTGAGGAAGTGTTTCGCGAAGGGCTCGAGTACTGGCGGCGCACGAAGTGTTCAGGCGGCGAGCTGTACCGGTTCGCGATTGAGCGCGCGAAGGCACGCGGGTTTCAACTCTCACTCGACGGCGCGAGCGGCCATCGGCTCGGTGATTTCCCGCATCACGTGTTCTCGCGCCTGCACCTGAAGAAGTGGGAGCAGCCGATTGCGGCAGACCGTTGGGTCTTCGAGGTGCACCTCATCGAGCCGCGCTGGCGCTTCGGTGCGTTCTACGAAGACCTGATGACGAGCGGGTGACCCCCGCACGCGCTCATTGCTTCGGTGCGCCGACGCCGAGCAGCTCGCCGAGTCGGCCTTCTGCCGCCGCGAGCTCGACCTTGCGCACTTCGAGCTGACTGCGCGCCTGCGCCGCCTGTGACGCCGCGAAGAAGCGCTTGTTGTCGATGTCGCTGACCTCCAGCGACGTCGCGGCGCCCGCTTCGTACGCCGAAGAGATCTGCTTCTGCGCGCGCTCCGCCAGCTGCGCCTGCGCCTCGGCCTGCTCGAGCGCGACCTGCGCCGCCACGAGGCTGGTCTTGGCGCCGAGCCACGTCGCGCGCGCCTTCGCCCGCGCCGCCTCGTACTTCGCGCGCCCTTCCACCGTCTTCGCGTCGTTCTCGCGCTGCGTCGCCAGCCGCTGACCACGGTCGAACAACGTCCACTGCGCGCCGACCATCGCGTCGAACACCCAGTTGGTATTCACCAGCGCCTTGTTCGAGTTGTAGTTGCCCTTGGCCTGCGCGACGAGGTTCGGCAGCCAGGCGACGCGGTCGTACTTGTTGAACGTCTCCAGCGTCGCGATGCCGGCGAGGTTCGCGCGCACGAGGTACGTCTGCTCCCACGGCGTGTCGCTCTCGTCGCGAGGCGTCACGTCGACGTGCGTGGTCTGCCCTTCCACCGGGCGAATGGGGTCACCGACGAGCGCCTCCAGCATCGCGAGCAGCGCCACCTTCTGACCCTGCACGGTCGCCAGCGTCGAACGCGCCTGGGCGGTTTCGCTCAGCGCGCGGAGCAGCACGATGTCGGTGGTCATGCCCATGCTCGCCTGCGCGCGCGCGTCCTTCTCGCGCTTGAGCGCTACCTCTTCGGCGTCCTTCGCGGCGCGCGCGATGTCGTTGAGCCCCTCGATGCCGAGGTAGATGCGCGCGACGTTGAGCATGATCTGCTCGCGCGCTTCACCGGCGCCGAGCTTCGCGGCGTAGGTCGATTGATCAGCCGCCGGCAGCAGCACCATCTGCGGCGTGAACAGCGTCTGGGTCACCGTGAGGTTCGCATAGAACGAATTGTGCGCGGTGATGACGGTGGGCTTCATGCCCGACGTCGAGTTCGCCAGCCGCGCGGCGAGCCCCTGCTTGAACTTCGCCAGCTCCGCTTCATCGGGCTGCAGTTGACCGAACCCGAACACCGGCCCCGCGTTGCGGAAGGAGTAGTCGATCATGTCGTTCATGATGGGCCCGAAGCCCGCCATGAAGAGCGACGGGTCGATCTTCTGTTCGGCCGTCGTGTACACGTAGCTCGCCGAGGCGGTGATCTCGGGCAACACGGCGCCCAGCGTCGCGCTCGCCTTGCCTTCGATCTGCTTCGCCGACGCGCGGGCGGCCATCAGGTCCTGACTCTTCTCGTCAGCCAGCCGCAGCGCGTCTTGCAGCGACACCGGCTTGCGGCTCGCGTTGAACGCGGCCTCGAGGTCGATCGGTGCCTGCGGAGGCGCGGTGGGCACCGGGACCTCCGCCAGCAACAAAGACAATACAAACAGCGCGTTCATGACGAGGCCTCCGGGGCCGATGTCTCATCTGTGGTGGGCTCGCCGGCTTCGGGCTGCCCCACCTTCATGCGGAACGCCTTCGGCGTGAGCTTCTCGAACAGCGAGAACAGCAGCGGCACGACGAGCAGCGTGAGGAACGTCGAGGTGATGACGCCGCCGATGACGCCGATGGCCATCGGAGCGCGGAACTCGAAGCCCTGCCCGCGGCCGACCGCGGTGGGCACCATGCCGATGGCCATCGCGGCCGAGGTCATGAGAATCGGGCGCAGACGGCGCGGGCCGGCGCTCAGAATCGCGGAGTCGAGGTCCTGCCCGGCGCGCATGTTCTGCAGAATCTGGTCGACCAGCAGAATGGCGTTCTTGGTCACGAGGCCCGCGAGCAGGAAGAGCCCGATGACGGCGCCCAGCGTGAGGCTCCAGCCGGTGAAGAACAGCGCGAGCCCCGCGCCGATGAGCGCCAGCGGAATCGAGAACATCACCGTGATGGGGTGCTTGAAGCTCTCGAACTGCGAGCCGAGCACCATGTAGAGGAACACCAGCGCCAGCACCGCGACGACGATGGTCGCCTCGTTCTGCTCGCTCAAGATCTTCATCATGCCGTCGTAGAAGAGCGTGTAGCCGGGAGGCGGCGGCTCTTTCTTGAACTCGTCCTTGAGCCGCGAGGCGACGCCGCCGAGCGAGCCGTGTTCAGACGGCTGCGCGACGATGGTGATGCGGCGTTGACGGTTGAAGCGCTCGATGACGGCGGGCGTCTCCTTGATGGAGATCGCCGCCACGTCGCCGATGGCGCGCGGGCCGCCCGGCGTGAAGACCTCCATCGTCGGCAGGCTCTCCGGGTTCGCGCGGTCGGCTTCCGACAGACGCACGACGATCTCCGTCTCTTCGGTGCCCTGACGGAGCTTGCCGGCCACCGCGCCGTTCATCGCCATGCGCAACTGCATGCCGAGCGCGCCGGCAGACAGGCCGTAGTCGGCCGCGCGGCTGCGATCGACTTCGATGGCGAGCTCCGGCTTGGGCGGGTTGGCGATGATGCGGATGTCCTGCAGCATCGGGTCGCCCTTCGGCGTGCGCATGTTGTGCATCACGTCAGCGACCCGTTCGGCTTCGGCGTTGAGCGCGTCGAAGTCGGGCCCCATCACGTAGACCATCACCGGGAAGAAATCGCCGACGCCCTCGATTTCAGGCGGGTCGATGATGGCGAGCTCCATCGGAGGCAGCGCGCTCAGCTTCGCGCGCACCTGCTCCTTGATTTCCTTCATCGTCATCTTGCGTTCAGCGCGCGGCTTCAACATCAGGCGCAGGCGCACGGTGTTCGCGTCGCCGCCGAAGCCGTTCGGGTCGGCGCCGGCGAGCATGTACACGTCGATGAGGTCGGGCAGGTCTTTGAGCGCGGCGTACGAATCATCACCCCGCTGCGTCGACTCCGAGACGCTCGAGCCTTCAGGCAGCTTGAGGGTGACGGTGAAGTAGCTCTTGTCAGACGGCATCAGGAAGTCGTTGCCCAGCGTGAGCGAGAGCCCCAGCGAAATACCGACGATGACCAGCGTGATGATGCCGGTCTTCCAGCGGTGCTTGAGCGTCCACCCCAGCAGCTTCGCGTACCAACGCTCGGTGGCTTCGAACGCCTGCCGCAGCTTCCTGGCGATGATGTTCTCCTTGCCTTCGCCGTGCTTCAGCGCCTTCGAGAAGCGCGACGACAGCATCGGGTCGAGCGTGAAGGAGATGAACATCGAGATGATGACGGCGGCCGAGATGGTGAGGCCGAACTGCTTGAAGAACATGCCGACCATGCCGGGCATGAACGCGACCGGCACGAACACCGCGACGAGCGAGAACGTGGTCGCGAGCACCGCGAGGAAGACGTCGCGCGTGCCCTTCGAAGCCGCCGACGCCGGCGACTCGCCCATTTCCAGACGGTGCGTGATGGCTTCACGAACGACGACGGCGTCGTCGATGAGCAGACCGATGGCGAGCGAGAGCGCCAACAGCGTCATCTGATTGAGCGTGTACCCGAGCAGGTACATCACGAAGAACGTACCGGTCACCGACGTGGGCAACGCGAGCGAGCTGATGATGGTGCCGCGCACGTCGAGCAGGAACACGAGGATGATCAAAATCGCCATGAAGCCGCCGAAGAGGAGCGCGACCCAGACCTCGTGCGCGTTCTCCTCGATGAGGATCGACGAATCGAGCAGCACCGAGGCGCCGAACCCTGAACCCAGGCTCGGCCCGAGCTCCGCCATGCGCTCCTTCACCTTCTTCGCGACCTCGACGGAGTTGGAGCCCGGCTGCTTGATGACCTCCATCACCACCGCGTCCTTGCCGTTCAAGTGCGCGACCGTGCGGCGGTCTGAAACGCCGTCGGTCACCGTCGCGATTTCATCGAGCCGCACCTGCGTGCCGAGCTGCCCGTTGCGCGAAATCGGCAGCGCGGCGATCTCCTCGACGTTGTCGAACTGGCCGATGCTGCGCACGGTGAGCTCGGTGGGGCCGAGGTCGAAGCGGCCCGCGGGCACGTCGACGTTCTCCATGCCGATCTTCTCCGCGATCTGCCCGGGCGCCACGCCCGCGGCCTTCGCGGCGTCCATGTTCACGTCGACGCGGATCTCGCGCGTGTCACCCCCGAGCGTGCGCACCGACGCCACGCCCTGCAGCTGCGAGAGCACCGGCTCGACCTTGTCTTTGATGAGCTGCCGCAGCTCCTGCGACGGCATGTCTGCGTTGACCGCGTAGGTGACGACCGGCGCCGCGGAGATGTCGAGGCGCGAGACGCGCGGGGCGTCGGCGTCCTTCGGCAGGTTCTGCAGGCCGGCGACCTTGTCGCGTACTTCTTGAACCGCGCGGTCGAGCGGCACGTTGAGCTTGAACTGCAGAAGAATGAGGCCGACGTTCTCGCGCGAAAAACTCTGCACGGTGTCGATGCCCTGAATGCCGGCCACCGCGTCTTCGATGGGGCGCACCACCTGGCCTTCGACTTCAGAAGGGCCCGCGCCTTTGTAGACGGTGATGATGGAGACGATGGGCAGCGAGACGTCGGGGAACAGGTCGGTGCCGATGCTCGACACGCCGATGATGCCCAGCACGATGAGCAGCATCGACAGCATGGTCGTGAAGACCGGCCGCTTGATGGAAAGGTCGGAGAGCGTCATGGCGGGCGTTCAGCGATTCGCCTTGGCGCCGTCGACGAGCGCCGACGTGGGGTAATCGACGATCTGCGAGAGCGGCTGCTGCGCGCTGACGGTGATGGTCGTATTCGCGCGCTCCATCACCGCGACGTTCACGCGGTGCAACGTGCCGGAGTCATCGACGGTGAACACGTGGTCGCCGCCCGACGTGGAGAGCGCGGTGGAGGGGATGATGTACGCCGCCTTCGCCTCACCGAGCGGAATCATCACGCGCGCGAGCGTATTGGCGACGAAGCGGCCATCGGTGTTGGGCACCGTAATTTCCAGCGGCACGCGGCGCGTCTGCGGGTCGGCCGACGGCAGCACCACCTTCACTTCAGCGTCGTCGGTCGCGGCGCCAGAGCCCGTGGCCTCCACGCGAACCTTGAGGCCCGCCTGCACGAACTGCCGCAGCTTCTCGGGGATGGTCGCCTTCAGAATCAACGGGTCCAACTGCATCAAGATGAACACCGGCATGCCCGGGCCCACCATGCCGCCGGTGTTGTCGGGCGCGTCGACCACCGTCGCGGCGAACGGCGCCGAGAGGAAGTGTTTGCGCTGACCCGCCTTCGCCTGCGCGAGCCCCGCCTGCGCCTGCGCGACCTGCGCCTTCGCGGCCTTCGCCTGCGTGTCGGTCTGGCGGTACTGGAGATCAGACACGCTGCCTTCGGCCTTCAGCTTCTCGTTGCGCGACGCGACGTCGAGCGCGAGCGCGGCGCCGGCCTGCGCGGCTTCGACCCCGGCCTCGGCCTGCGCGACCTGCGCGTTGATGACCTCGGTGTCGAGGTTGCCCAGCGACTGCCCCGCCTTCACCAGCTCGCCCTTGTTCACCTTGCTGTTCGCCAGACGCCCGCCGACCTCGAAGCCCAGCGGCAGCAACCGCGACGGGCCCAACTGGCCGGTCACCGTCTCGCGCGTGCTCGCGGTCACCGGCCGCGCGTTCACCACGCGCAGCTTCGACGCCATCGGCCCCTCCGCCAACGCCGCCATCGGCAACAAAGACAATACAAACAGAGCTGAGGGCTTCATGATTTCCTTGTGTTGCTTTGAACTTGAGAAAACTCGCGCGCGGAAACGCCGATGCCGCCGTAGACCACGGCCTGTATCGCGCCCACCCACGGAGTGAAGTCGGGTTTTTCACTCAGGGAGACCAGGCGCCGCGCCAACAGCAGGTAGGTCCCCACCACCATGTCGCCCAGCAGCTCCTTCGGGAGATCCGCGCGCACCAGTTGCGACTTCTGCAGCTCCTCGAACTCGTGGTGCAACCGCGCCATCTGCGAGTCGAGCAACTTCCACATCACGCCTTCGAACCCCGTGCCCGCGGCGCCTGAAATCAGCACCTCGCACACGTCGCGCCACGGCCAGAGCAGCTCGAGCAGCTTGCGATCTTCGTCGGCGTCGAGCGCCAACAGCGCCTGCGCATCTCGGGTTTGCTGGACCTTGCTGACCAGCGCCAGAGTCGAGCGCTCACGTGACGAAGTGTAGTCACTCATCTCCTGTGAGAATGAGGCGACCAGCTCGGTGAACAGCGCCTCTTTGCTCTCGAAGTGGAGGTAGAAGGCCCCCTTCGACAAGCCCACCGCCTGGGTGATGTCTTCGACGCGCGCCTTCGCGAAGCCAGACTTCACGAACTCCCGGCGCGCCGCCGCGACCAGCGATGCCCGTGCTTGTGGATCAGCCTTGCGCCCCATTGGTGACGGCTGTCAGTAACCCACGAGTCAGGAATGATCAGCTCTTTTCTCAAAGATTCGTGACCTCCCCGGCACACGGCGCGGATCCAGCTAGACTCCACCGCTGGCCGGTTGCTTGAAGGAGCACCGATGCGGTTCTCAGTATTCGTCGTCGTTCTGTTCGTCGTCGGCTGCGTGGGACCATTCGAAGACCCGAGCGTTCGCGCGGCGCGGCAGGCCGTCGGGCCTGACTCGGGCACGCCTCCGTATGAGCTCGATGCGGCGACGCCGCTCACGGTCTGCGACAACAACGGAGATTGCTCGGGCGGCATGAACTGCATCGAGCACCTCTGTGTGCCCGCAGTCGACGCGGGTCTCCCTGACGCCGGCGTGGCGACGGGAATTGATGCGGGTGCGCCGACAGGTGGCGGCACCGGCTCTTCGACCGGCGGCGGCATCGGCACCACGGGCGGCGGTTACGTGGGCGGCGGCACCGGCACCACGGGCGGCGGTTACGTGGGCGGCGGCACCGGCACCACCGGCGGCGGTTACGTGAGCGGCGGCGGAGGCAGCGTCATCGGTGGCGGTACCGCGCTCGGCGGCGGTAGTGGCAGCGTCACCGGCGGTGGGAGCGGCGGCGGCACCGTGACCGGCGGAGGCACCGGCACGTCAGCGGGCCTGAGCTGCAGCCCCTCGCAAAGCGGCACGGTCATCACCTGTGTCGGCGATGACGGCGCGCACCTCGGCTGGTCGGTGTCGCTCTGCAGCCAGAAGGTCTTCGTCGCGGGCGCTCCCGGCGTGCAGGGGCTGCTCCGCTACAACAACGGCGCGATGGTCTGGAAGCAGGTCACCGACGCGCCCGACACCATCGGCGAGACCTCGCTCTGCAAGACCGCCACGCTCGCGTACACGGGCGGGCACGGCGGCATCTACAAACTCAACGAGGTCGACCAGTTCGAGAAGCTGTGGCCGTACGCGACGACGGCGATCGGCGAACTCTACGAAGGCCCCGCGGAGTTCACGCAACTGGCCACGGCCGAAACGTCAGACGGAGACACCGGGTTGCTGCGCCTGACCACCGGCGGGTTCGTGGTCGGCTGGCACGACTCCAGCGTCTTCAACCTGTCGCTCGCCACCAGCCCCGACGGCACCGAGCCGCTGGTCGCCGTCGGCAGCCAGGGAGGCAACAGCGACGTCGTCACCGTGCTGCAGCGCGCGCCGAACGGCGACGACTTCGAGTTCTACACCTCGACCGATGCCCTGAACGCCTTCCCGCTCGCGGGCGTGGCGGTGGCCATCGGCAACGTGTGGCCCGATGAAGCCGGCAGCGGCCTGCCCCCGAACGAGGTGCTGGTCGCGTCGCAGAACTACCTCTTCATCTTCCGCAGTGACCTCTCGTACGTCACCAAGTTCCACTTCGCGTCGGCCATCGGCAGCACCGCGGGCCTGCCGGTGTCGATCGCCGTCGATGACGGGCTGCTCACCACCAGCTCGCGGCTCCACCCGTTCTGGCTCGGCCTGCCGGGGAGCAACCAGGTGTTGCGCTGTCTCGGTACCCGCTGCCTCCCGTGGCAATCCGGCGAGGCGGGCAGCGACTACGGCGCCGCCATCGCCGTGAAGAACAACACGGTGCTGGTGGGCGCGCCTTCCGAACAGAACGGTCGCGGCGCGGTTCACCTCTACCCGCGTCAACTGCCCGACCTCAGCGGTGAAGATCAGGCGTGCGATGATCAAATGCCCTGCTGCACCTCCGCCGGCTACTCCGGCACGTGCGTGGGCGGCGTGCTCTGTCAGGTCGACACCAGCCAGACGCCGGTGCTGTGCGGGAGAATCGACGGAGGCGTGCCCGATGGCGGTGCCGAAGACGGCGGCCTCCTCGACGCCGGTACGCCCGACGGTGGCGGGGCTGACGGCGGCGGCGACGTCACCCCCGATGACCCCGGCCCGGCCTCCTTCGCGGCGCGCGGGTGCAACGCGGCTCCCGGTGCGCTCGGCGTGGTGTTGATGCTCCTGGCGCTGCGCCACGCGCGGCGCGCGAGTTGAACCGGAGCGCAGCTCATGACCACGGACCGAGCATGAAGGTCGAGCTGCGAGTCGCGCGAGGAAGAAGCCCGACGAAGCAGGTCGGCGTTCAGGCGACGGGAGAGGCTGTGAGATGTGCTCTAAACTCGTCTTCGTGGCCGGCCTTCGTGAGGGAGCGTTGATGCGGTTCCAGCTGCTCGTGCTCTGCGCCGCGGTCGCCGGCTGCGCAGGACCTCTCGAAGACCCGGCGTTCTCACGGCTGCGGCAGGCGGTCGACGGCGGCTGCTCTTCTCCTTCTGACTGCGGCACCAGCGGTGACACCTGCGGCGGCGGAGCGTGCCGTTGTGGCACGAACCCGGCCTGCGACCTCGGCTCGGCGTGCGTGAACCAGAGCTGCGCGCCCATCGCGAACTTCTGCATCGACACGGCGTCGTGCGCGTCGGGCGAGCTCTGCGTCGACAACGTCTGCCACTGCGGCGCGAGCTCCGCGTGCCCGACCGGCCAATTCTGCTCGGGCAATTCCTGCATCGGCGCCGTGCCCTTCGACGCGGGCGGCACGGTCCCCGATGGCGGGTGGCTTCCCAACGACGGCGGGTCTTCGACCAACACCTGCGCGGCGACCTGCACGGCGCTGGAGCTCGGCAACAGTTGCAACGCGAACAACCAGTGCCTGTGCGGCGGCGACGTGTGCGGCTTCGGCGAGCGGTGTCACAACGGCGAGTGCACCGCGCTGTGCTACCGGCAGGAGCGCAACGGCGACGACCTCCCGGTGACGGTGTGCATCGGCCGGCCGGGCTTCGAGCTCGGCGCGTCGGTGTCGATGTGCGGCCCCAGTCAATTCGTGGCGGGCGCTCCCGGTGGCAGCGCGATGTTGCGCTTCGCGGGCGGCGACGCCGGCTGGGCGCGCGCGAGTGACGCCCCCAACGCGCGCTTCGGTGAGAGCGTGCTGTGCCGGCCCCAACAGCCGGCCTTCGGAGGGCCCGGCGGTCTGCGCCTGTTGAACGGCGGCCAGTGGGACCTCCTGTGGGACCACCCGGCCTTCGCGCTCGCACCTCGTTCCCCCCCGGGCGCGACCGAACCGCTCTACCTCGCGACGGCCCAAAGGTCTGACGGCGGGCATCTGCTGCTGCGCTCGAGCGCGTCCACCAGCGTGCTCGAACCCGTCTTCGAAACGGCCGACATCGCGTTCGGCTCGTCCATCGTCGCGGGCCCGTACGTCGCGGTGGGCTCGACGAACGAGAACAAGGGCGCGGTCAGCATCTTCAAGAACGACCCGCCGACGTTCTCCGACGCCTTCGAGGTTCCCCTCTCGTACGGAGCCGTCGCGGTGGCGATGGGCGACCTCATCCCCGGCAGCGGCAACGACGACGGCGTGGAGCTGCTGGTGGCCTCGACGCAGAAGATCGGCATCTTCCGCAACGGCACGCTCCTCGGCACGTGGGACGTCGAAGACACCATCGACCCGTCGCTCCCCGGCCCGCCGATTTCACTCGCCGTGGAGACGCGCCCGCTGGTGCCGAACGGCTCCGTACGCGCGTGGTGGTACGGCGTGCCCAGCCTGAACCTCGTGCATCGGTGCGTCGGCACCTACTGCTTCCCCAACAACCCGGTCACCACGCAGCACGCCGCCTTCGGAGCGTCGCTGGGCACCAGCGGCTCGACGCTCGTCATCGGCGCTCCTGCGTACGACGGCGGCTCGCAGGGCGCGGTCTTCGTGCTGAACCTCGATGACTTCGACGGCGGTGCGTACACCGGTGAAGACAAGAACTGCGTTCACGGCACCGCCTGCTGCACTTCGAAGCAGCAATACGGCTTCTGCGTCGGCAACGCGTTCTGCGCGATCACCACCGATGCGCCCTCGAGCGTGTTGTGCGGCGCGGTCGATGCGGGCACCGACGGTGGCAGCACCGAAGACGCCGGCGTCGACGGAGGCAGCCAGCCCGACGGAGGCGGCGGGCCCGACGGCGGCACTCCCGGCGCGCCTCTGAAGCCCGTGGAGTTCGCCAGTTGCGGTTGCACGTCGGCCAACGGCGGCTTCGCGGTGTTGCTGCTGGCCGCGTCGGCGCTGCGCAGGAGAGCGCGTTGAAGCACGCGGCGGCCATCGCGCTGATGCTCGCGGGCTGCACGCGCTCGGGTGTGTCTGAAAAAATCGCGACGCAGACACAGGCCGTGGTGCTGCCGTTCGACTCGGTCACGTTCGCGACGCCGACCCATTCGTTCTTCGCGCAGAAGACCGGCTCGCCGATGCCGCAACTGGGCACCTCGATTTCGGCGTGCCCGAATGGCGGCTTCGTGGCCGGCGCGGGCGGGTACTGGCAGGTCTCCATCGTCGACGCCGACTATTCGGCGATGGTGTGGAACGGCGCCGGGGTGATGCAACTGGGGCTGGGGCGCGATGTGGAATGCGTCGACGGCACGACGTGGCTCGCCGCCGGCGAGAATGGCGTCTACCGCACCGGCGAGCCGAACCCGCTGCTCGAGAAGAACGCCTATTCGATGGTGCGCACCGGCGTCGGTCTGCTGGTCGGCGCCGAGTATTCCGGTACGGGGTGCGTGTTTGTCCTCACCGATGCGGGGCACGCGCCGCTGGTGTGCGGCGACGGCGGCACGTTCGGCCAGGCCATCGCGGTCGATGAAGAGAAACCGCAGCTCGCGGTCGGCAGCCCCGGGCAGGACAAGGTCGAGCTCTTCGAGCCGGGTGCTGACGGCGGCATGGTGCTCAAACACACGCTCGAGGTGCCGACCGCCGCGTGGCGCGGTGGCGGGTTCGGTTCATCGCTCGCGTACGGAAACGTCGCCGCCGCCCCCGGCCGGGAACTCCTCGTCGGCGCGAGTGACGGCGTGTCGATCTTCAACACGGCGCCGCATCTGGTGTTGTCGTTGGAGTTCGCGAACCGCGGTTCGAATGGCGGCTTCGACGGGCCACCGGTGGCCATCGCCGTCGAGCCGGTGCCGCTGGGCAACTGGCCGGTGCGGCACTACTGGCTGGGGCTCCCGCTGCACGACACGGTGGCGCGCTGCATCGGCACGTCGTGCACCACGTTCACCGTGAGCGACCCCATCAGCGCCGGCACCTTCATCGGAGCGTCGCTGGCCATCGATGGAACCACGCTGCTGGTGGGCGCTCCGGGCTGGGAAAACGGCGGCGCGGTCTTCGGGTTCACCGCTGAACTCGGCGGCAACCTCACCGACGGCGGCTTCGCGAAGGAATGCGGAGAGACCGGCAAGGCGTGCGACTGCGGCTACGTCTGTCTCGGCGGCGTGGTGTGCGTGCCGGCGAACATCGCTGAATGTGTGACGGACGCCGGCGAGCCGATGGACGCGGGAGAACAAGATGCGGGCCTCGTCGAGAAAGACGCCGGCGTGAACGACGCGGGAGCATGGGATGCGGGTCCGCTCCCTTCCGGTGAGTTGCTCCCGGCGGAGTTCGCGGCGCGCGGCTGCACGTCGACCGCAGCGTTGCCACTCGTGCTCCTCGGCCTGCTCGTATTGCGGCGCAAACGCAGCCGCTGTCAGCCACCCGCGCGATGAAACGCGCGCGTTGCGCTCGCCTTCACGCTGTGCAGCTCTGGAAACACGGGGCCGGAATTGCCATTGCACCCGCGTGTCTGAGCGACGGCCTCGAGTGTCTCTACGCCCGTTCATTCGAATTTCAGACTGCACGAACCCCGACAAGCCGCACTGCGAGACGAGCGCCCGCAATTCGGGGAACTGAGCGGATCACTTCTCGGAATACGTGAACGGCAACTTCATCGTGCGCGCGCCGGGCCCCGTGTGCCGCGGGAAATCGAAGCTCCTCACCGCCTTCACGAGGCACTTGCCCAGCTCAGAACCCGGCGCGACGCCGTCGACCACCTGCACGTCGGTGACATCGCCGCTCATCTGCACGGTCCACTGCACCTTCACCGCGCCGGCCGAACCCGGCAGCGACGCGCGGAAACGCGACAGACAATTCTGCACCGGCGCGCGGCCGCGGGTAACGACCTGCTGCACGAGCTGCGGCGTGAACGGCACCGGCTTCTGCGGCGGAGGCACGTGCGGCTTCACTCCCGCGTCGACCACCTGAACGCCGGCATCGACGGCTTCTTCAGCGCCCGCGTCTTCCACTTCGGGCCCGGCGTCGAAGGTCTCCACGGCGGCATCCGGCGCTTCGGCGAGCGCGACGGCTCCGGCGTCGATGACCTCGAGGGGCTTCTGCACGTCGGCGCGCGTCGCCCACCACGCGGCGCCACCCCCGGCGAGCGCGACGCCCGCGACGAGCCCGACGATGAGCCCGGTGCGAGAGTTCCCGGGCGGCGTCGCGACCGGGGGCGCTTTCGGTGAATCGAGTTCCTTCAGCAACTCGTGCATCGACTGCGGGCGCGCGGCGGGGTCTTTTTCGAGGCAGCGCATCACCAGCGCCGCGAGCCCGGAGGGAATCGGCTCACCCAGCTTGTTCTTCGCGGGGAGCGGATCAGGTTTCTTCGTCAGCAGCAGCGCCACCAACTTGCCGAAGTTCTCGGCGTCGATGGGCAGCTTGCCCGCGAGCATCAGGTACATCAGCACGCCCGCGGCGGAGACGTCGGCGCGCGCGTCGACCACGCCACCTTACGCCTGCTCCGGAGACATGCTGGTCGGCGTGCCGATGATGGCGCCATCCATCGTCGAGACGGTGGGCGCGGCGCTCGTGGGCTGCGTCAGCTTGGCG
>JBEHYH010000003.1:0-39261 GCA_048498275.1 Myxococcota bacterium | reverse complement strand
CGAGCACCACCGCGGGCCCTTCGAACGAGGTCTCGCCGATTCGTCCGCGCGGAGCGTGGTGACGCCTCCGTTTCGCGCGACCGTGACGCGGATCAACGTGCGCGAAGGTGATCTCGTCGACGCGGGCGCGCCGGTGCTGTCGGTGGTGATGCCTGAAGTGCTCGACGCCGCGGGCCGCGCTGAAGGTGCACGCGTGCGACTCGCCGCGTGGGCCGAGCGGCGCGAACAACTCGCCGCGCTGAAGGCGGAGGGGCTCGCGAAGAGCCTCGAGGTCTCCGAAGCCGCCGCTCAGGAGGCGTCTGCACGCGCAGATCTTCACACCGCCCGCGCGGTGTTGTTGTCGGCCGGAGTCCGCGACGGCGCGTCGTTGCTCACCGGCAACGGCGAGCTGGTGCTGCGCGCTCCATCATCTGGCGTCGTCACGCAGCTCACCGCGACGCTCGGTGAGCATCACGAACCCGCAGCAGGCCCCCTGGTCGTCATCTCCGGGAGCGCGGCCGCGCGCGTCGAGGCACGCCTGTCACGGCCCGCGCCGGATGGCGCGTGGAGCTTCATCGCGGGGGACACGACGACTCCGCTCAAGCTCGTCTCGCGCGCGCCGATGGCCGACCCGAAAGACGGCAGCTTCTTCGCGTGGTTCGAGCCCATCGACGCCACCCTCGTCTCCGGAACTCCGGGGCGGGTGACGACGAAGCAGACGGACGCGGCCGCGTTCCTGGTGCCCTCGACGTCGATTCACCGCGAGGGCGCGCGCGCGAACGTGCGCACCCGAAGCGGGGTCATCACCGTCGACGTGAAGCGCTGTGAAGAGAACGACTGCGTCGTCGCCGGAGCGCTGCACGAGACCGACGAGGTCGAGCGATGATCCGCCGGTTGGTCGAGTTCTCGGTCGACTCGGCGAAGGGCGTGGTCGCGGTGACCCTGCTGCTCGCGACCATCGCGGGCGTCTTCGCGGCGCGGTTGCGGCTCGATGCGCTGCCCGACCTCACCAACAACCAGGTGGTGGTGCTCGCGCGCGCGCCCGGCTTCACGCCCGAAGAGGTCGAGCGGCTGGTGATGCGGCCCCTCGAGGTCGCCATCGGTGGCGCGCCGGGGCTCGAAGAGCAGCGCAGCGTCGCGCGCTACGGCCTCGGCGCGGTGACGCTGGTGTTCGACGACGGCGTGCCGGTGTACCTCGCGCGGCAGCTCGTCACCGAGCGGCTGGTCACCGTCGCGCTGCCTCCGTCGGTGTCCGTCGAGCTCGCGCCGGTCACCGGAGGCCTCGGCGAGATCTTTCAGTTCACCTTGAGCTCCGACGCGCGCTCGCTCGCGGAGCTGCAGGAGCTCGTGCAGCTCCGCGTCGCGCCGCTGCTCAAGTCGCTGCCCGGAGTGGTCGAAGTGAACTCGTGGGGCGGCGCGCAGCGCACCTTCGACATCACCGCCGACGCGAAGAAGTTGTCGCAGCGCGAGCTGACGTTGAGAGAGCTCGAGACCGCGCTGCAGGCCGCCACCGGCACCGTCGCGGGCTCCGCGTTGCCGTCGGGTGAAGGTCAGGTGCTGTTGCGCGCGCAGGCGCTGCCGTTGACGCCCGAGGCGCTGAACCTCGCCATCGTCGCGCGCGCGCCGCAGGCCGAAGGGCCACCGCGCATCACGCGCGTCGCCGACGTCGCGACCACGTCAGAAGGTGAGACGGTGCGCATCGGCGCCGCCACGCGCAACGGTCACGGAGAAACCGTCTACGTGATGGCGCAGATGCTCCGCGGCGCGAACGCGCTCGAAGTGATGCGCGCCATCCACGACGCGATGCCGCGGGTGCGCGCCGCCCTGCCCTCCGACGTGCGGCTCGACGTGGTCTACGACCGGAGCGTGCTGGTGAACGGCACGCTGCGCACCGTGGCGAAGAACCTGCTCGAAGGTGGCCTGCTGGTGATGGCGGTGCTGCTGCTCTCTCTCGGCAGTCTGCGCGCGGGGCTGCTCGTGGCGTCAGCGATACCGCTCTCGATGCTGTTCGCCACCGCGGCGCTCTCGTTGCTCGACGTGCCCGGCAACCTGATGTCGCTCGGCGCGGTCGACTTCGGCCTGCTGGTCGACGGCGCGGTGGTGATGGTGGAGAGCCTCTTCCACGCCCTCGCCCTGCTTCCTCCCGAGCAGCGCGCGGCGCAGAACTTCAAGGCGCTGACGCGCGAGGTGTCGGGGCACGTCGCGCGGCCGGTCTTCTTCTCGGTGCTGATCATCCTCCTCGTCTACGTGCCGGTGCTGACGCTCACCGGCTCCGACGGCAAATTGTTTCGCCCGATGGCGCTGACGGTGGTGTTCGCGCTGTTCGCCGCGCTCATCCTCTCGCTCACCTTCATCCCCGCGGCGGCGTCGCTGCTGCTGCGCGCGCGAGACCTGCCGGCGCGAGAACCGCTCTTCGTTCGCGCCCTGGAGCGCGTGTACCCGCCCTTCTTGAACTGGTGGGCGGCGCGGCCCGCGTGGGTCGGTGGCATCGCCATCATCGGGCTGCTGCTCGGCGGCGCATTGGTGCTGCGCACCGGCACCGAGTTCACGCCGCAGATCACCGAGGGCGACCTCGTGATGCAGACCGTGCAACGCGCCGACATCTCGCTCGCGGGCTCGGTCGACGCCGCGCTCACGCTCGAGAAGACGCTGCTGGGCGCCGCGCCCGAGGTGAAGCACGTCAGCTCGCGCATCGGCAGCCCGGCCATCGCCACCGACCTCATGGGCCTCGAGCAGACCGACGTGATGATTCAGCTCGCGCCGCGCGACGAATGGCGCCGCGGCCTGACGCTCGAAGCGCTCATCACGGAGCTCGACGCCGCCGTCGACCGCGTGCAGCCCGAGCTGGAGCGGGACTTCACGCAGCCGATGCAGATGCGCTTCAACGAGCTGCTCTGCGGCTCGGTGAGCGACGTCGCGGTGAGCGTGTACGGCGAAGATCTCCGCGAGCTCTCGCGCACCGCGATTCGTGTGAAGGAGGTCATCGCCAGGGAGCCCGGCGCGGAAGACGTGCGCGTGCTCGCCCCGCCGTCGGTGCCGTTGATGACCGTGCAGCCGCGCGCGCTCGACGCCGCGCAGGCCGGCCTCGACGCGTCTGAGGTGCTCGGCGCCATCGAAGCGCTGCGGCAGGGGCGCGACGTCGGCTTCACGTGGCGTGGGCCGGTGCGCGTGCCACTCAAGCTCAAGCTCGCGGGCGTCGACGAGGCGAGCGCACTCGAAGCGCTCTCGCTGCCCACGCCCGGCGGAGGGCTGGTGCCACTCTCGCGGGTCGCCACGCTGGTCTCCGAGGATGCGCCGGGGCAGGTGAACCGCCGCAACGGCGCACGACGACTGCTGGTCGGCTTCAACGTGCGCGGCGCCGACCTCGGCACGGTCGTCACCCACGCCCAGCGCGCGATCGCGAAGTCGTTGACGCTGCCTCCGGGAATCCGCCTCGAATGGGGCGGGCAATACGAGTCGCTGCAGGCGGCCACGCGGCGCCTCGCCATCGTCATTCCCCTCGTGCTGGTGCTCATCGTCGCGGTGCTGCTCGCCGCGTTCCGCAGCCCGCGCGCGGTCGCCGTCATCTTCAGTCACGTGCCCTTCGCGGCCGTCGGCGGTCTCGTCGCGCTCGCGTTGCGTGGCATGCCGATCTCCCTCCCCGCGGCCATCGGCTTCATCGCGCTCGCCGGCGTGGCGGTGCTCAACGGCGTGGTGCTGCTCTCACGCGTGGTCGAGCTCGAAGCGACGGGGCTCTCCGCGAAAGAAGCGGCCCTCACCGCCGCGCATGGCCGTGTTCGCCCGGTGCTGATGACCGCGCTGGTCGCCGGTTTCGGCTTCATTCCGATGATGCTCGCGCAGGGCCCGGGCGCCGAAGCGCAGCGGCCGCTCGCCACCGTGGTCGTCGGAGGGCTCGTCTCTTCGACGCTCCTCACGCTCGTCGTCCTCCCCACGCTGTATCGATTCTTCGCGCGCCGGAAGGAGTAGGACGTTGTCGATGCGACTCCTCGTCGTGGAAGACGAGCCGAAGATGGCGCGCATGCTGCAGCGCGGGCTGGCCGAAGAAGGCCACCAGCCCGACGTGTGCGCGTCAGGGGAGCAGGCGCTCCAGCAGGCGATGGACGTGCCCTACGACGTGGTGCTCCTCGACTGGGGGCTGCCCGGCCGCGACGGCGTATCGGTGCTGCGTGAATGGCGAACGCGCGGGCTGACGACGCCGGTGTTGCTGCTGACGGCGCGCGGCTCGACCGGCGAAAAGGTCACCGGCCTGCGCGCGGGCGCCGACGACTACCTCGTGAAGCCATTCGACTTCGACGAGCTGCTGGCGCGCATCGAAGCGCTCGGCCGACGCGCGGTGCCCGCCGATGGCAGCGCGACTTCATTCGGTGATGTGGCGCTCGACGTGCGCCGCCGCTCTCTGCGTCGCGGTGACGCCGAAGTGCAGCTCACCGCGCGCGAGTTCTCGCTGCTGTCTGAACTTCGCTCGCTCGGAGGCGACACCGCCACGCGCGCGCGACTGCTGCTCAAGGTCTGGGGCGGCGACTTCGAAGGCACCGGCAACGTGGTCGACGTGTACGTCGGCTACCTGCGCACCAAGCTCGAGAAGCTCGGCTCGACCCGCGTGAGAATCGAGGCGGTGCGCGGCGCGGGCTATCGCCTGGTGGTGACGTGAGGCTCGCGACGCGGCTCTGGCTGCTCGGCGCGCTGCTGCCGACCGCAGTGATGCTGGTCGCGCTGCTGCTCGCGGGGCAGGCCTTCCGCGCGGCGTTGGAGTCATCGCTCGATCGCGCGCTGCTCGCGCAGGCCGCGTCAGAACCGCTGAGCCTCTTCGATCGCGACGACGGGCCCCATCTGCATCTCTCTCGCGCCGCGGTGCTCGCCAACGCGGAGTCATTCGCCGCGGAAGGTGAGCTCTTCGACGAGACCGGCAAGCTCGTCGCGCACTTCCCCGAGCGCGACACGCGGGGCGACGAAGTTTCCCCGCCGTTGAATGGCCCGCCTTCCGAATTTCTCAACGTCGCCGGCGGCCGCCGCGCGCTGGTGATGCGCGTGCCTGACCAGGTCGGTCGCCGCTTCGTGTTGCGGCTCTCCATCTCGCTCGCGCAGGTCGACGAGAGCGTGCGCACGTTTCATCAGATCGCGATCACCTTCGTGCTGCTCGCGGGGCTGGTGCTGCTCGCGGTGCAGCGCCTGCTCGCGATTCGCTTGTCGCGCAGACTCCACGCGCTCTCGCTGCACCTCGAGAAGGTGAAGCGCGGAGAGCTCGACGCGGCGCCACCGCTCGACGATGGGCACGATGAAGTGACGGCGTTGCGTGAGGTGCTCGCGCAGACCACGGAGCGCCTCCAGCAGGCGCGCACCGCGCAAGATCGGCTCCTCGCGAACGCGGCGCATGAACTGCGCACGCCGCTGACGCTGATGCGCACCTCGCTCGACCTCGCGCTGCGGCGAGAACGTTCACCACAGGAGCTCCGTGAAGCGCTGACCGACGCGCGCGCCGAGGTCGAACGGCTGACCGCGCTGGCAGGCGCGCTGCTCGACATGGCGGCCGCCGAACGCGGTTGGGACCGCACGCAGGGAGATCTCGCGACGGTCGTCGACGAGGCGACCGAGGCAGTCCGCGCCGCCGCCGAGGAGCGCGGCGTGTGGATCGAAGCCGAGGTTCAGCGGCCCGCACACGCGCGCTTTCACGCGATGGCGTTGCGGCAGGCGCTCGACAATCTGCTCGCGAATGCGCTGCGCTTCGCGCCGCGAGGCACCGCGATTCAGGTGCAGCTCGAGCGCCGCGACGCACGATGGCGCATCTCCGTTCGCGATCGCGGCCCCGGCATCCCCGCAGATCAACGCGAACAGATCTTCGCGCCGTTTCATCGCATCGATCGCCGCGGAGGCGCTGGCCTCGGCCTCGCCATCGCCCGCGAGGTGCTCCGGCAACACGAGGGAACCGCGACTGCGGAAAATTCCGAAGAACCCGGTGCGCTGGTGGTGCTCGAAATTCCGGCGAGCGAGTGATTGGGGCGTGTGACCGCTTGTGAAGTTGGGCGCGGCGAGTTCAGTTCGCGCGCATGAAACGAGCGCTGTTCGTCGTCGGACTCTCACTGCTCGCTGCGTGTCGCGCACCGTCGCCAATTGCCAAACAGCCACCGTTCGACTTCGACGCCGCCATCGGCCCGGGCCCCGACGCGTACGGCAGCGAAGCCGACCTCATCGAGCGCTGGGCTGACGGAGGCACGCTCCGCACCTTCTGGGAAAGCGGCGAGAGCGGCAGCTTCGCCGGCGTGCGCGGTGTCAACATCGCGTACCGCATTCATCGCGTGGCGAACCCCAGGGCAGCGGTCGTCATCGTGCCCGGGCGCACCGAGGCCATCATCAAGTTCGCGGAGCTCGCGAGCGATCTCCACGCACAGGGCTACTCGACGTACGCGCTCACGCTGCGCGGGCAAGGCGAAGCCGGGCGGATGCTGCCCGACAAAGACAAAGGCTACGTCGAGTACTTCGACGACTACTTGAAAGACACACACGCCTTCATCACCACCAAGGTGAAGCCCGACAACGCGCGCGTGTTCATGGTGGCGCACTCGCTCGGCGGCGCGGTGGCGGTGCTGGTGAACGACACGTACCCCGACGACGTGCAGGCGCTCGCGCTGAGCTCGCCGATGCTCGACATCAATCTCGGCGCGTTCCCGCCTCCGGTCGCGGCGACGCTGGGCGAAGGCATCTGTGGAGTCACCGATGGCACCGGTTACGTGCTCGGCGCGGGCGACTACGAACGCGAGACCGACTTCGAGAACAACTCGGTGACGCATTCGCTCAATCGCTGGAAGTGGAAGATTCAGCAGCTCGATGACGACCCGTCGATTCGTCTCGGCGGCACCACCTGGCGGTGGCTGTGTCAGTCGCTCGACGCGTCGAGCCGCGCGCAGCTTTCGGGCAAATACTCGTCGACGCCGACGCTGCTGTTCTCGGCGAGCGAAGACACCATCGTGCACATCAAGGGCGGCGCGACGTACTGCAACGACGCGCCCCGCTGCACGCTCACGGTGCTCGACGGCGCGAAGCACGAGATTTTCGCCGAGACCGACGCGCTTCGAAATCTGACGGTGAGTCGCATCGTGAAGTTCTTCGACGCGGAGGTGGCGCCATGAACGCGCTGCTCCTCGCGATGCTGCTGTCTCAAGCGGCAGAGACGCACCTGACACCGCCTCCAGCGTTTCGGTTGAACGTCGGCGGACAGGTCGGGTTTCCCTTTCTCGTCGGCGCCAAAGCGACGGGCACGTTCTTCGCGAACGGCCGGCCCCGCTTCGACGTGAACGCGACGTGGGAACTCTCGGCGTCGCTGCAGTCGTACAGCGTCGGCGGCGCGTACCACATCGTCGATCGCTGGTTCTTCATCGGGCCGAGGTTGCGGCTCGTGACGTATCAACCGCCGTGGGCGCGCGGAGCCGTCGTGCCCTTCTTCGGTCTCGGCCTCGACGCAGGCGCTGACATTCGCGTCGGGCCCGAAGACAAGGGCGTCGTCACCATCGCGTTGCACGGGACCTACGTGCCGGCGCAGGCCACGAACCTGCAGTGGATTCTCGGCCTCTCCGCCGGTTTTTCCTGGAGCGTGTTCGAGCGTTGATCAACGCGCGTTCATGATCACGCCACCGTCCATGGTCGCGAACATCGCCGCATCGAGGCGGGGCTCCGACGACTGATCAGTCGGAGCCGACGGCGAAAGTTCGTTCTGCAGCACGAAGCCCTCGACGCCTTCTTCGGTGCGAACCTTGTGCATCGTGCGAACACGCGCGTCGGGCCCGAGCCAGGTGACCTTCGTGCCCTTCTCGAGCTTCTTGATGATCGGCGCGTTCTTCGCGGTGCTCGCGCGAAGCGCTGCATACCCGGCCTTGATGTAGAGCGGCCCGCCCTTCACGACCCCGAGCGTCAGACTGGTGATGATCATCGCGATACGGATCATTCGTCTGAACCTACCGATTCATTCGCGAGACCGTACTTCTTCAATTTGTCGTGAAGCGTGGCGCGACCGATGCGCAGCCGACGCGCGGCTTCACTCAGATTTCCCTTCGAGGCGTCGAGCGCCGCGGTGATGAGCCCGCGTTCCATCGCTTCGAGTTTCTCCTTCAGACCCGCGGCAGGTTCCGGCGTCTCCTGCGTGGGGAAGGTGAATTCGAGCCCGCCGTCCGAGCTCAGCGCGACCGCCGACTCGATGACGTTCTCGAGCTCACGCACGTTGCCGGGCCACGGCCAGGCGCAGAGCTTCTCGAGCTCGACGCTGGTGAGCTGCACGTTGGGCACGCCGAAGCTCCGGCCCGCGCGCGAGAGGAAGTGGCGCGCGAGTACGGGAATGTCTTCGACGCGTTCGCGCAGCGCGGGCACGTGCAGATGCACGACCTTGAGGCGGTAATAGAGGTCTTCACGAAAACGCCCGGTTTTCACTTCAGCCGCGAGGTCGCGATGCGTGGCGGCGATGACACGAACATCGACGCGCACAGGTTTGTCTTCACCGACGGGGCGCACCTCGCCTTCCTGCAACACGCGCAGGAGCTTCGCCTGCACCGACGCGGAGAGCTCTCCGACTTCATCGAGCAACAACGTTCCACCATCGGCTTCGCGAAAGAGCCCGCGGCGCGCGCGAATCGCTCCGGTGAATGCGCCCTTCGCGTGACCGAACAATTCAGCTTCCGCGAGCTCTTCGGTGAGCGCGGCGGCGTTGAAACGAACGAATGATCTCTGCGCGCGATGTGAAGCGGCGACGAGCGCTTCGGCGATGCGCTCCTTGCCCGTGCCCGATTCGCCGGTCAGCAACACCGTCACTTCGCGCGGAGCCACGCGCGTCACGAGCTCCGCGAGCCGCGACATCGCCTGAGAGACGAACACCACATTGCGTAGCAGCGTGACTTCGCCGGTGAGCCGCGTGTTCTCGCGAGACAACCGCGCATTCCCGAGCGCGCGCCGCACCACCGCCATCACCTCATCGAGCTCGAATGGTTTGCGGAAGTAGTCCCACGCGCCGCGCTTCATCGCTTCGACCGCGAGGCGCTCATTGCCGTGCGCGGTGACGAGGATCACGGGAGGCCGCGGCTCCGGCAACGCGCGCGCCTTGTCGAGCAGCCCGAGCCCGTCGAGCTTCGGCATGCGCACGTCGCTGATGATGAGCTCGACCCCTTCCAACTTCGTCAGCGCATCTTCACCATCGACCGCCTCGACGACGCGCAGGCCTTCGTCTTCGAACAGACCGCGCAACGTGAAGCGCACGCCCGCGTCGTCATCAACCACCAGAATCAATGGGCCCGACTTCACGGCGCCTCCGGGAGAATCAACGCGGCGATGGTGCCGCCTCCATCACGCGGCGCGAGCGTGACGTCGCCACCATGTTGACGCGCGACGAGCCGCGACACCGTGAGCCCGAGCCCGCTGCCCTTCTGCTTGGTGGTGTGCCCGGGCAGAAACGCGCGCTCGACATCGTCGACTCCGGGCCCGCGATCCATCACCGAGATGCGCGCGCCGCGGCCATCGGGAGCGACCACCACGTCAATCGCG
The DNA here is from genome assembly GCA_048498275.1 of Myxococcota bacterium. GTDB lineage: Bacteria > Myxococcota > Myxococcia > Myxococcales > Myxococcaceae > Archangium_A. The sequence goes on along the minus strand of JBEHYH010000003.1, from coordinate 29,763 downwards.
CCCTCGTTCGCGGTCACGTCGAGCGCGTTCTGCACGAGGTTGATGAGCACCTGCTTCAATTTGCGCGCGTCGCCTTTCACCGCGAGCTCGCTCTTCGCGTTGAGCCGCAGGGAGACTCCGCGCTCCGACGTCACGCCTTCGTGCAGCGCGATCACCTGCTCGACCAACTGCGCGACGTTCACGGTCTCGACGTCGAGCGGCATCACCGGCCGCGAGAACGTCAGGAACGACTCGAGGATCTCCTGCATGCGATCGACCTCGCGGCGCAGCACCCCGATGCGTTCCTTCGCGCGGCCGTCGACGTCTTTTTCCACGAGCTGCGCGAGGCCCTTCACCGACGCGAGCGGGTTCTTGAGCTCGTGCGCGATCTCCGCGACCAGCGTCGTCAGTGAGCGCGTGGTTTCAGAATGCGTTCGCAGCGCTTCATCACGCGCGTCGAGCGCCCGTTGAATCGCGTGCCGGTACGCGCTGCGCATCACCCAGCCGACGCCGATCGCCCACAGCAGCCCCAGAATCACGAAGAACGCGCGCGTGTAGAGCATCGCGTCGGTCTGCGAAGCGCGCGAACCCCCTCCGAAGATCGCGGGCAGCAACGGCGTGTCAGGCGCGAACTTCACGACCAGCACCATCGCCAACATCAACACCACACCGCCGATGGAGAACCAGAGCCCCAGCTTCGCGTGGAGGAACATCGTCAGGAACACCGCGACCAGCGGCATCATCACCACGATGGGGCTGTCGACTCCGCCGGTGGTGAGCACGACGGTGATCAGCACCACCGCCGGCACGGGGATCAGCCGCAACATTCGTGAACGCTCGATGCCGGAGCGCCGCACGCGGATGATCTCGTACGTGATGCGCGCGATGGCGAAGACCAGCGCGCCGCCGGTGAGCAGCGTTCGCCACGTGCCGGGTTCCCACGCGAGCAGCAGCATCGCGGTGAGAAAGAAGAACGGCGCGACGTAGAGCCGCAGCCGCAGGCCCTGCTGAAACAAGTTGTCCAACGCGGCGTTCTCGAGTGATTCGACACTCAGGCGTTCGGCGCTCATGCGCTGGAGCGTGCGCGCGTTTGAGCGCGCGTGTCACCTGTCGGGTTTCCGACAGGCAGCGGCGGGGTTCCGACGAAACGCGTGGCGTCTCCGAGCGCGAGAGTTCTGGCACACGCCGTGCTTTGAAGACCGGCCATGAGTCCGCTCGTCTCGATGGCGTTGCGCAACGTGCTTCGAAATCGCCGTCGCACGCTCATCACCCTCGCCGCGCTCACCATCGGCGTCACCGCCGTCGGCACCATTCGCGGCATTCTCAACGGTCTGCAGGACACCATCGTCAAGACCAGCATCGAGTCGCAGCTCGGCGCGCTGCAGATTCATCGCACCGGCTACCTCGCCAACGTGCTGTCGACGCCGTTGACGCTCGACTTCCCGTTCGATGACGCGCTCGCCGCGAAGGTGAAGTCGGTGAAGGGCGTCACCGGCGTCGCGCCGCGCATTCAATTCGGAGGCTCGCTCACCATCGCCACCGACAACCCCGACGACACACCTGAAGCGCTCTTCTTCGCGGCGACCGCGGTCGATCCAAAACTCGAGCCGACCGTCACGCCGCGCCGCTCGCAGCTCAACACCGATGGCACGGTGTTCGACGATGATCATTCTGTGCTCGGTGACTCGCTCGCTGAAGCCTTCGGCGCGAAGCAAGGCGCTGAATTGATCATGCTCGCGCCGGATCGCGAAGGTGCGCTCAACGGCGAGATGACGAAGATGGGCGGCGCGATGCACCGGATCATGCCGGGTGAAATGAAGATCGCGATGGTGCCGCTCGCGACCGCGCAGAAGCTCCTGCGAATGGATGGCCGCGTCACCGAGCTCGGCGTCGCGGTCGATGATTTGAACGACGTGAAGCGCATCTCCGACGACTTGAAGCGCACGCTCGGCCCCGACTTCGAAGTGCACGGTTGGGCAGAGCTCGCGCCCGAACGCGCCACCATCATGGGCGTGCAGACCGGCGTCGCGAGCGTCATCTCGTTCGTGTTCCTGATGCTGATGCTCCTCGGGGTCGCGAACACCATGTTGATGTCGGTGCTCGAACGCACACGCGAGGTCGGCACGATGATGGCGGTCGGGCTCACGCGCCGCAGCGTGATGGCGCTCTTCTTGATGGAGGCGCTGGTGCTCGGCGTGCTCGGCGCCGCGCTCGGCTTCGTCATCAGCGCGGCGCTGACCTTCGCGCTCTCGCGTCACGGCCTGCGCTTCACGCCGCCGAACGCGACCATGCCGCTCGACGTCTTCCCTTTCCTCACCGTGAAATACACCGCGCTCGCGCTGCTGACGGCCATCGGCGGCTCGGTGTTGTTCGCTCTCTACCCGGCGTGGCGCGCCAGTCGTCTGCGCCCCGTGCAGGCCCTCTCGGGACACTGACATGCTCCTGCGACTCGCTTTTCGAAACGTGTTGCGCGCGCGCGCCCGCTCGGCGCTGACCATCGCGGCGTTGTTGTTCTGCGTGATGATGAGCCTGCTGCTCTCGGCGCTGGTGATGGGCGTCGGTGAGTCGCTCGTCGCTGAAGCCGTCGAAGGCAGCGTCGGTTCGATTCAGGTGCATCGCGAGGGCTACTTCGAGAAGCGCGATCGCCAGCCGCTCAAGTTCAACCTCGAACAGAACGCGGACATCGAAGCGAAGCTGCGCGCGATGCCGCACGTGAAGGCGGTGACGCCGCGGCTCACGTTCTCGGGCCTGCTCACCAACGGCAGCCAGGGCACGGTCGCGGTCATCACCGCGGTCGACCCCGCGACGGTGCGCGACGTGCTGCCGCGCGCCGACATGTATCTGGTGGGCGACAAGCTCGCGAATGACGACAAGAACGGTGTGCAGGTCGGCATCGAGCTCGCGAGCGCGCTCGGGGCGAAGCACGGTTCTCCGTTGATGATCTCCGCCCAGGGTCTCGGAGGCCGCGACAACGCGCTCGACCTCGAACTGCGCGGAACACTCAACGGCCAGAATCCGCTCATCACCAAACGCAACGCGACGGTGCCGCTCGCGTTCGCGCAATCGCTGCTCGGCATGCAGGGCAAGGTGACCGAGTACGTCATCGCGGTCGATGACCCGAGCAATATGGATTCGGTCGCCGACGCGCTGCGCACGCAACTGGGCGCCGGTTACGAAGTGCAGACGTGGGAACAACTGCGCCCCGGGCTTCGTGATGCGCGGTTGCTCCAGCGCGCGATTCTCGGGCTGGTCAGCATCATCTTCTTGATCATCGCGCTCTTCGGCGTCGCCAATACGCTGCTGATGTCAGTGCTCGAGCGCACACGCGAAATCGGCACCATGCTCGCGGTCGGCATGACGCGTTCACAGGTCGCGCGCATGTTCGTGCTCGAAGCGCTGGTGCAGGCGGTGCTCGGCAGCATCATCGGTCTCTCCGTCGCGCTGGTCGTCGTGAGCGTCGCGCGCAGTCACGGAGGCTTCACCGTGCCGATGGGAAATCTCGGCGGCATCTTCACCGTGATGCCGACGTTGCTGCCTCAAGTTCCGTACATCGTCGTCGGCGCGACGTGCATCGGCAGCATGCTGGCCGCCGTTTCTCCCGCGCTGCGCGCCGCGCGCCTGCGCCCTGTCGAAGCCCTCTCCACGAGCTGAAAAGGAAACTCGCCAATGACTTCTCTCTTGCTGGCATTGCTCATCACCGCTGAACCCACGCCGTCGCTGCAAGAAGTGCTCAAGAAGTACGACGAGATGATGGCGCCGGGCACCTTCAAGGCGACCGCGACGATGACCGCGCATCGCGATGACGGCACCTCGCGTGCGTACAAGATGACGTTCCTCAAAGGCGACGAGCAGAAGTCGCGCATCTGGTTCTCGGAACCCGCGGCCGTTCGTGGCCAGGAGATCCTTCGCAACGGCGACAACTTCTGGGTCTACATGCCGAACCTGAAGCGCGCGCTGCGGCTCGCGTCGCGCGACAACTTCCAGGGCGGAGACTTCAACAACGCCGACGTGCTCCGCGCGAACTACGCGAACGACTACGACGGCACCGTCAAGGAAGCCGAAGGCAAACCTGATCAATGGCTCGTGGAGTTGAAGGCGAAGGTGCCCGACGCCGCGTACGACTCCGTGAAGTTGTGGGTCGCGAAGTCGCCGCTCGGCATGCCGATCCGCGGTGAGTACTACACGCAGAGCGGCAAGCTGCTGCGCTCCGCCGACTTCAGCGACGTGAGAGATTTCGGCAACGGTCTCAAGCGCCCCGCGAAGACGGTGATGCGCAATGAAATCGCCACGCAGCGCTTCTCCGAAATGACGTGGGAGACGGTCGACATCAAAGCGTCGGCTGGTGACGCGAAGTTCGGTCTCGCCGACCTGGGCCACTGATCATGTCTCCCGCGTTGCTCCTCACCCTCGTCGTGCACGGCCAGCTCGCCACGTGGACCGGCTACGTCGACTCGCGCACCACCGGCGCGTGGACGCAGTTCGACGGCGCTCCGCATCTGACGGAGCTGGTCGAGGGCAACGTGCAGGTGAAGCTGGTGCCCCACGAGAAGGTGAAGTTCTTCGCCGACACGTCGATCTTCTGGCAGGGCGCGTGGGCGATTCAGGGCGGCGGTGACGTGCCCGCGAACTACCGGCCCACGTTCGTCGCCTCCGAGCTCTACGCCGACCTGCCGCTGCAGGAGAACTTCCGCATTCTCGTCGGGAAGAAGCGCATCGTCTGGGGCCCGGGCATGTCGTTCAACCCGACCGACGTCCTCAATCCTCCGAAAGACCCGACCGACCCGACTTCACAGCGCGCCGGTGCGTGGCTCGCTGAAGCCGAATGGGGTTTCGAAAAGATCGCGCTCTCGTTCGTCGGCGCGGCGAAGGTGACGCAGGCGTATTCGGGGCTGCCCACCGCGCTCATCAAAGACCCGGCCGACGGCTCGCTGCACTACGCGTTCGCCGCGCGGCTGTACCTGCTGCTCGCCGACATCGACATCAACCTCATCTACGCGTTCACCAACCTCTACAACGACAGCTTCGAGCACAAGTCGAAGTGGGGAGCGACGATGTCACGCGTGCTCTTCGGCGGCCTCGAGGCGCACGGCGAAGTGCTCTTCTACACGGGCAGCTCGCGCATCATCGTCAACGAGTCGTGCATCACGCAGATCGAGGTGTGCACCATTCTCGGCACGCCCATCATCACGCGGCCCGATCTCGGCTCGACCTTCGTGAACGCGTTCGCGCTCGGAGGGCTGCGCTACCAGTTCGAGAACAACGCCATCCTCTCCGCGGAGTACTACTTCAACGGCGAAGGTCAGGACCCCGACGGCTTCAAGAACCTCGCGCGCATGGTGGTGCGCTACCCGACGCAGGCGCAGGCCGCGCTCACCGGCAACGTCGACCCCGGCTCGCCGCAGAAGTTCGCGCTCAACGCCATTCGCCGGCACTACCTCGTGCTGCAGGCCTCGGTGCCGCAGATCGCCGACGACTGGACACTGTCTGCCACCGTCATCGCCGGCCTCGAAGACCTGTCGATGCAGCTCGTCCCGCAGGTGCAGTGGATGCCCTTCGAATGGCTGCAGCTCACCGCGAGCGCGTACATCCCCTTCGCGGGGTTGACGGCCGAGGGCGCGAAGGTGCTCGGCAAGAATTACGGCCAATTCACGCTCTCACCGTTTCAGACGCGGCTGCTCCTGCAGGCGCGCGCGTATTTCTAAGGAGGCAACATGGCGCTCATCAGCTTGAAGGGAATCACCAAGTCGTACCACCTGGGCCAGACGGTGGTGCCCGCGCTCCAGGGCGTCGACCTCGACGTCGAAGCCGGCGAGTTCACCGTGGTGATGGGGCCGTCGGGTTCAGGCAAGACCACGCTGCTCAACATCGTCGGTCTGCTGGACCGCGCCGATGCGGGCTCGTACAGGTTGTCGGGCGAAGAGCTCGCCGGCCGCGACTTCAACGAAATGGCCGCGCTGCGAAACCGCAAGATCGGTTTCATCTTTCAGAGCTTCAACCTCATCCCCGTGCTCGACGTGCGCGAGAACATCGAGTTCCCCTGTCTGCTCCGCAGGGAAGACAAGGCGCAGTTGAAACAGCGCGTGGAGCAGTTGGCGGAAGAAGTGGGGCTCACGAAGGTGTTGTCGCACCGGCCCGACGAGCTCTCGGGCGGTCAGCGGCAGCGCGTGGCGATCGCGCGCGCGTTGGTGACACAGCCTGAAATCGTGCTCGCCGACGAGCCCACCGCGAACCTCGACACCGCCACCAGCGAGCAGATTCTGCAGCTCATGGAGCGGATGAACTCGATCCACGGGGTCACGTTTCTCTTCTCGACCCACGACCCGCGCATCATGAAGCGGGCCAAGCGCGTGGTGCTGATGGCCGATGGCAAGCTCGTCGATGGCGCCGAAGCGTCGAAAAAGGAGATCGGCGGCGTGTCAGGAAACGATCATTCTTGACGACCGGGCGGAGGGCGGGCACAAGGCCCGCCGCTTCACACAGCACCCATCACGCCCAAGTAGCTCAGTTGGTAGAGCAGGGGATTGAAAATCCCCGTGTCGCTGGTTCGATTCCGGCCTTGGGCACTTCAAAGCCCTGAAATTCCTTCGAGTGCGCCGTCTCATGCGTCTCGGGAGTCTCAGGAACAGAGCCCACGTTGACTACCCTGTGACTACCGCGCTCCGGCAACACCGGCAGCTGCTGCATCGCCTTCAGGAATGCGGTGTTGTTGATGTGCCCGTAGACGAGCTCGACCATCCGCGACGTGGTGTGCCCCATGAGCCGCGCGACGGTGAATGAGTCGACGCCGGCCTGCTTGAGCCACGAAGCGAACGTGCGACGGAGGTCGTTCGGACTGACCGGGTGAATGCCCGCCTTCTCGCAGGCCTTTCGCAAGTCGCGACGCACGTTGTTCCAGCTCTCGAACAGCGGCCCGTGCTTCTTTCGCTTCTGCCCGTCGTCGAGCACGGTGAACGCGTGCGCCTCCAGCGTTGACCGCAACGCACTGGGGATGGGGACCATGCGAAATGCGCCCGCGGTCTTCTGGCCGGGAATGAGCACCCAGCCGCTCTCGAAGTCGACGTGTTCCCAGCGCAGGGCCAACAGCTCCGACAACCGAGGGCCGAGGAAGACCGCGACCTGGACGAAGAACGCCTTGGACGTGGGCAGATGACGCAGCAGCGCCTCGAACTCCGCGACCGTGAGCTGACGACGCCGAGGCTCGTACTTGAACCGAAACCCGGGAACCAATGACCGAGGGTCGGCACCGAGAAGTCCCCTGCCCTTTGCGAGCTGAAGCGCGCGCCGGAGCGTGCAGAGTTCTTTGTGTACGGTGCACTTCGCCGCGCCCTCGTCGAGCCGAGTGTTGATGTACCGCTGCGTGTCGTCGAGCTTGAGCGCGTTCACGTCAATGTCGCCGAGCAGACGCAGCAGATGACCACCCTTCTTCGCGTACATCGACAGCGTCGCCGCCGAACGATCCGACGACGACTCGGCCACGAGGTACGTCAGGGCGTCCTCGAGCCGATGCGGGGCCTTGTTCGCGGCTGCACGATTCGGAGCGTAGGCCGCGCGCTCACGCTCTCTGACGACGAGACCGGCGGTCTTCTTGTCGGTGGTCTTCGTGCTGAAGTACTGCCTGTTCCCGTCAGCGTCGAAGTACCAGCCGTACCAGATGGGGTTGCCCTTCTTCTTGTAGAGCCGCATGGCTCCTCCGTGTTTCGCCGCAGGTAGTTCTCAAGCGCCTCCTCCGTGACGCGCAACGACCGCGCGCCGACGACCACGTGGGGCATCAGCTTCATCACGCGGTAAGCGGCCGCCCGAGAGACACCGAGGATCGCGGCAACGTCCTCGGCGCGCAGCAGCGGCTTCATGCCGTCGCCATTTCCTTATGCCGGAGCACGTTCCGTTCTTGCTCAGCTACGAACGCCGAAGACGTGCGCGCGGGCGTTGCACAAGTGGGAGCGAGCTTCACCGTCACAGAGCCGCAGGTAACCGTCGCCCTTTGTATTCTCGTGGGCATGGCCACTCGAAAGCGCCCACGTGCGAAAACCGCCTTGCCCGACGAGTTTCCGTTGCGAGGTCCGCAGCCGAAGACGCTCTACAGTCCTTGGAAGCCACGAGTATCGGACCCCACCGACAAGACGCTATGGCCCGACCTGAGCCTGCTGGAGGACACAGCAGACAGCGGTGGGGAACGCGCTCTTCAGCGGCTTCTCACAGCGCTTGGGCTCGACCGAAAATGCTGGGACGCCGGCCATCGCAAGAGTCGCGAACGAATTCGAGAACTCGCCCGCGAACTACTGCGCCTCCAGACGACACTGCTGGCGGCACTCGTCCCCGACTCAGTTTGCACACCTACGAGCGCCGCGAAGATTCAACAGCGAGCACACCAGAAAATCGTCGCTCTCACATCTGAGGTTCGAGAGAAGACCACTGGAACCGCTTCCGTCAGTTCGAAGATCGAAGCGCTCGCGATGGAGGAGCACGCGTTCCGGTTTCGTGACGCGATGGTTGTCGCCCTGAGCTTTCTCAAGAAGAGCGGACTGCAGTGGTCGGAACGGATGATCAACGAAAGACTGTTCTCCGAAGCACTCAGAGTTGCCGTCGAGTTCAGCGACGATCCTGTCTTTGTCGAGGCACGCGCCGCCCAACAAGAACTCATCGCGCGGCATGGTCGACCATTCATCGAGCTCGAGGCACTGCAAGACAAAGCAGAACCCATCTACGCAGTCTTAGAAGCAGTCGAAGCATTCGAAATGGCAGAGCGCTACATGCAGACGCCTGTCGTTATCGTCGAGGTGCCACCAGATCCCGCAACGGACCTAAAACAGCCGTCGCCCGCCGAGCCGATCGTCAACGAATCCGATGTAAAAGCCCTGCACGAGAGCACCCCCCGGGCGGTTGCTGTACTCATCACTTATCGAGTCTTTGGACGCTTCGTCTCCCTCGATGACCTTCGTCGGAAGAAGATGAAGCGACGATGACTTCGGCTGGTGGGCGCAACCATCGTTGCATGCCCACAGGTGTCGCGCCGATGCCTCCTAGGTCACCGCTCCAACAAAGGAGCAGTGCATGGAGCAGTCAATCGAAGCAGCGACCAGCAGCATCAGTACCACCCTCGCCGTCGACGACGCGCAGGTCAGCACGGAGCGTTGTGATTCCGACGCCAAAGGAGGCGAAGCGTGCCCAACCATCCCTCCGCTGACCGGCCAAGCCGATCCGCCGTTGCAGGTCTTCGTCGATCAGGGCTTGGTGGTGAAGCGCCAAGAGAAGAACACGCCTGTCATCATCAAGTACGAACTCGGAAAGATCGTCCGGAACGTGAAGCACTGCTCTTCGCACGGCGACACGGGTGTCGAGCGGTGGGCCGAAGCAATGGCCATGAAGAAGTCGGCGGCGTACGAGCTCATCGCGGTTGTCGACCGCTGGGACGAGCAAGCGTTCAAGCAGCTCGTTGATGACGCCGGTGGCAACCTCAAGTGGAGCTACGTCGTCGCGCTGCGCAAGCTTGTCGGGGCCGCACTCGACGCAAAGGTTGCGAACATCAAGGCGACGGGGCGCTTGAACGCCGCAAAGAAGAGCAAGCGTGGGCGCTCGCGTGGCGGAAAGAAGCGGCGTACGTCGACTGCCGTCGTGAGCAGCAGTGCGCCTGGAAGCGCTCCTGGGTTGAAGGAGCTCGTGGCGTACGCAGAGGCCACCGCCACCAGCCTCAATCGTGATGACGGCACGCTCACCGCGACGCCCGAGGAAGTCGAATCGCTCGAGAAGCAGTTGAGGGCGGTCGCTGACCTCCTGGAGACGCATCGGAAAATCCAGGTCGAAAGCGCGCGCGAGGCTGCGCAGCCGAAGGAGCCCACGCAGGTTGGCAGCCTGCCGTCGGGTACCGCGGTCGAGATGAACCCGCAGGAGGTGGCGTCGTGAACGTGCCTCCCGAAATCGTCTGCATGCTCGAAGCCGGGTTCGCGGTTGTTCCGGCATGTGCGCCCGTGGAGACCAACAGCAATGTCTGCACGGCGAACCACGTGCACACCGACACGAAGGACGTCGGCAAGCGCCCCCTCATCTTGAACTTCCCCGCGTTGGCGACGGGGTTGTTGAATAAGGACGGGCTGCTCGCTGCGTTCGAAGGTGGGGGGCGGAAGAACTACGGCATCGTCATTCGCGAAGGCTTCGTGGTCGTGGATACCGACTCTCCCGAAGCTGACGCCGAGTTCTCGGCGCTGTTGCCGGCTGATTTCCGGACAGTGGTTCGTCAGGCGCGGCCCACGCGCGGTCGCTGCTGGTTCTTCTCCGTTCCTTCTGGTGTTGAGGTGAAGGCGACGACGCGCAGAGGCCAGTCGAAAGCCATCGATGTCCTCGGCCCCGGCAAGTTCTTCATCGTGCCGCCGAGCCGCACCGTGAGCGGGTATGTGCATGCATGGGCACCCGGATGCGCACCGTGGGAGGTTGGAATTGCGCCGCTGCCGGAGAACGTGCGCGCGCAGCTCGCGGAGTGGACCACCTCGGCGCAGCACAAGAAGGTGAAACAGAAATCGCCGAAGACGCCGAAGTCGGGCGCTGCCCCCGCCTCCCCGAGTTCGTCTCTCGCCGTTGCGGCAGCTCGAAAGGTCGTTCACGCGCGCTTCGCACTTCGTTCGTTGTACGAGGGAACGAAGAACCACGGGGACACCAGTGCTTCGGGGGTCGACTTCGCGTTCGCGCGCGAAGCGCTCAAAGTCAGGTTGCGGCCCGCCGTGGTTGTCGAACTGCTGCGGGAGCGGCCCGGGGTTCATCGTCGTGACGACGACTACTTGTGGAAGACGGTGACGAACGCGGCGCCGGTGAAAGGCGGGCGCTGATGAGTTCCAACCAGAACCCTACGGAGCCCGGGGCATTGCAACATCACGATGCTCTTGAGCTGCTGTCGTTCGACGAGTTCATGAAGCGGTCCGGCGGGCACGCGGAATGGCTCGTTCAGGGGCTCATCCCGTCTCGTGGGCACGTTCTCTTGATCGGAGAGCCGATGGTCGGCAAGACGACGTTCGTCGCTGAACTCATCGCGGCGTTGATGGAGTGCTGCACGAAGGCGCAGGACTCGACGTTCCTGGGTCGCCCTATCGTTGGTGGTCGTGTGCTCTACGCACACTTGGAGCACGACGGCACGTCGTTCGGCACCAACTTCATCTCTATGTTGGAGAGCCGCGGTGTCTGCACTGCGGACCTCGGCCAGAACCTGCGTCTGGTCACCGAGTTCGCGCTCGATGATGAGGACTACGTCCAGCAGTTGCGCGACAGACTCGACAAGGACGGCGTGCGAGTCGTCATCATCGATTCGCTTCGTCGCGCTGTTGACGGCAGCGAAAACGATTCTGGTGACACGTCGCGCTGGGCCAAGAACATCATGCGGTTGACCACCGGAGCCGAGCGCCTCGTCATCGTGCTCCATCACAGAGGGAAGAGCGCCGATGCCGGACCCCGTGGCTCGACTGACCTCAAGGCACAGGCTGATTCGACTCTGACGCTGACGCGTGGGCCAAATGGTTCAATGCGGCTGCGTGCTGAGCACCACTTCGGGGGCCCCGTCGAACTTCGGTATCACCGGGTGGCTGATGGCGAGACGGATGACGGCACGATTTCGGGTTTGGAACTCATCGGCGAGGGCGTTGTACCTGACGCACCCGACAGCGCCCTCACGATTGAACACCTTAAGAAGGTGCTCGAGTACGGCGTCGAGAAGTCCACCTATGCATTGCGCACCGAGATGCGCGAACAGAAGTTGTGGAAGGGTAAGACCTCCTCATTCAAGTCGGTTCTCGAACAAGCCGCGAAAGATGGCTTTCTTAAAATGAGATTGGTCGGTGCGGGCCAGTTCTGGTCCTTGGTGCCCCCCGCTACCCCCTAGCCCGTGCTTTCCCGGGTTGTCTTTCACATAAATCTTCCCTGTGTCCCTCCCCTCTTAAAGAGAGGGAGAGGGGGCAAACAACAGAACAGGTGCCAGAGATTACCCGGGGCAAGCTGGGGTCAGGGATAACCACATAAATATATGCACCAAAATATGCAGGCGTGAGGATTCTTGAATGCGCACACAGAACAATACGCCTCCAGCACACAAACACGGACTTCGAACCGGCACTCTTCACCTCTTGCCCGGGGAAGACCCGACCGAGTTCCAGAAGTTGCTCGAACACCATCGCCAGCACCTCCAACCGTTGGGAGAGCTCGAAGAGGCCTCTGTCTACCGGCTCGCAGTCATCGACTGGCAGTTGCAACGGCTCAGCAGCAAGGAACATGGCCTTTCGAGCGCGAAGCTTGAGGAGGCGTTGAGAAAGACCAGCGAGTGGGCTGCATTCGACGGGCTGGACGCTCTCTCCATGGTGGTTCGGCATCTCTTCGCCAAGGCGTGCGAGCTGACCGGCACGACGTTGCGGTGGGAGGAGATCTCCAGCCTCCACGGCATCATCAAGCAACTGGTGGTGCTCCTCTGCGAACAGCTCGAACAAGACCGCTCGTTGCACGACGCCATCGCGCCGCTGGGGTTGCTGACCTACCAGCTGCCTACGCGCGGGGAGGAAGACCTGGACTCAGACGTGACCGAGGTTGGTGACTTCGGCAACGCCATGAGGTCCGCGCTCACGCGTGTGACCCCCGTGGTGGCTGCCGCGCTCGAGAGAGCCGAGAAAGCGCTGGCCACCAAGCGGAACGAGTTGTCGTTGCGCCTCCTGATGCCCGATGGGAGGACGACGCGGCTGCTTGGCCGCTACCGCACCAGCCTTGAGAAACAGCGCGAGCGGGAACTGAAGTACCTACACGGGCTGGTTGAAGTGCGCATGCTGGTCTCAATTGGCAGCGGAAACACGACACATTGAAGAAGAGGAGCCCTTCGCCGTGCCTCGCCCACGGCTAGGGCTATTCCATTTCGATTTCCCCGGGGCAGAGGGAGACAGTGCTCTCCGAGCTTCGGGCCTCACACGAGGGGGTACGGAAGGCAGGCCGCCAGAAATTTTTTTGAGAAATCTTGGCGGCCCGATGGGCAACGATCTTCAGGGTTGAAATGCGATCAGGGTCCAATCGCAAACGGACCAGAGAATGTGACGTTCGTCGTAACTAGCTCAAGCCTCAATAGGCGAGACATGTTGGTGACCGATCCATAATTCACGCATTGCCCACCGTTGTTCGACTGGTGGCTGGCGATTCCGAGCGTTGAAACAAAGCTCAACGGCGTCGCAGGTCTCAGGATCGTTCCGGGGAAGGACAAGTTCACTTGATATGGGTACGCCTGACAGTCCATATCTGTTGAGCCGAGGTCGGCTACTTGAATGTATCTATCACCCGTGCAGTTTGTTCCGGTGAACAGCAGATTTGCTGCCGACGCCTGCGCGATGCCGCTGAAGTCGGAGTTCAGCCCAGCGAAACAACCCCAGTTGTTGACCCAAACTCTGAACCAAGCACTCGAACCAACGAAGAAGGCCCCGCCGACAACGCCTCCGTCTACGCTGTACACCTTCAGTGAAGGCCCAGCTGGCCCTTGCGGCCCATCGGTGCCTGCGACGCCGCTTGGCCCTTGAATCCCTTGGGGGCCCTGCATGCCGATCGGGCCCTGAGGTCCAATTGATCCGGTTGATCCAGGCGCTCCTTGCGCGCCGACGGGCCCCTGAGGACCGGCAGGGCCAGTTGCTCCAGCTGGGCCCTGTGGACCAGTAGCTCCAGTTGTACCCGGCTCACCAGGCGCTCCCTTCTCGCCTTGGATTCCTTGCGGCCCTTGCTGACCACTGGAGCACCCCATCACCAGCACCACGATCACGTAGATGTTTCGCATGTTGTCCTTTGGAAATTGGAACACCGCAACTCAGGTCGCTTTGCGCGCGCGCAAAGCGCGCTCAGGTCAATGAAACCTTCTTGCAGGAAGGGCACTGCGCGAACTTCGAGACACCAAGCCCAGCGAGCGCGGCCCCGATAACTGCACCGGGGACCGTTCCGGCGATTGCACCAAGTGGACCCGCAACGATGCCCACTGAAGAGCCGAACCACGCACCGGCCGCAGCTCCAGCAGCCGCTGCGCCTCCAGTTACGAGATGGTTCGACGGATCGAACGTCTTCCCGCAGTCACACTTGATTGTCGCCATGGATGCCCCGCGATGGTCGTGCTTGAGTGCACAAATAGACCATTTAGCAGGCCTATAAGCACCAAGCCACGCCGACTACCGAAGCGGCATGCCCGCAGCGGTCGACATCCGGCATTACGTGGCCGCCAATGCGCGTCGGCTCCGTGAGGCTCGTGGGCAGAACCAGCAAGACGCGGCGGACCTCATGGGCGTCTCGCCGCGCCGGTACCGAGAGATTGAGGCTGGGTTGGTGAACCTCACGCTGAGGTCTTTGGGCGCGTTGTCAAAGGCACTCGACGTGGAGCCGATGGAACTGCTCCGGCCTGCACGGTTGAAGAAGCGCGGACCGGGCAGACCGAAGGGGAACTCCGAGAGTTGAGCTACTTCGCGCGCGACTTGAGCAACACGTCATCGTCTTCGTGAGGCTCCGGTTCACTTCGAGAGTTGTACCTGTCGATCAGTGCTGTGACCTCGAGTTCGCCGATCGCAACTTGACGGAGCGTTCGAAGACGACGTTGGGCCAACATCACCAGCGCCGCTACGAGCCGCGAATGACGGGATGCTTCTTCCGACCCACCGACTGAGGGGATTCCCAGCAGCACGTCGACCGCTTCGAGCGCGCTGATGATACTCTCCAGTTCATCGCCTAGGCTCACCGCAGAGATTTTCCAGGCGTCTGGAAAATCGTGACTTCGAGTTTGCCGCGCCACGACTACCGCTCCGACTCGCAGCGCCTGCGGTACGGGCACGTGCGGCAGCTCCAGCCGCGCACCGGGTAGCTGATGCCGACATCAATGGCTTTCAAGACGCCCGTTGCGACACGAAGAAAGTCCGTCATGTCGCCTTCATCACGGCGGACATCTTCGAGTTGCACCTGCGGTGACTTCGTCTTCGTCGTCACAGAGAAGCGCAGCCCGACCTCGCCCCACTGCATCATCTCCGCCGCGAAGCTGTAGGCGGAGAGCTGCGTGTCGAAGTTGAGCTGGTCCGCCGAGTACTTCTTCGCGCTGGTCTTGTGTTCGACCAACACGCGGTGACCTTCTTCTTCGACGACGAGGTCGATGACGCCCATCAACTGCACGTCGAGCACTTCTCCGGTCTCGACGTCATGGAGCGGTACGAGGAACTTCTTCTCCACGGCCAGCACCTTCTCCGGCCGCGCCGAAGGATGCGCCAACGTGACGTCGAGCATCTGAAGTCCCTTCGCCTCGACCAGCTCGAAGGGGCCGTCTTCTTCCTCATCGTGTTGCAGCGGCACCGGCCCGCGCTTCGCGACGTTCAGCGTGTCGATGAAGCGCTCCTTCACTTCGTTTTCGGGCGCGACCTCACGGCGCAGCAGCGCCTCGTAGTGCAGCGCCAGTGCCGCGTGGAACGCCGAGCCGAAGGCCAACGCCATCGGGACGAACTCAGGCTCCACGCCGCGCACGTAGCGGTACTCGTACTTCTTCGGACACTGCTGCCAGAGCTTCAGCTGCGAGATGGAGACGAAGAGCCCATCCACCTCCCGCGCCGTCACGCAGCACCTTCCTGCGACTGTGCCTCAGTGGAGTTCAGCTGCGCGTTGAGCGAGTCGATGAGCTGCGAGGCCTGCTGGCGCGTGAGGAACTCCAGCTGCGCACCGAAGCGCTGCTTCACCTGGTTGCGGAAGGCCGACGTCTCGAAGGCCAGCTTGCGGGCGATGCTCCAGATGGCCGCCAACTGCTTCGACGAGAGCCGGTTGCGCTCTTGCTGCACGGGCGGCGGAGACTTCACGTACCCAGCCGGAGGCGCTTCTGCAGGCGGAGTCGGCAACGGGGCCTTCACCACCGTCATCACCGGCTGAGTGGCAACCGGCGCGGAGCGCGTCGCTGGCATCGTGTGCGGCGCGTCCTCGGGGATGTTGTCGTCGTCGAGAGTGCCCTCGTAGGCCTGCTTGCCAACGCCGTGGAATGCCGCCGCCTTCTTGAAGGCGTTCGTGTACGCGCCTTTCCTCGCATCGCTCTCGCTGTTGGAGACGTGGCCACCATCCGCGACCGCTTCGGCGAAGGTGATGAAGGTGCCATTCACCCACTCACCGAGTTCGAGCGTGAGGTCGCAGATGGCTTCGAACGCGGCCTTCCCGTTGCCGCGCTGGATGGGCTTCACCGTGACTTCGCGATGCACGCGGAAGCCGCCGATGCCCAGCACCTCGTTGAGGCGGTTGACGATGAACTGGTACGCGATACCGGTGGTGTCGTAGCCGCGGCCCGTCTGCTTGCCGTCGGTGCGCTGGATGCACGACTCCGGGAAAGACGCCGACAGCTGCGCGTAGAGCTTCTTCTTCGAGACTTCGTCCATGTGCTTCTCCTGGTTGAGAAACGACAAAGCCCCCGCCACGCGAGATGCGCGACGAGGGCCGTGTCGGTGCTGCAGTTGAGGTTGTTGGTGTTGAGTCAGCGCTTCTTACGAGTCGGGTAGTTCTCGAGGAACCACGCGACGGCGCTCAGGATGGCCGAGGCGACTTGCTTCCAATTCATGGTGGCCTTCGAGTCAGAGGGTGAAGACGCTCTCAGCGACAGCCTCGTCAGCCGTGTCGAGACGCGAGACGGAGTGCGCTTCGTCACACCAGTGCAGGAGTGACGCGGCTTCGACGCCGATGCCCAGCCCGAGGATGGTGACTCCCAACTCGGTCGCGCGGTGCTTGATGGCTGGCCCAGCAGAGGTGTCACTACCTCCGTCGGTCACCAGCACCACGTCGGCCTTCTTCATCGCGCCGTGACCTTCCTCGATGACCTCGAGTGCGCGGTGAATGACGCCGGTGATGTTGGTGCCGCCAGTGCATGCGACGAAGAGGGCGGCTTCGGGCAGCTGACCGCCGGCTTCAACAATCGCCTCGTGTTTCACGACGCCATCGAAGGCCAGCATCGCGAAGGCCCGCTTCTGACGCTGCGCAACTTCGAGCAGCCCGAGCGCTACAGCCGTGGCCCAGATGTCTCTTTCGCCGTCCATGCTGCCGGACTTGTCGAGACACACCACGAGCGGCCCGCGCCCCAGAGACTCTTTGCCTTCGAGTCGGTACTGCATCGCCTTGCCTTCGGTGAGTGACGCCAGCAGCGGGAGTCGCAGCTTCTGGTGAGCCAGCTTCATCAGCTCCGACGGCAACAGCCGCGCGATGTTGGAGCCGAGCTCGACATCAGTGACTTCATCGGCACCGTGCTTCAGCTTGGCCTTCTGCTTCGCCAACGCGATGCGCTTCAGCTTGCCCGCCAGCAGCGCGATGCGACGCAGCCGCTCGTCATTCTTGAGTCGGAACGAGAGCCGCTGTGACTGCGTGCCCGACTTCTTGCCGCGGGCATGCGTGTCCATTCCGAAGCCGACGCCGGTGAGTCCTTCGCTTGCCTCACGATGCGCTTCGATGGCCGCCGACGCCTTGTCGCACGCGCCAGTGACAGCCCGCCGCAGTGTGGGCGGCTGCACCGTGTCGGGCGACTGCTGCATGTGCGGTTTCAAGGACTCCAGCAGCTTCTCGACAGCGAGGGCCGAAGCATCCGCATCACCGAGGCACTCCTGGGCCAGACGAGAGAAGGTCGGGAGCTCCGTGCACATCGAGTGCAGCTTCTCGGCCCAGTCTTTCCAGTCCGTCGTGTCGGCGACCTCGACGCGCTCACTGCCGCCCGCGTAGAGGCGGTCGAACAATTCATCCTCCAGCTTCAGGTGCGGCGAGTCGTTGTCTTCGACTGGAGGCAGCCCACGCGCCTCGCGGTGCAGGAAGACGTGCCAGCGCGGCACGTCGAAGATGAGGCGCTTCACTTCACGGCCCTCATGCCCAGCCCGAGGCCGTTGCTGACGGTGCGGGCCAACTCCGCGTGGAGCGACGTCACTTCGGCCACCGCATCATTGATGACGGCCTTCGCCCGCTGGCCGGCGTTCTTCTCGAGCTTGGTCAACTTCGCCTGCTGGGCGCGGAACTCCTCGAGCGACTGCGCGGCCTGCGCCAGGTACGTCTTCCTGTCGCCCGACTTGAGCGCCATCACCTTGTCGGCGGTCTCTCTCGCGGCGTCGAGAATTTCCGTGGCTTGCGTTGCCACCGGGTCCGCGAGACGACCCACCAGCTTCGCCACCTTGGAGCGCTCCTTCGGCTCTCGCCACAACGCATCGGTCAACAACGTGAGGTCTTCCGGAGAGGTCTGCTTCTCGCCCGCCAACCAAGCCGCTGCCTGAACAAGCCGCAGCGACTTCTTCCAGCGACGGTCGGAGACGATGACGCCCTCTGCCTTCGCCGCGTCACGGATGGCGATGAGCGCGTCGACAGTGGCGTCGGAGACCTTCACCTTGAGCACCTCTGCTTGCGCGGCACGCAGCGTCTTCATGTCGAGCCGTGACACCAGCTTCGGCTCAGGAGCCGTCAGTACGTCCTTCAGATGCTGAGGCCGTAGGAGGTACTGCACATCGAAGCGCAGCGCGAAGCGGTCGAAGAGGGCCTCGAGCTCGCGGCCTTCGGGCAGTTCGTTCGACGCGCCGAACAGCGACACGAGCGGCACCTGCATCGGCGTCGAGTCGTTGTGGAAGAGACGCTCGTTCACCAACGTGAGGAGCGAGTTCAGAATTGCGCTGTTGGCCTTGAAGACCTCGTCGACGAAGGCGAACTCCACCTCCGGCAGCATTCCCTTGGTGACGCGGCTGAACTTGTCGGCCTCGAGGCCCTTCAACGAGACCGGCCCGAACAACTCCTCGGGCGTCGAGAACTTCGTCAGCAGGCGCTCGAAGTAGGTGCCACCGAAGGCGTTCGCCAACGTGCGAACCAGCGCCGACTTCGCTGTGCCGGGAGGTCCGAGCAGCAGCACGTGCTCGCCGGCAAGCACCGCGGCGGTAGCGCCATCGATGATGTGCTGGCGCTCGGGGAAACACGACGACAGATCGCTCCGCAGAGCGGTGAACTTGATGTGCATGATGACTCCTCGATGGGGATGACGACGAAGCCGGACCGCTCAGGCCACGGGCTTCGATGACAACAGCGACTCAATCGACACCGCCAACTGCGTCAGCGTCGAATCGAGGTCCTTCACCTGCACAGAGAGGATGTCGCGGTACAGCTCCGCGCGCGCACGGAGTTCATCGAAGGCATCGAACCGGCGCACGAGAGTCGACGTCCTCTCTGGCGGGTTTGCGACGAAGGCTTCAACCTCCTGCTTCAGCGACGCGAGCTCCGTTTCAAGCGACTTCGTAGCGGCATCACCGAGCGTGCGATGCGCGTCCGCCGAGTCGTGCACCGGCAGCAGGTACATCTTCGAGGTGCCGATGCTCTCGATGCACGCCTGCACCTTGCGCAACGACTCTGCGTAGGGCGCGGGCACCCACCAGACGCCGCCGTTTTCGCGCAACAGCACAGCAGAGAACTCCTGCAACGTGCGCGTGATGGTGCGACGCACATCATCGGAGGTGTGCGTGTCTCGCAACGCGGTGAAGCGCGTCTTGATGGTGGCGACCAACTCGTGGGTCGGGTTGTCGGAGCCGACAGCACCCGTCAGCAACTCCAGGGCGACCTTCGCCTCCTGCGTGTACTCGAGGTAGCCCGCGTCGCACTTCTTCTCGTGCACCACCGCGAAGATGACGCTGGCTTCGTCGTCGACGAGCGGCCGGATGAGCTTGTCGGCGAGGCCCACCTGCGTCTCACGCACGGCGAGCTTGAAGGACTTCGCCGACGTCGGGGGCTCCGGCAGCAGCTTCTTCGGCAGGCCGGTGGCGGCCCACTTCGTCTCCAATTCGGCTCGAGAGATGGAAGCGTCAGACAGCGACCAGAAGCAGAGGTCGCCGAGGTGCGTGCCGCCGGTTGCCAGCACGTTGATGATGTTCTTCATGGCAGCGTTCACAGACGAGTGCCTTTGCGTCGAGGCGACGCGGTTGAGGTAGATGTCGAGGAAGACGTGCTGTGAGTCAGCCCGTCGTAGACGCCATGAACTGCGCGGCGAGGTCTTCGGCCCAGTCCAACGCGTCGATGATTTTCGAGCCATCAGCGGTAACGACCGCAGCGCCGCCGCCGAAGTTGTCGCTACGCATCTTCGAGCACGTGTACGCCCACGAGAACGTCAGTACGCCCGTCGGGTGAAACCTCCGGAGGTATGCCTCCAGCACGGCGGCGACCTGCTTCGGGTTAGCGCACTCCTCCGCGTACAGCGTGACGGAGCCGTGTGACGACGTAGGTGATGGCTTCGTGATTTCGAACTGCATGTCGATGAAGTCCCAGCCTTCATCATTGAAGCGCTTCAGCAGCGCCTGTGTCTCGCGGCTCTGCGCCAGCGGTGACTTCTTGTCCTTCCACTGCTCGACGATGACCGCAACCGAGAGCTGCGCCATCGTCTTTTCGAACCACGTCAGCTCGTTACGCGCTTTGAACGGCACGGTGATGCAGAACTGCAGGTAGTTGTCAGCCATCCGTGGTCTCCGCAGGCAGCACATGCCGAAGTGGCAGGTGCAGAGCGCAAAGCCGCGCTCCTTGTTCTTATCTCCTGGCCCTCGCATGTTTTTCTGCGGAGCGTGCGTTGGGCGCGAGGATGAGCGGCGCCTCGCCGCCAACGTTCTCGCCAGCCGAGAGGCTCTCAGATTCACACAAGAGCGGGCCGTGGAGGACAGCGAGATGCCCGTGGGACTATTCCAGTTCGTTGAGGCCGGAGAGCCCAACGGGACCTTCACGACGCTGGCGCGGCTCGCGAAGGGGCAGCGGGTCGACGCCGCATGTTTACTCTCACCAACAAGAAGTAGCGGCTCGCGGGACTTCAGGGCTCCATGCCATTTTGCGGCAAGGACCCACGCACTGAGAAGCTTGTCTCACGAAAGCAGCGCTATTTCCGGCGGGCGAACTTGCTGCTGGATTCCACGCATGCGGCGCGTTCAGTCTTCGAAATGCCGATGATCTGCAGCGGTTGCTGCTGGCGATTGATCTGCTTCGTAGAAACAGAGGCGCACGGCACCAACAGCGAGAAGCATCGAGGAGAAGAGCCGAAGAGAACGAGCTTCTTCTTCCGCAAGAATCACGGCGATGTGGGCAAGCGCCGAAAGCACAAGTGTCGCAGCAATGGAGAGGTGCAGAACCAAGTCACCAAAACCGCCGTTTCCGTGAACGAGAAAGAGCGTCCCCACCACGATATTCGACACGGGTAGCGCCAATTCGTGGAGCTGCCCGTGCTGAATTCGAGCGCGCCCAATGCCGGTGATGATGCCTGCCGACGTCAGCGCAGCGCCGATGACCCAATGTGCGAGGTCGATGTCTTCGCCGTCGGCGCGTACGTGATTGAGATGATGCGCGCAGACATAGAGCAGAACAATCATTCCCCCGGCGCCCACCACTGTTGGCACTGCAAACCGCACACCGCCTGGGCTCGGGTTTCTGAGCAACTCCACAAATACGAGCTGCGCCGCAACCAGCTGCACGCCCCCGACGAGCCCGTGGAGGTACACAGTCAGCTTCCCTTTGGTTCGGTGTGAAGCTGAACGAGCGCCTCAGCAGGTGCCGTTGCCTCTGGCTGCACGGTGACGTGGTCGATGTGGTGCGCGTCCCGGATTCGCATCGCGACTTCCGCGGCCACCGTCGTGCCGTGATGCGGGGCCTGCAATACGACGTGCACCGTCACCATCGTGAACCCGTCAGAGACCACCCATACGTGAAGATCGTGCAGTGACGCGACGCCGGTGCTGTGCGCGATGGTCTTCTCGAGTTCCGCAATGTCGATGCCGCGCGGAGCACCTTCCATCAACACATCGAGCGCGTCTCGCACCAGCTTCCACGCCCCCCAGAGGATCAGCACGGAAATGACGATCGAGATGAGCGGGTCGGCGAGATTCCACTTAAAGAGCCACACCGCGAGGCCCGCGAGAATCGCGGCGACCGAGCCCGCAGCGTCGGCAGCGATGTGACCGAACGCAGCGCGAACGTTCGCGTTGTTGCCTCCCTGCGAGAGCAGCTTCGCGGAGATCAGATTCAGCACAAGACCGATAGCCGCCACGATGAGCATCGGGATGCCCTGCACTTCCGGCGGTCGGCTGAAGCGGCTGACGGCCTCGACGACGATCCAGATCGAGCTCGCGCCGAGCACGACGCCATTCACCAACGCTGCCAACACCTCCGCGCGGCGATAGCCATACGTGCGTTGACGGTTCCGTGCGCGCTGAGCGATTCGTTGCGCGACGAGCGCGATGCTCAACGCCCCGGCATCTGTGAGCATGTGCCCTGCGTCGGAAAACAGCGCGAGACTGCCAGTCATGACACCCGCGACGATCTCCACCACCATGAACGTGCCGGTAATCGCAAGCGCGATCGCGAGCCGCCGCGTGGGCGTCGCGGCAGACGCGTGCCTGTGATCGTGGTCATGATCGTGGCTCATGCAGTTTCTCCAACTTCGAGTGTTCGATTCTGGGTGCGCGCCCACGTGTAGAGCGCAGGCAAAACAAACAGCGTGAGCAGCGTCGCAGAGACGAGGCCCCCGATGACGACCGTCGCCAGTGGCCGCTGCACTTCCGCGCCTGGTGCTGTCGAAAGCGCCATCGGGATGAAGCCCAGCGACGCAACCAATGCGGTCATCAGCACCGGCCGCAGTCGGCCTTCGGCAGCGCGTTGCATGGCCTCGATTCTCGAAAGGCCGGTCGCTTCGAGATCTCGCGCAAACGAGACCAGCACCAGCCCATTGAGCACTGCGACGCCGAAGAGCGCGATGAAGCCGACGCCCGCCGAGATCGAGAACGGAATGTCGCGCAGCCAGAGCGCGATGATGCCGCCCACCGTCGCGAACGGGACATTGAGGAAGATGAGCAGGCCCGTCTTGACCGAGTTGAACGTCAGCCACAGCAGGAAGAGGATCAAAGCCAGTGCGAGGGGCACGACGATGGTGAGTCGATCCTTCGCGGCGAGGTAGTTCTCGAACTGCCCACCCCATTCCGCCCGGTAACCAACGGGCATCTGCACACTCGCGGTCGCGGCCTGCGCATCCTTCACGACCGAGAGCAGGTCTCGACCGCGAACGTTGAACTCGACGGTGATGCGTCGCGACTGACGTTCGCGACTGACTTGCGCGGGGCCGGTGGTGAACTGCACGTCGGCGACGTCACCCAACGGCACGACCTGCCCTGTCACTGAACGAAGCGGCAACGCGCGCAACGGTTCGAGGTCACCCGTGAACGGATACGCCGCCTTCACGATGATGCCGAAACGACGTTCGCCTTCGAGCACGTCGCCAACGCGGTGACCGACCGCCAGCGTTTCCGTGAGTTGATTGATGTCTTCGACGGTGAGGCCGTAGCGCGCGAGTCGGCTGCGGTCCGGCGTGATGCGGAGGTACTTCAGGCCCTCGACCTGTTCGACGCGAACATCGACCGCACCGGGTACTCGACGGAGCAGCGCCGCATACGCCTCGCCCTGCTTCGCGAGCTCCGAGAGGTCTGGCCCGTACAGCAGAATGCCGACGTCGGACCGAATGCCGGCGACGAGCTCATTCGTGCGCATCTGAATCGGCTGAGACACTGCACCGCCGATTTCTGGAGACTGCTCGAGTGCGTCCGCGGCTTCCTTCGCGATGTCGGACTTGGTGATGCCGCTCCGCCACTCATCACGCGGCTTCAGTTGAATGTAGATGTCTGACGCCTCCATGCTCATCGGGTCAGTCGCAACCTCGGGAGCGCCTGTACGCGCAACGACCTGCTGCACTTCGGGAATCGCGCGGAGGTCCTTCTCGATGTTGAGGTCGGTGCGCACCGATTCGGTCAGCGCAGCGCCGGTCAGACGGCGGGCCTCAATCAGCAAGTCACCTTCATCGAGCTGCGGAATGAACTCCGCCCCGAGTCGCGTGAAGAGCCCGACAGAGATGGCGAGCAACATCACGCCGATGCCGACCGTAAGACCGCGACGGCCCATCGCCTTCGCGAACATCGGCACATAGAGCGCGTGCGCTTTGCGGAGCAACCACGTCTCCTCGTGATGCTTCGGTGGTTTCACAAAGAGACTCGTGAGCACCGGAACCACGGTGAGCGACAAGACGAACGCGCCGGCGAGCGCGAGAAGCACCGTCGTCGCCATCGGTCTGAAGAGTTTCCCTTCGATGCCGACGAGCGCGAGGATCGGCAGGTAGACGATGGCGATGATGGCTTCGCCGAAGACGCTGGCTGCGCGCACTTCCATCGTCGCGTGCTCGACGACTTCGACGCGCTCCGCATCCGTCAATGGAGCCACACCCGACTGCTTCTCCGCGAGCCGGCGCACGGCGTTCTCCACGATGATGACGGCTCCATCGACGAGCAGGCCGAAGTCGATGGCACCGAGGCTCATCAAGTTGCCGGACATCCCCATTGCGTTCATCACCGTGATGGCGAACAGGAGCGACAGCGGAATGGTGATGGCCACCACGAGCCCGGCACGCAGATCGCCGAGCAAGATGAGCAGCACGAAGATGACGAGCAGCGCGCCTTCGAGCAGGTTCTTCCCGACGGTGTGAATGGTGCGCGTCACCATCGTCGAGCGGTCGTAGAACGGCTCGATGGTGGTGCCCGGTGGCAACGACGGCGTGATGGCCGCGAGCTTCGTCTTCACCGCTTCGGTGACTGTCCGCGAGTTCTCGCCCATCAACATCAGCGCGACGCCGACGACCACTTCACCCTCCCCGTTTCGCGACGCAGCGCCGCGCCGCATTCGTGGCCCGAACTTCACCTCGCCCACAGTGGCGACGGTGATGGGCACCCCCTGGGGTGTCGCTCCGATGACAACGTTGTTGAGGTCATCGAGCCCCTTCACGAGACCGTCAGTGCCGATGACGAAGTACTCGCGGTTGTGCTCGATGTACCCGCCGCCTGCGTTCGCGTTCGCGCGATTGAGCGCATCGACGACCTGCGAGATGGAAACGCCGGTGGCCTGAAGCCGACCGGGATCGAGCACCACCTGGTACTGCCGCTCTTCGCCGCCGAAGCTGTTCACCTCGACAATGCCGGGCACCATGCGCAACTGCGGAGCGATGAACCAGTCGAGCTGCTCCTCGAGCTGCATCAACGACAACGTGTCGTTCTTCACGACGAACTGAAAAATCTCGCCGAGGCCCGTGGTGATGGGACCCATCTCGGGCTTGCCGTACTGCGATGGCACCGCTTCTTGGGCTTCACGCATGCGCTCGCTGACGAGCTGACGCGCCCAATAGATGTCGGTGCCATCGACGAAGACAACAGTGACGACTGAGAGGCCGTACTTCGAGACTGAGCGCACCTCAGTTGACTTCGGCAAACCGGCCATCGCGCGCTCAACCGGCACGGTGACGTATTGTTCGACCTCGACAGGCGACAGCGCCGGTGCTGCGGTGATGACTTGCACCTGAATGTTGGTGACGTCGGGCACCGCGTCGATGGGGAGCTGCAGCGCGGAGCGAATGCCGACGGCAACGAACAACAGCGTGGCGATGAGCACCACCGGCCGATTGCGCAGCGACCAGCGCACAACTGCTGAGAGGAGTGCGAGCATTTACTCCTCCTCCGAAAGCGACGCTTTGAGCAGCAGGCTCTTGAGTGTGAAGCCGCCCTTCGACACCACCTCTTCGCCGTCGGACACTCCAGAGAGCACCTGTACGTCGTCCATCGCGGAGTCGCCGAGTGAGATCTCGTGCACCACGAAGTCGCCGTCCTTTTCCTTCACGAACACCACCTTCTTGCCGGCGACGTCGAGCACTGCGTCTCTCGGCACCACAAGCGCGATCGCCGCATTGCCCGGCTCGCCGATGTCGACATGCGCTCGACCGAACAAACCGAGTCGCAGTTGTCCGGTTTCGTTGGTGACGCGAACCCGCGCGGTGAGCGTGCGCGCCATCGGGTCGATCTGCTGGCTGACGTAGTCGAGCGTGCCGTGGAAGTGCCCGCCCGGGTACGCGTTCAATTCGACCTCGGCGCTGGTGCCGACGCGCAGTCGTGAGAGGTCTTTTTCGAAGACACGACCGAGAAACCAGACCTCGGACAAGTCGACGATGGTGGCGAGCACTGCGTCGGTGTTGATGGGTTGCCCGACGACGGCATCACGGGAAACCACGACACCGCTGATGGGCGCACGCAGCGCGACGATGAAGCCACCTGATTCGGTGCTCACGCCGATGGCCGTCAGTTGCTCACTGAGCGCACGCGCTTCGGCTTCTTGTGCATGCGCGTCGGCCTGCGCGTCGACGAGCGCCTGCTCCGAACCGAGACCGCTCGCCTTCAACGCTTCGATTCGTTCGGCGTTGAGACGTGAGGCCTTCGCGCGCGAGTTCGCTGCTGCATATGCACCACGGAGTCTTCCGACGTCGGGCACGCGAATGGTCGCGAGGACATCGCCGCGCTTCACGCTCGCGCCTTCGTTGAAGTTCACCTGTTCGAGTCGTCCGGCGGTTGGTGACGACAGCCGCGCGGTGCGATCCGGCTCCGCGATGATCTCGCCTGTGAGCGTCAGCGTCGCGGGGAGCGCGGCCTTCTTTACGCGCGTCGTCTCGATGCCAGCCTTCGCAGCTTGCGCAGCATCGAGGCTGACCTGCCGCGGAAGCTCGGCGTGCACCTCTTCGTCGCGATGCGGTTCTTCAACTTCGGGAGCAGTCGGCGCCTTCTTGCAGGCAACCAACGCGACGACCGTGAGCAGCAGAAAACGAGAATTCACAGGGCACCTTCGAGAGAGAAGCCATTGGCGCGAGCGGCGCGCACGGAAGCCACACAAGCGGCCTCACGCATGGCGAGTTCAGATTGAAGAAGTTCGATAAGCGATTGCTGGGTGACGAGCGCTTCGCGGACCGTGATGCGGCCGGCGCTCAGTTGCGTAGAGAGCGCCTGCAGCGCGTTGACCGCACCGGCCACGCGTTCTGCGGAAAAGAGCGTCCGCTTTTCGGTGGCAGCGAGCACGTCACTCTCTGCGAGTGACCGCTCCGTCGTGAGCCGGCGAAGCATTCCGGTGAGCTCCGCTTGAAGACGCTCTTCGGCGGCGAGCGCTTCATTCACCTCGCCGACGTTCGTTCTGCCAACCGGCTGCGGGAGGGGAATCGGAACACCGAGGCCGACGCCGAGAACGCGCTCGTTGAAGCCGTCGTTCTGCGCGAACAGTGTCAACGTCGGATTCGGCGCGCGGCTGCGACGGAGCAACTCCACTCGACGCGTCGATGCCGACTTCAACGACTCAAGCGCCTTCAACTCGGGCCGTGCTTCTGATGGTCCTGATGGCTGGAGCGGCGCGAGCCCGGTGTCTGTCAGCAGTTCGATGCCATCGACGCCCATGAACGCACGAAGGCGAAGAAGCGCTGATCTCGCGACGCGTTCTGCTTCCAGTCGTCGCTCGCTGACGCCCACCCACGCAGCGTCTGCAGCGGCTGAATCGACGGGTGACGCGAGCCCATTCGCCGCCATGCCTTTCGCGGTGCGAGAGACTTCGCCAGTCGCTTTCTCGAGCGTCACCGAGAGCTTGATGCGCTCGCGCGCAGCGATGGCTTCGAACCACGCGACCCAGAGCTGCTCGGCGAGTTCCGCGCGAACAACACGCAGCTGCGCTTCGGCGGCGCGCACCTCGTCGTCAGCGACGTCGACTCGCAACACGCTCTGCCCGGCGATCTCGAGTTCCTGCGCCAGCGTGACAGACCAGTTGGTCGCCTTCGCTTCTGGGCTTACTCGGGAACCAAGCGTTGCGCTGAGGGTGGGGTTCGACGGCAGAAACGGTCTCGCCGCTTCACGTCGCGCCGTGGACGCGTGAAGTGTCGCCAGCTCCGCGGCGAGCGCGGGACTGTTGTTGAGACCGCAGGAAACAAGATTGCTTCGAGAAAGTGCTTCGGTGCAGGTCGGATCAGCGGCGAGCGCGCGGAAAGAAAACGCGGCGACGATGAGCACCGACACACGCGGGCATACGCCTCGCGCGACGGCAGAGTTCATGGAATTGGCTCCGGAAAGATGACGAAGGCGGCGCACGAAGCGCCAGACGCTGCTTCTTCGTCAGCTGACCGGTGGGCGGAACGGCGGGTCGAGCGTCGCGTTGCTCGGAGGCGTGAGACCCGACTCCGCAATGGCCTCGCTCATCGCGATCGCCGGAAACTCACTCTCACCTGAATCGAGCGTGGCGTTGCGCAAGCCGCCACATGGGCAATGCGCACACTGCTGGGAGCACGGAGACCCAGTCTCGTCACATTCATCAGCGCAGCAGGTCTGTCCGGTGACCCACATCGTCAAATCAGCGAGTGCATCCTGAATGGCAGGAGCGGAGATCGCCAACAGGAGAACCACGACCCAGCGGGCCGTGAGCGACTGCGCTCTGAAGGTTCTCATCCACACCAACTTACCATGCACCAAGGGAAGCTTTGGTTTCAAGCGCCACTGAGAAACTGGAAACCAGCGTTACTCCACCCTCCGACAACTGAACGGCCACAGAAGCGATGCAAACTACACAGCGCGCCACGAGCCTCTCGAAGCGCAGCCAGTCGGTCATGAGGTGTTCCGTTCAGGCTGGCATCGGAACACTTGCGATCGCGGAAGCCGCGACGGAGCGCCGCAGCCACAGGAGGTAAATCGCAGGGTAGACGAGCAGTTCGAGCGCAAAGCTGGTGACCAGTCCACCGACCATCGGCGCCGCGATACGCTTCATGAGATCAGCGCCAGTGCCGGCGGACCACATGATGGGCAACAGACCCAGCATCGCCGCGCACACCGTCATCGCCTTTGGCCGCACGCGCTTCACGGCTCCGTGCACGATGGCCTCGATGAGCTCCTCGGGAGTCGAGAGCGCTCCGCGTCGACGTGCGTCCTCCACCGAGAGGTCGAGAAACAGCAACATGAAGACACCAGTCTCCGCGTCGAGCCCCATCAGCGCGATGAGCCCGACCCACACCGCGATCGACATGTTGTAGCCGAGCAAGTTGAGCAGCAGCAGCGCACCGACCGCCGAGAACGGCACCGCCAGCATCACCACCGTCGCTTTGAACGCCGACTTCGTATTCAGGTAGAGCAACCCGAAGATCAGCACCAAGGTGATGGGGAGGATCAGTTTCAGTCGCTCACGTACGCGCAGCATGTTTTCGTACTGCCCGCTCCACGTCAGCGAGTACCCGATCGGGAGAGAAACGCGGCTTGCGACAGCACGCTTCGCCTCCTCAACGTAACTACCGATGTCGACCCGTGAGGTGTCGAAGTCGACGTACACGTAGCCAGCGAGCAGCCCGTTTTCGTCGCGGATCATCGATGGCCCCGTCGTCAGGCGGACGTCAGCGATGGCCTCGAAAGGTATTTGTCCACGCCCGCCGGGAAGAGGTACCAACACGCGTTTGAGCGCTGAGACGTCTTCACGAAAGTCTCGCGCGTAGCGCACGTTGACGCCGTACCGTTCGCGGCCTTCCACAGTGACGGTCTGCACGTCGCCCCCGACAGCCGTCATGATCATCAGGTTCGCGTCGTCGACGGACAGGCCGTAACGCGCGAGCTCTTCACGTTTGAGTTCGAAGTCGAGGAAGTACCCGCCCGCGACCCGTTCCGCGTAAGCGCTGCGCGTGCCCGGCACCTTCGAGAGGGCCGCCTCCGTTTCGAGCCCCAACCGTTCGATGGTTGCAAGGTCGCTGCCTAGAATCTTGACCCCCACTGGCGTACGAATACCGGTCGAGAGCATGTCGAGCCGCCCCTTGATGGGCATTGTCCAAGCGTTCGACACACCAGGAAGTCGGAGCTTCTCGTTGAGTTCCTCTTCCAGCGCCGCCTCAGTCAGTCCCTTGCGCCACTCGCTCTTTGGCTTCAGCGTGATGGTGGTCTCCATCATCGT
>JBEHYH010000002.1:0-39498 GCA_048498275.1 Myxococcota bacterium | reverse complement strand
TAGCCAGTGAATGATGCTCATCGGGAGCACGCTCGCGCGACGCGAAGTGGACGCTCGAGAAGACGAAAGAAAAGTGGGCTTCGTTGGGAGCGCCGTTCGCGCAGGACGCCGATGAACACCTCGGCATGCGCGAGAAGATGTACGGGAAAGACGAAGACACCGCGCGCGTGCAGGTCGTGCAGGGCTTCGTCGTGGTGTGGACCGCGCTGGCGCGCAACGCCGAACGCGAAGCCGTCGTCGGCCCGTGGATCGAGACGTTGCTCGATGGCCCGCATCTCATCGAGACGCCTGATCGGCTGAACATGACGCTCTTCGCGTTGATGGGCTTCGTCGCCGCCGAACCGCAGGCGTACGTGCAGGCGCTCAACCTCGAACGTCACCGCATCGGCGGGCACCAGCTGCGGCCGTTGTCCGTCGTCGCGCCTCCGGGGCCGACTGACGCCGGCGTCACGTACACGCGCAATTTTCAGAGCTGGAATCGCGTCATCGAAGGCATCGCCGCCGTCGCCGCTTCACTCACGTGAGCTGTTGGTAGACCTCGTCGGCCCACTTCGTCGCGGCGGTGCCCGAGAAATGCACGCGGTCGACCGTGTCTGACTGCTTCGTGTACTTGCGCGAGTCGACGATGCGCATCGGCTTTTTTGCTGCCGCCGTGCGCTCCGCGTTCACTTCTTTCAACGCCGCGTAGAACGCCGCTTCCTTCGTGCCGTCGACGAACTCGTTGCTGTAGCCGCGAACATCGGGAGGCCCGACCCACACCACCCTGGTTCCCGCCGCGTCGGCCTGCTTCAGCACCGCGCGAATCTGTTCCTTGTTCCAGCTCTTCGAAGCGCTGAGTTGATTCGTACCGAGCGCGACCACCAACACCTGCGGCTTCTTCGCGAGCACGCTCGCGAGCGAAGGCGTCGAGAAGATGGTGCCGCCCGCGTTGGTCTGCGTGCCGTTGAGGAAGTTGCTGGTGCTCGCCGAAGGCACGCCTTTGAAGGTCGAAATCGAGCCTCCGCCCTTCGACAGGTAGCCGCCGAGCTTGTCTTTGAGCCGCGTGCCGAAGACGCCGGCGGTGTGACTGTCGCCGATGAACGCCACCTTCGCGTTGGAGGGGATCACGTTGTTCCCCGTCGGCTGCGTGGGCGTCACGGGAGTCGTGGGCGCCGTCGCCTTCGCTTCGAGCTTCAACACCTGCCCGACGGTGATGACGTTCACGTTCTTGATGTTGTTGAGCTTCGCGAGCGCCGACACCGTGGTGCCGAACTTCTTCGCGATGCCCGAGAGCGTGTCGCCCGCGCGAACTTTGTACGTGGTCGCCTTCTTCGGAGTCGCGGGCTTCGGCGCCGCGGGCTTCGCGGGCGTCACCGGCTTCACGTTGAAATCAGAGACCTGCAACTTCTGCCCGACCATCAACACGTTCGGGTTCGCGAGGTGGTTCGCGGCGGCGAGCGCTCCGATGGTGGTGTGAAACCGCTGGGCGAGGGCCCACAACGTGTCACCGGGTTTCACCGAATAGGTCGTCATCACCTTCGGTTCTCGCGGCGAACGCGCGCGACGCTCGCGGCGAGAGTGTCAATGGAGCGAGCAATTCACCGCGGAAACCCGCGCGTCATCTCTTCGACAAGAGGTCTTCAGCCTGCGCGCGGAGATAGCTGACGCTCAGCACGTCGAGCTTCGAAGCCATGCCCTGATTGAAACGTTCCCTCGCGCGCTTCTCGAGGTCGCGCAGACGATCGACGTGCCGCTGCGCCGCGCCCGGGTCTGATTTCTCCGCTTCGTAGAGCCGCGCGCTCCACACCACGACCTGCTCGATGGTGACCGTGCCCGCGCCGTAGCTCTTGCTCGTGAGCTCCCAGCCCTCGCGAGCGAGTTCGAGTTTCGTAGGCGCGACGGTCGGTGCCTGAGAGAGGAGGAGCGAGAGTGTGAGCGCGAGCATGGCCGCAGAACGTAACGCCGGGAGGTTCGGTTCCCATCGCTTGATGCAACAACGACTCAGCGGCCGTGACCCGGGCCGAGCACCTTCTCGACCCAGGTCTCGAAGTTGAAGTGCGGCGAGTTCTCGGCGTCGTGGCAACCGGTGCAGGTCTGCGCGGTCACGTTGCGGTTGATGTTGGTCTTCTTCGGCTGCGTGGCGTGGAGGCTGCCCGCGCCGTGGCACATCTCGCAGCCGACCTCGCGGCGGTCTTCGGTCTGATCGATGCGGCACACGCCCTGCGGCTGCTTCCAGCCGGTCACGTGACAGCCGATGCAATCGAGGTGGTACTGCTTGCCCTCGTTCGCAATCGCCTCGTACGCGAGCGGGTGCTTCGTCGTCAGCCAGACTTTCCCCTCGGCTTCGTGACACGCGACGCAGGTCTTCGTGCCGACGAAGCCGGGCTTCTCTTTCGTCGCCGCGGGGCATGAAACGCCGTTCGTCTTCGCCCAGGCGAGATTCATTTCTCCGACGTCGGCGTCGTATTTCTTCTCGAGCGCGGCGACCGTCGCGTCTTTCGGCAGTGACGATTCGAGCGGAATCAACCGCAGCGTCGCGGCGCTCGTCTTGTCGGGAACGGGCAGGGGCGTCGCGGCGAGCTCCGCGCGGCGCGCGATGATCTCTTCCAGCTTCGCGGCGCGGAGCTTCTTGAGCTCCGGGTTCAACATCGGCTCGTTCACCTGCGCGCGCAGATTCTCGATGCGCTCCGCGAGCGCGCTCAGTTCACGTTCCTGTTCATCACTCCCACGGAGCCATTCGAAACCTTCCGATGGACGCAGGAACACGTCGACCCGCAGCAGCGTGCGGCCCTTGCTCTGCACCTGCACCAGCTTCACGTCGTTGCCGCCGGCGACTCGGCTCTCTTCAGCGGCGAACGCGTCACCGGTGTGCGTCGAGACCACGAGCTGCACATGCTTCGGCTGCGCGCGGAGCAAATCGGCGAGCGGTTGCGCGACCAACGCGACGGTGAACTTCGTATGCAGCGTCGCGGCGAGCGCATCGGCCTGCGCCGCATCGTTCGCGCTCACGATGCCCACGCCGTCGAGCACGCGCGTCTCCCCGGCCGCGAGCCGGGGCAACCCGAGCGACGAGAAGAAGTCAGCGCCGACCGTCGAATCGAGCGAACCGGGCACCGCGAGCTCGAGGCCCATCGCCTTCCACCCGGCGGCCAGGGTCTTCGCTTTCAGCTTCTGCTGCCCGAGCGCCTCTTCAGGAATCGTGGCGGCGCCGAAAACGCCATCACCGGCTTCGATGAAATGAACCGGGTGACCTTCTTTGCGCGCCTGTTCGATTTGAAACGCCGACCGCGAGAGCCCGCCGCGCATCGCTTCGCTGCAGCCGCACGGCGCGAGGTAGCCCTTCACCTCGGTCGAGATGAAGAGCGTGACTTGAGAAGGTTGTGCTGCGGGTGGCGGAACCGGCCGGGTGTCGCGCGAGGCGCACGCCACCATCAGCAACAGCAGCGCGCTACCAGATGATGCTCTCGACCAGCTCGTCGACCTTCTCACCGAGAGCCTCCAGGCCGTGCGACTTCGAGAGGAACCCGTCGGCGCCGACCTGACCGGCCAGCTTCTCGAGCTCGGCGTCATTGAGCGAGCTGAACAACACGATGGGGATGTCCTGCGTGTTGTATTCGTTCTTCAACGTGCGGCAGATGTCCGCGCCCGTCGCCTCCGGCATGTGAATGTCGGTGAGAATGAGGTTGGGCTTGAACTCGGCGAGCAGGCGCTCGAACTCCATCAGGGTCGCGGCTCCGCGAACGTCGTAGCCACGCTCTTCGAGAACAGCTTTCTCCATCTGCAGCGTGATCTCGCTGTCGTCGATGAGGAGGATTCGGCGCTTTTCCACGCGGGTGCTGATAGTAGGAGCGCTCGCGTTTTCCAAGGGGTTCGCCATGCGCAAGCTCGTATTTCTGACTGTTCTCCTCGCCGCCTCCTCCGCGTTCGCCGACCTGAAGCTGGGCTACGTCGATTTGCAGCGCGCGATCTCCGAGGTGGCGGAGGGCATCGTCGCCAAGAACAAGCTCAAGGCCGAGGTCGAGAGCAAGAAGGCCGAGGTCGACAAGGAGCAGAAGAAGCTCCGCGAAGACTCGATGGTGCTCGACCGCCAATCGTCGGCGATGAGCGAAGAGGTGCGCACGCAGAAGATGAAGGAGCTTCAGCAGCGCGTGATGCAGTTGTCCGAAAAGGGCCAGAAGCTGCAGATCGAGCTCGTCGAGAAGGAGCGCATCGAGCTCAAGAAGATCTTCGACAAGATGGACCCCATCGTCGCCGCCATCGCGCAGCGTGACGGGTTGTCGGTGGTGCTCGAGAAGAGCGACTCCGGCCTCGTGTACGCGCTCCCCAGCATGGACCTCACCAACGAGCTGGTGCGCACCTACAACGAGAAGTACCCGGTAAAGGGCGTGAAGCTGCCGGCCGCTCCCGCCGCGACGGACGCAGGCACGAAGTGAAGACCGCCGCGCAGCTCGCCGCGCTCGTCGGAGGTCGACTCGAGGGCGATGGGGCGCTCGAGATCTCCGGAGTCGCCGGGCTCGAAGCGGCGGGCGCCACGCAGGCGTCGTTCTACGGGAACAAGAAGTACAAGGCGCAGCTCGAGGCGAGCAGCGCCGGCGTGATCTTCGTCGGCAAAGACGCACCCCCGCGCGGTGCGCGCACGTTCATCGTCGTCGAGAACCCACACCTCGCGTTCGCGAAGGCCGGGCAGGCGTTCTCGCCTCCGAAGCAGTACGCGCCGGGCATCGCGCCGCGCGCGAACGTGCACGCGAACGCCAAGGTGCACCCCACCGCGACGGTCATGGACTTTGCGACGGTGAACGCGGGCGCAGAAATCGGTGAAGGCGCCGTTCTCTTCCCCGGCGTCTATGTCGGTGAGAACGCGCGCATCGGCGCGGGCACGCGATTGTCGGCGAACGTGGCGGTGATGGACGGCTGCGTCGTCGGCGCGCGGTGTCTCTTGCATCCCTCCGCCGTCGTCGGCGCCGACGGCTTCGGGTTCGCGCTCGACATGTCGGTGCCGGCGCACGTGAAGATCCCGCAGACGGGCATCGTGCGCATCGAAGACGACGTCGAAATCGGCGCCTGCAGTTGTGTCGACCGCGCGACCACCGGCGAGACCGTCGTGGGCCGCGGCACCAAGATCGACAACCTGGTGCAGGTCGGCCACAACTCCACCATCGGGCCGCTCTCGATTCTCTGCGCGCAGGTCGGCTTGTCGGGCACGACCGAGCTCGGGCAGGGCGTGGTGCTCGCGGGTCAGGTCGGCATCGCCGGGCATCTGCGCATCGGCGACCTCGCGCAGATCGCCGCACAGTCGGGAATCATGAGCGACGTCGATGACGGCGAAGTGATGCTCGGTTCGCCCGCGATGCCGAAGCGCGAATACCTGCGCATGACGGCGGTGCAGCGGAAGCTCCCGGAGCTCCAAAAGCAGTTGCGCGAATTGCAGGAGCGCCTCGCCGCGCTCGAGAAGGGGAAAACTCCATGATGGACATCAAAGAGATTCAGAAGGTGCTCGCGCACCGCTACCCGTTTCTGCTGGTGGACAGAGTGACGGAGATCGACCCCGGCAAGAAGCTGGTCGCGTACAAGAACGTCACCATCAACGAGGAGTTCTTCAACGGGCATTTCCCCGGGCAGCCGGTGATGCCGGGGGTGCTGCAGCTCGAAGCGCTCGCTCAGGCCGGCGCGCTCCTCGCGTACAAGAGCTCGACGTTGAACCCTGAAGAGCTCGTCATCTTCTTGATGGCCATCGACAACGCGAAGTTCCGCAAGCCGGTGGTGCCCGGCGACAAGCTGGTGCTGACCGCGGAGACCATCAAGGCGAAGGGCGCGATCTGGAAGCTGCGCGGCGTGGCGACGGTCGATGGCGCGGTGGTGTGTGAAGCCGACTTCCTCGCGACGGCGGTGAAGAAGGCCGACGTGAAGGCGGCGGAGGAGAAGCAGTGATCCATCCCACTGCCATCGTCGCGCCGGGCGCGCAGATTGATCCCACCGCTGAAATCGGCCCGTACGTCGTCATCGGCTCGCGCGTGAAAATCGGCGCAGGCACCATCGTCGGCCCGCATACCGTCATCGACGGCGTCACCACCATCGGCGCGCGGAACAGGATCTTCCACCACGCGTCGGTCGGCGCGGCGCCGCAAGACCTGAAATACGCGGGCGAACCGACTGAACTGATTCTCGGAGATGAGAATCAGATTCGCGAATTTGCGACGCTGCACACCGGCACCATCGGCGGTGGCGGCGTCACGCGCATCGGCAACAAGAACCTGTTCATGGCGTACTCGCACGTCGCGCATGACTGCCAGGTGGGGAACAACAACGTCTTCGCCAACTCGGCGACGCTCGCCGGGCACGTCGAGGTCGGCAGCTTCGTGACGCTCGGCGGGCTCTCGGCGGTGCATCAGTTCACCCGGCTGGGTGACTCGTCGTTCCTCGCCGGCGGCACCATCGTGGTGATGGACGTGCCTCCCTACTGCATGGCGCAGGGCGATCGCGCGGAGCTCTCGGGCATCAACGAAGTCGGCCTGAAACGCCGCGGCTTCACCGATGAGCAGGTGACGCGCGTGAAGGACGCGTACCGCGTGTTGTTCCGTCAGAAGAATCTGCTGAAAGACGCGGTGGCGCAGCTCCAGAAAGACATGGCCGGCCACGCGGAAATTGAGGCGCTGCTCAACTTCATCACCTCCAGCAAGCGCGGTGTGACGCGGTGAAGGCCGGAGCACGCGACCAGAAGATCGGCCTCATCGCCGGTAATGGCCGCTTGCCGTTTCTGTTCGCGCAGGCCGCGAAGGCGCAGGGGCTCGAGGTGCACGTCGCCGCGCTCGAAGGCGAAGCCGACGCCGACCTCGCGTCACAGGTGAAGACCGTCGACTGGGTGAAGGTCGGGCAGATCGACACCATCATCGGCGTGCTGAAGCGCCAGGGCGTGACGCGCGCGGTGATGGCCGGAGGGGTCGGGCGCATCCGCTCGCTCTCGCAGGCGCGGCCCGATCTCGGCATGTTGAAGATCGCTGCTTCACTGCGGAGTCTTCGAGACGACGAGCTGCTGCGCGGCATCGCGCGCTACCTCGAGAAACATGGCGTCGAAGTCGTCGCGCCCACCGACTACGTGAAGTCGGTGCTGGCGCAGCCCGGGCATCTCGCGGGTCCGGAGCTGTCGGAGACGCAGCAGCGCGACGTGGCGCTCGGCCGTGAAGTCGCCGCCGCGCTCGGTGCAGTCGATGTCGGCCAGACGGTCGTCGTGAAAGATGGAGTGGTGCTCGCGGTCGAAGCCGTCGAAGGCACCGACGCCTGCATTCGCCGCGCGGGCAGGTTCGGCGGCCCCGGCGCCGTGGTCGTCAAGCGCTGCAAACCCTCGCAAGACCTGCGTTTCGACCTGCCAGCCGCGGGCCCCGTCACGCTCGAGGTGATGCGCGAAGCCGGCGCGAAGGTGCTCGCGGTCGAGGCAGGAAAGACCGTGTTGCTCGACGCCCAGTTGCTCTTCGGCGACGCGGCGAAACTCGGCTTTTCGATCATCGGCTACTGAGGGCTACAGTGCGGCGCGATGGTGCCGCCGAAGCCTCAGCCCTCGACGCCCTTCGCGAGCCGCGAGTTCAATGGCGAGCTGTTGCTGCAAGAACTCGAAGACCTGCATGGCGTGCCCGTGCGGCAGTTGAGCGAGCTCGCCAACGCGCTCGATGACCTGATGGGGGTGCGCGCCTCGGAGGCGTCGCAGAAGTTGTTGCAGCTCGCCGCCGGCCGCTTCGCCTCGCCGCCGCAGTTGTCGACGTTGATCAAGTTCAGCGCGAAGAAGCTGAAGGTCGACGCCGACGTGCCGCTGCTCATCTCGCACTTCGAGCGGCTCGCCATCACCGCCGCCATCACGCAGTCGATCCGCCGCGCGGAGCCGATGCGGCGATGAGCACCGTCATCTCTGAAGACGCGCTGCTGCAGCTCGACAAGTGGCCGAAGGGCGCGCGCACGCTGCTCGACGAGCTGCTCGAAGACGCGGGGAGCGATCTGCAGCGCGAGTTCATCATCCGCTCCATCGCCGCCGGGCACACGCCGCCCGAGGTGCACGCGTTCGCCGACGAGCTGCGCGCCATGAGCGACGCCGAGGCGTACCGCGCGTGCACGCTCCACGACGCGCCGCCCGAAGATTTCACCGTCGCGCAGCTGCTCCGCGCCGAGTCTGACCCGCTGTTCGCTTTCGAAGCG
The DNA here is from genome assembly GCA_048498275.1 of Myxococcota bacterium. Taxonomy (GTDB): domain Bacteria; phylum Myxococcota; class Myxococcia; order Myxococcales; family Myxococcaceae; genus Archangium_A. The sequence goes on along the minus strand of JBEHYH010000002.1, from coordinate 31,338 downwards.
CTCGGCGGGCAGCTCGAACCCAACGAGACCCTCGACGTCACGCCGCCGCCTCCGGAGACCGCGGTGTCCTCGCCGTCGCTCGACCCGGTCGTCGCCGCGCTCCAGAAGAAGAAGCTCAACACCTTCGAGGCCGATTCGCGCGGCATGGTGCGCCCGAAGACCGACTGGAGCGACCTCTCGCCGCAGCCGGCCTCGGCGTTGCGTCTCGAGAAAGACAACGGCCCGAGCGCTGGCCCCGCGACGCGCTTCATCGAAGGCTCGTTGAACGAAGCGACGCGCAGCATGCAGTTGTCGTGGAAAGAGAACGACATCGATCTCCCCGGCGGGTTGTCGCTGAGTGATGCGATCGCGACCGCGCTGGGTGCGCTCGCCCGTGGCATTCCAGTCCCTGCCGCCATCGGCCCGCGTGCCGGCGAACACCGGAAGTTCATCGTGATTCTGCAGACGAGTACTTCGGGAAAGAGCCGCGCGTGGCAGCTCCATGACCCGCAGACGAACGAGACGCTCTGGGCCAACGAGAACGATCTGCTCGCGGGCGTGGAGCTGCCGTTCAACAACAAGGCGAACCGGCGGCTGACGCGCATTGTCTTGCCGCGGAACATCCGCTGAGGTTTGCAGTCAAAGACCCATGCGCTTTCTCCCGTTCGTTCTCATCTCGTCGCTCGCGTTGGCCGACTCCGTCGACGTGCAGATTTCCAACCGGGTGATGAAGGGCCAGTCGCCGCAGGTGCACATCGAGATCCTCGAAGACATCGCGGGCTTTCAACTGACGCTCACGCGTGAAGGCGGCAAGAAAGAGGTGTGGAAGGGCGGCGGCAAGCCGGGCACCACGCGCCACATTTCGCTCAAGCAACCCGACGGCGTCGCGAAGTGGAGCGGTGAGCTCACCATCAATCAGACCAACGGCCAGACCAACTCGCTGACCATGGAGTTCGAGACCGAGGTCATCGGCCCGCTCAAGATGACCATCGACAAGGACCGGGACGTCGACCTCGTGAATCGCAAGGTGCGCTTCTCGCTCAATCAGCCCATCGAGAAGGTGCACCTCAAGGTGCTGATGGACACCGGCTCGATGCTGGTCGACGACGACATCGCGTTCAACGGCGAGCCCGCCGGCACCAGGCTCGAGGTGAGCTGGCCCGCGGCGAGCGGCAAGGTGATGCAGCTCGACGTGCGCGCGTATTCGAAGTCGCAGCAGTACCAGAGCGTGGAGCTGACGCCGTGGTCGCTCGACATTCCGCACGACGACGTGAACTTCCCCACCGGCAGCGCCGCGGTGCCCGCCGAGGAAGACCCGAAGCTCGAAGCCGCGTTCAAGGAAGTGAGCGGCGCCATCGAGCGGTTCAGTCAGTACGCGCGCATTCAGGTCTACATCATCGGCTACACCGACACCGTCGGTGACACCGCGTCGAACCGCACGCTGTCGCTCAATCGCGCGAAGTCGATCGCCGCGTGGTTCCGGAAGAAGGGCGTGCGCGCGTCGATCTTCTACGAGGGCTTCGGCGAAGAGGCGTTGGCGGTCCCCACCACCGACGAGCAAGACGAGCCGAAGAATCGCCGGGTCTCGTACATCCTCTCCGTCGACGCGCCGATGTTGGAGCGCGCGCCGTTTCCTCCGAAGTGGCGAAAGCTCTGATTCATTTCGCCGAGAACGAGAGCGGCGTGGTCTCGTTCACCTTCACCGTCGCGCGCTGTTTCTCGGTCTTCTTGGGGTGCGTGAAGACGACCTCGTAGGTGCCCACCGGCAGCGGCAGCGTCTTCACGCCGGTCACTTCGTACTGGCGGCCCTGCACGGTCACCGTCGCGAACGGCACCGCGCGCAGCGAGAGCGTGCCCAGCTTCTTCGCCGCAGGCGCCATGGTGGGAGGCGCCTTCGTCTCGGTCTTCACCGCGGGCGGCGCGACGTCGTCGGTCTTCGGCGTGTCGGCGACCTTCTCGGCCACGGGCTCCGGCGGCGGCTTCACTTCCGGCTCCGGCTGCTTTGCCTCGACGACCGGAGCCTCGACCGGCGGGGGCTCTTGAACCACCGCGACCGGCTCCTTTCCGTTCTCATGCAGCACGAGGAACAGCCCTCCGGCGAGCAGCGCGATCAGCACGCCGAGGCCGATCATCAACGGCACGTACGACTTCTGCGCGATGGGCGGCACTTCGTCGGTCTCTGCCGATGGGGTCGCTGACTGGCTCCCGGTGAGCACCTCGACCGGCGAGGGCAGCATCGCCGACGGCCGCACGATGATGTTGGGCTCCGGGTCGACACTCGCGGAGTTGGTGGGGTTCACCGGCAGCGGCTCCAATTTTCGCGACGGGCGCTTGAGCGCGCGCGCGGCGGCGGTCTGCGGTTTCTTCGGTGCCTCCTCGAATTCTTCCGTGCGCGCCGACGGCGCATCATCGTCATCCATCACGCCGCGCGGCCGCGGGGCCGGCGTCGCGGTCTGCGTGGGCTCCGCGGGCTTGCGGACGTGCGTGCTCCCGCTGCCGAAGTCGTCGTCCTGCTGCGTGTTCTCCGGCGCGTCAGGCGTGTTGGCGCGCTCGTATTCCTGATGAAAGAGCTGCCGGAGAAACGCGCCGATGTCGGTCTGGTCGACCGACGCCGCGCTTCGGCGCACCCAGTTCGCGAGGGCCTTCTCGAACTCGAACGCGGTCTGAAACCGCTCGGGCAACGGCCGCGCGAGCGCCTTCATCACGATGTCGGAGAGCTCCTGCGGCACCTGCGGGTTGAGCCGCGACGGCGGAGGAATCAACGACTCCTGCACGGCGCGCAGAATCCCCAGGTCGGTGTCGCCATCGAAGAGCCGGCCGCCGGTGAGCAACTCCCACGTCACCACGCCGAGCGCGAAGATGTCGGTGCGCGCGTCGACCTTCTCACCGCGCGCCTGCTCCGGCGCCATGTACGCGAACTTGCCCTTGAGCATGCCAGGCACGGTGTGCGTGGTGGTCGCCTTCGCGATGCCGAAGTCGGTCAGCTTCACCGCGCCGTCGAACGAGAGCAGCACGTTGTGCGGCGTCACGTCGCGATGCACGACGTTCATCTTCTGGCCGGCGTTGGTGAGCGCGTGCGCGTAGTGGAGCCCGCGCGCGGTCTGCGCGATGATCTCCGCCGCGAGCGCGGGCGCGATGACGGTGCCGGTGTCTTTCGCGCGGCGTCGCAGGTCCCACAGGGAGGCGCCGCGCACGTATTCCATCGCGAGGTAGTGCGAGTCTTCGTGTTTCCCGAAGTCGAAGATCTGCACCACGTTCGCGTGGTTCAGCAGCGAGGCCAGCCGCGCCTCGGCGATGAACATCTGCACGAACTGCGCATCGGCGGTGAGGAACTCCTTCACCACCTTGATGACCACGTCCTTCGAGAACCCCTCGGGCCCCTGCGCGCTCGCCAGGAAGATTTCGGCCATGCCTCCCTCGGCCAGCTTCTTCTTGATGACGTAACGCCCGACAGCGGAGCCCGGACCCAACATGGCGCGCGCACGGTATCAAAAACGGGGTGTCTTCGAGCGGGGACCTCTAGGGCGCTGTGGTAAAGAGGCGACAATGCGATTGGCGTTGATTGTCGTGGTGGCCGCGGGCACGGCGTGGGCCGGGAAGACGGTGATTCTGACCGCGGGCGATTGTGCCGACGCCGCGTTGATCAACGGAGCGCGTGATTTTCGCGAGGCCGCGAAACCGCTGCTGGGCTCCGACGTCATCGACGATGAATCGGTGGTCGACATCGTTCGCCCGCGCCCAACGCGGGGCCTGCAAGACCTCGAACGTCAGGTCGAAGCCGCGAAGACGCTGTTCTACGGCGGTCAGAATGAACGCGCGCTCGAACAGGTGCAGCGGGCGCTGCTCGAATTGGAACGCGCGGAGCCCGACAGCAAACCGTGGCCGCTCACCGAGTCGGCGCTGCTCCTCCAGGCGGAGATCGAGAAGAACCTCGGCCACACCCGCGAGATGAACGACGTGTTTCGCCGCGTGGTGCGCGTCAACCCGAAGGTGAAGCTGAACCCCGACGCGCACGCGCCCAGCGTCATCGCGGCGGTCGAGGCCATCAAGAAGGAATTCGCGAAGGCGAAGAAGGGCACGCTGCAGGTGCGCGTCGAGAACGGGCCCGTCGCGAGTGTCGCGCTCGATGGGCTGGTGGTGGGCAGCACGCCGCTCAAGCTCGAGGTGCTCCCCGGCAGCTACCGCGTCGCGCTGCTCGCCGCGGGGCAGCTCTCGTTTCCCCATCGCGTCGACGTGCCCGTGACCGGCACGCAGTTGAGCGTGGAGTTCGGCTTCGAAGGCTCGGTCTCGCGTCAACCGCCGCTGTGTGTCGCGGCGAGCACCGATGGCGGCGCGCTCAAGCTCGCGCAACTGGTCGGCGCGGAGAAGGTCGTCATTCTCCGCAATCGCGCGCAGCAGGGGAGCCCCACGTACCTCTCGGGCACGCTGTATGACGTGTCGTCGGCCACCGAAGAGCGCACCGGTTCTGTCGCGCCGCCGCTCATGGCGCCGCTCGCGAAGTTCCTCATCACCGGCAAGTCGCAGGAGGGGGTGCAGCAGCTCAAGCCGCCGCTCGTTGTCGCCGCGCCGGTCGAGGCACCGCCGCCTCCGCCCGCCGAAGCCGCGCCGATGGTCGACGCGGCGCCGCCGACGAAGAGCGCGTTCTTCACGCCCACGAAGACCGTCGGCGTGGTGTTGCTCGCGTCGGGCGTCGCGGTCGCTGGTGGCGGCATCGGGCTCGTCGCAGGTGCTGGAATCCCGCGTGCCGATCTCGCGACGATCCCCGTGGGCGCCGACGGCAGCATCGGAACCACCGAGCGCGAGAAGGCGAAAGCCGCCGCGCTGCAGGCGCAGATCACCGGCCTGACGGCGGGCGGCATCAGCATGATGGTGGTCGGCGGTGCGGCGGCGGTGACCGGCGTGGTGCTGCTGGCCATCACGCCGCCGGGAACGCCGGTGGTGAGCGCTGCTCCGACCGCGGGCGGCGCTCAGGTGTTCGTCAGCGGGTCGTTCTGACTACGCGCTCTTCGTCTGCGCGAACTGCTTGGGCGTGATGTGGTGCTTCTCGAGCTCGGCGTTGAGCCGGCCGGTCGCCATCAGGGCCCACATCTTCCAGTCCGAGATGAAGCTCCAGAGCGGGTACGTGAAGGTCGCCGGGCGGTTCTTCTCGATGAAGAAGTGGCTCACCCAGGCGAAGGCGTAGCCCGAGAGCAGCGCCGAAATCAGGTAGGTCGGCGCCAGGTAGACGAGGCCGGTGATGAGGTTCAGCAGCGCGATGGTCGTGCCGGCGAAGTGCCACCAGCGCGTCGACGGGAGCGAATGCTCGCCGAGGTAGAAGGGCCAGAACGCTTCGTAGGTCTTGATGGCTTTTTCACTCATTTGGCGAAGATCTTTCTGAAGAGGCCGACGATGCCTTGATCGTTGGTCGGCTTGAGTTCGTCAATGGTCGCTTTGGTGTTGGTGTCGGGAGCGATCGCGGCTTTTTCCTTGAGCTGCTTCTTGCGCGACGGGTCGAGCGACATCGCGCTGAACTCGTCATCACCTTCGTACGACACCTGCGCGCGCGGCCGACCGCCGGGCTGCGACGCGCTGGAACCCTGTGGGAGTTTTGAAGAGGCCATACGCGCAATACCCTAGCGCAACTTCCCCAAAAGATTGACCCGCCCCGGGTCGCATGGGAGCTTTCCACGCGATGTCGGCACCTTCCGAGAAGACTTGGCGGTGGGGCTGGCTGGCGCTGGCCGTGATGGTTTCGGCTTGTGGGCCCATCCAGTCCACCTCCTACCTGATGGACGCGGAGAACATGCTTCAAGCCGGGCGCACAGCGTCGGCCGACAAGCTCGCTCCCTACGAGTGGACCGCGGCGAACCTCTATTACGTGAAGTCGATGGAGGAGGTCGGGTACTCCGACTTCGAGCACGCCGTCGACTACGCGAAGAAGGCGGCAGACTTCGCCACCAAGGCGCGCGACGTCGCGGTGAAGCTCTCCAATCGCCCGGCTGACGACGAGCCGGCTCCGGTGGCGCCATGAAGAAGAGCTGGTGGCTGTTGGCGTTCACCGCGCTGGCCTGTCATTCGGGCCCGCAGATTCGCGCGTCGGGCGACGTCATCAAGAGCGACATCGACCGCGCGCGCCGCAGCAACGCGATGAAGTGCGCGCCTCGTGAACTGGCGACCGCCGAGGCCAACTACGAGTTCGCGATGGGCGAGCTCGAACAGGGCAACTCCGCGCGCGCGTACGAGCACATTCAAGACGCCGAGAAGTTCGCGAAGAAGGCCGTCGCGCTCTCGCGTGACTGCGCGCCCAAGCAGGTGGTGGTGCGCGAGACGCCGCAGTTGGTGGTGAAGATCGAGGAGACCGACAAGGACGGCGACACCGTTCTCGACAAGGACGACAAGTGCCCGTCGCTGCCCGGCCCGGTCGAGAATCAGGGTTGCCCGGTCGAAGCGCCGAAGGACCGCGACGGGGACGGCATTCTCGACTCGGTCGACCAGTGCATCGATCAGCCCGAAGACAAGGACGGCTTCCAGGACGAAGACGGTTGCCCGGAGCCCGACAACGACAACGACGGCATCCTCGACACGGCCGACAAGTGCCCGAACGAAGCGGGCCCGATGACCAACCTCGGCTGCCCGATCGTCGACCGCGACGGTGACGGCATCAACGACGACGTCGACAAGTGCCCGAACGAGCCCGAAGACAAGGACGGCTTCCAGGACGAAGACGGCTGCCCCGACCTCGACAACGACGGCGACGGCGTGCCCGACAACCAGGACGACTGCCCGAACGACCCCGGCCCGCAGGACAACAAGGGCTGCCCGCGCAAGTACTCGCTGGTCACGGTCACCAAGGACAAGATCGAGATCAAGAAGCAGATCAAGTTCGCGACCGGCTCGCACAAGATCGTCGGCAAGGAGTCCGAACAGATCCTCGATGAGGTGGCGCAGGCCCTGAAGGACAACGCGCAGATCAAGAAGATCCGTATCGAGGGTCACACCGACTCGCAGGGCAACGACGCTTCGAACCTGAAGCTGTCTGATCGCCGCGCGAACTCCGTGATGTCGGCGCTCATCAAGCGCAACGTCGACCCCGCGCGTATGGAAGCGGTGGGCTTCGGCGAGACCAAGCCGATCGCGACGAACTCCACGGCCGGAGGCCGCGCGGAGAACCGGCGCACCGAGTTCAACATCGTCGAGCAGTGAGTCAGCCGCATTCCCCCTCTCCCGCGCGGGAGAGGGTTGGGGGGAGGGTCGAACTCAGTACAACCAGCTCGTCGCAACGCTCAGGAGCGCGACCAGTGCTCCTGTGATGAGCGCGTCACGGTAGATGGTCGCCGCGACGCGCTTGCTGGCTGCCGCGAGCGCCGCGTCTACCTTCGTCGTCGAAAAGTCCTCGTGCTCGAACGTGCCGTTCGCGGCATGCGCGACGCAGGTATTTCTTCGCACCTGCAGGCCGCTGAGCACGCTCACCGCGGCAGGCAGCGCAATCAGCGCGCGCCACCCCGGAGCCACCTGCAACCAGATGCTCGCCACGAGCGCGACCACGGTGAACACACCCGCGACGATCGATACCGTGCGACGGCGCTTTCGCCCTGCTGCGCTGAAGTTGGGCTGACAGACAGCTCCTTCGATGACGGCGTCGCTCATGCTGCGGAGCGTAGCGTCACTCGCGGAGGCGGAGATCGACCGGGCGTGAACTCGCGGGCTGCGAGATCGGCGAAATCGGTTCGAACCGATTGCTGATGATCGCCTCCGCGTCCTTCACCGACTGCTGCACGGCGTCGACGCCGGTGAGCAGATCATCCAACTGCTCCGTCATCTGATCAGGGCTGGTCATCGTCAGCGCCTGATCGCGCAGCAACCGCACCGAGTTCTCGATGAGGTTCATCTGCCCGCGCGCCCGCGCAAGGAACGCTTCGATGTCGCGAATGGTCGTCAGCCGCTTCTCGATGACGCTCGCGTTCTTGCGCGCGAGCTCACGAACCTGCTCGTCGCTCGACGCTTCCTGAATGCGCTCCTGCGCTTTCGACTGTTTCTTCAGATCGTCGACGTTGACCGCCTGCAGATACGACTCCGCGCGCTGACACGCCGACGCCAGGCGCACGAAGCTCTGGTGGAGCTGCGCGAGCTTCTCCAGCTCGGTCTTCATCAGAATCGCCTGAAACGAAGGGTTCTGCTGCACGTCGCGCTGAATCTCGCGGCGCAGCTCATCCAACGCCTTCGCGCGTTGCCATTCGTGCTGCGGCAGGTCGGCCATCAGCTTCTCGACGCGCTCGCGGTCGGCTTTCTCCTGCTGCTGGCGGAGGTCTTCACGCACCAGCCGCTGAAACCCCTTCACGTCGGGGCCGGTCACCAACCACAGCGCCTCGAGCCCCAGCGCGCCGAGGCCGATCAACCAGTCGCCGGTGATCAGCGACGCCGCCGCGGCGCCTCCGAGCAACGAGAGGTTGTAGACGTTCAAGAACGCCGCCTTGAGGTAGTTCGGTGAATCGGAGGCGGCCATGACGTGCCTTCAGAGCCCCACGCGGATGTTGCCGCGCACGTTCGAGTTCTGGAGCAGGTCGAGCACGTGGTTCTCGACCTGCTTGAACTGCGCGCTCGACTTCACCGACGCGTCGCGGCTCTCGAAGAAGGGCACCTCGATGCGATGCAGCACGTGCGCGGGCCGGTGTGACAGCACGAAGATGACGTCGGCGAGGTACACGGCCTCGGTGACGTCGTGGGTGACGAAGAGCACGGTGTTGTCCTCGGTCTTCAGCACGTCGAGCATCGTGGTCTGCATGCCCCAGCGCGTCTGCGGGTCGAGCGCGCCGAAGGGCTCATCCATCAGAATCAGGCGCGGTTTGTTCACCAGCGTGCGGGCGATCGCCACGCGCTGCTTCATGCCGCCCGAGAGCTGCTTGGGCAAAGCGTCCGCGAAGTCTTTCAGGCCCACCTTCTCGATGATGGCCAGCGCCTTCGCCTTGCGCTCTTCCTTCGGGAGGCCCTGCAGTTCGAGGCCGTACTCGACGTTCTCACGCACGGTGCGCCACGCGAACGACGTGTAGCTCTGGAACACCATGCCGCGATCGCGGCCGGTGCCCTGCACGGGCTGCCCGTCGATGAAGATGTCTCCCGAATCGGGCGTGAGCAGCCCGGCGATCGCCTTGAGCACGGTGCTCTTGCCGCAGCCCGACGGGCCCAGGAACACCGCGAGCTCGCCGATGCCCGGCTTGTTGGCCACGGTGAGGTTCACGTCTTCCACCGCCTGCACCGTTCGGCCTTGGCGATCGGTGTACGAGATGTAGAGGTTCTTCAAGTCGAGCTTGGGCGTGCTGCTCGTCAGCGCCGGAGTCTCAGACATCGGCTTCTCTCCAGTTGAAGAGCAGGCGGTTGAGCCCGCGAATGGCGACGTCACTCAAGATGCCGATGACGCCGACGACCAGAATGCCGGCGAAGCTCCACTCGGGTTTGAAGTGCTGCTCGGCGAGATGGAGGATGTACCCGATGCCGCTCTGCGCGTTCACCAGCTCCGCGAGGATGATGTAGGTCCACGCGATGGCGTTCATCACCCGGAAGCCGTCGAAGATGGCCGGCATCGCCGCGGGGATGAGAACGGTGCGGATGACTTGCGCCTTCGTCGCGCCGAGCGTGAACGCGGTCTGCACCAGCTCTTCAGGCACGAGCCTGATCGCGTCGACCACCGCCGGCAGCAGGTAGACGACCGTGCCGATGAAGAGGAACGCCACCTTCTGCGACTCGTCGATGCCGAACCACAGAATCAGCAGCGGGATGAACGCGGTGATCGGCAGGTAGCGCATCGGCGCCACGATGGGCTCGAAGATGCGGTTGATGAACTCGAAGCTGCCCATCGCGATGCCGAGTGGCAGCGCGACGGCGATGCTGAGCGCGAACGCTTTGAGGATGCGCAGGGCCGAGATGCCGAGCGCGCCGAGCAGGTCTTTTTCGAACACCAGATAGAACAGGCTCTTCAAGACCGCGTCGGGCGCGGGGAGGAACGCGGCCTTGACCAGCGGCTCCGAGAGGCCGTTGCGGTCGACGTGCACGTAAGTCAGCACGCACCAGACAGCCAACAGCACCGCGAGGCTGGTGAGCGACGCGGTGCGGCCGGCGACGGCGGAGATCGGGCTGCGCAACGCCCAGATGGAGGGCGTGGCGCGTTTGCGAGGCGTGGGCTTTGCGGCCGGTGCCTCACTGGGCATTCAGCACCACCTTGATGTCGGTGCGGCGGTTGAGCGCACGACCATCTTCGGTGTTGTTGTCGGCGACCGGCTTGGCGCTGCCTTCACCGATGGTGACGAAGCGCTTGGGGTCGACGTTGAAGTTCTTCACCAGGTAGCCCTTCACCGATTCGGCACGCTTCTGCGACAGCGTCTTGTTCGCCGCTTCATTGCCGCGCGAGTCGGTGTTGCCCTCGATCTGCAGATACGTGTTGCCGAACGCGAGCAGCGTCTCGCCGAGCGAATCGAGCGTGAAGTAGCTGCCCGGCATGATCTCGTCGCTGCCGGTGGTGAAGTGAATCGAGAGGCTCTTGTTCACGATGGCGCGGTCGGTGAGCTTGGGCTTGTCCTTGAACGCGAACGTCTCCTCGACCTTCTGGCCCGCGTAGTCTTTCGCGAGCGCGGCGACGAAGCGCTTGTCTGAGAAGTCAGCCGCGTCGACCACGGTGCTGACGACGCCCTTCTTGCGCCAGATGACGAACGCGCCGTTGAAGAGCGAGTCGAAGTACGACTTGGGGCCCGCGAGCCCGAAGAAGAGCGCGTTGTCGGCGTACGCGGTCAGCTTGAGGCCCGAGAGCATGCCCGACACGTCGTCGGTGGTGAGCTTGAGCGCGTCGGCGATGAGCTGGTTGGTCGACTGCGGGTCTTCCTTCATGACGGAGATCGCGTCGAACCAACCGGCGACGAACGCGGCGATGGAGGCGGGCGCGGTGTCGATGATGTCCTGACGGGCGACGAGCGTGTCGGCGATGACGTTGGTCGCGGCGGTGGTGCTCACGAGAATGTGCGCTTCGTTTTCACGCGCGGAGACGGCGCCGGAGAGGTCGGGCTCCCAGGTGACGGCGGCGTCGACACGGCCGGCCTTGAACATCGCGGCGGCCTTCGGCGCTTCGTCGGCGAACACCAGGTTCTTCTCGATGTCGGCGCGATCCTGCGGAGACAGACCCGACTGCGCGAGCAGGAACAGGAGCAGCCAGTGCGACGGCGTGTACTTGGTCGTCGCGACGCGCTTGCCCTTCAGGTCTTCGACCGACTTGATGGTCTTGAGCGAGACGATGCCGTCACCGCCGCGGCTCCAGTCTTCCTGAATGATGGAGCGCGCCTTGAGACCCTTTTCCTTCAGCTCGCTCGCTTCACGCGCGAACGAGTCGACGGTGTCCCACATCACGTCGATGTCGCCTTTGACGAACGCCGCCATCTTCGCGGTGGGGTCCTCGAGCAGCACGAACTGCACGTCGAGGCCGTACTTCTTCTTGTAGAGGCTCGACGCGGCGCCGGGGTTCAGACCGCCGTTGGCGACGATGCCGGGCGCGTGACCGGCCCAGGTGTTGATGCCGACCTTCAGCGGGCGGTTGAGCTTCGCTTCGCCGACCGCGCCGCCTCCGTTGACGTTGAGGCCGCCGTTGCGGGGCGCGTCGGTCAGGCCGTCGTTGATGTGGTTGAAGTCGTCTTTCGAGACGTCGCTGTTGGCGAGCGTGGTGCCGGCGTCAGCGGTCTGCGCGCCAGACCATGCCTTGAGCTGGTCGCCATACTTCCGGTACCCGACGAAGCCGAGCACGCCCAGCGCCACCAGCACGATGAACAGCTTTCCAAACGGGGTCAGTTTCATGGTGTGCCTTTGTACGAATGAATCGAGTGTTGATTACGCCGGCTTCGGCGCGTTGAAGAACGAGAGAACCTGATGCACCTGTGCCTTGCGGTTCTCTGCGGCGGCCGCGGTGCTCGCGAGCGTCTCGGTTCGCTTGGTGATGTCTGCGCGCAGGCCGATGATCTGCTCCTCGAGCTGAGCGATTTTCGCCTGCGCGTCGGTGATCGATTTCGCGGTCTGCTGCTCGTTCAGGCGCACGTAGGTATCGAGCGCCTTGAGCTGCGTGTTCGCCGCGTTGACGATCTTCGCGAGGTCGAACCCGAACGCCTTGAGCGAGGCCTCGACGATCTGCCGCTTCACCTCGATCGGCGTCGCTTCGGGGAGGCCCTTCAAGAGCTCCTCGGCCTTTCGCACGCGATCGAGATCGCCCGAGTCGATGCCGGCCTGCTTGAACACGCCGTCGAAGTCGACGTTGGCGGGCGTCACCGGGCCGCTGGGCGAGGGCATCGCTGGGCGCGCAGCGGGCGGAGGAGCAACAGCAGGCGCTCCGGGCGCGCGTTTGGGAGTGGACTGACCAGCGAGTTCAGCGACGAGATCGGCGGGAGATTTTTCCCCCGGCTCGACCGCTTCACTGCCTTCAGCCGGTGTTCCGGGGTCGCGTTCGACGAACAACCCCAGCAGCTTGGAGCCAAGGCCTTTGTCTTCGGGCATGGGGCCGCTTCTAGCAGACGCTTCCTCTCGTCCATCGAAAATGGGAGCGTCAGCGCATGGCCAAGTTTGAGGTGTACATTCCCGCGTCTGATTCGAACGGCTTCAACGTCACGTTGAAGGTCGGCGCGGACAACTGGATGGCGGCGCTCAAGGCCGGCATGCAGAAGCTCGGCGAGCAGGGCAGCGTTTCGCAGAACGTGATGGTCGACATCCAGGAAGACAACTCGGTGCACGTCACCGACACCGCTTCCGGCCGCGTGTTCCACATTCGGGAGCTGACGGAGGCTGAAGCGTCGAAGGCGCTGGTGAAGAAGCCGACGCAGTCGCTCCCCGCGGTGCCCGCGAATCTCGTGCCGCCTCCGCCGCCTGCACCTTCGGCGCCGCCGCCCGCGCCCGCACCGACGTTCGCTGAACGCAGCACGTCTGCGACCGTGGTCGAGCCGCCCGTCGCCGACACCGAGCCGCCGTTCAAATCGTCAGACACGCAGCCCGGTGTGCCGACGTTCGACTCGAACAAGACGGTGTTGAACATCGCGCCGCCGCCATCGGCTCCCAGGCCGGTGGTGCCACCGACGCCGATCGCGACGCCCGCCGCGCAGCCGCTCAAGCACACGACCGGTCAGATTCAGCTCAAGGACGTCGAAGAAATCGAAGAGCCGGTGAAGCCCACGGCGAGCAACATCGGTCGCCCGAAGACCAAGCCGTTGCCCGCGGTCACCAGCACCAGCCGCTCGGTCGCTGAAGACATGTTGTCGGACATCTTCCTGCGCGTCGCGGAGCTCAATGCGAAGAGCGATGTGAACGAGGCGATGGAGTTCATCCTCGATCTCGCGATGGAGAAGGTGCCGTGTGAATCAGGCGCCGTGCTGCGCGCCGATGGTGCGACCGGCGACCTTACATTCCTCACCGCGCGCGGCCCGAAGGCGAAGGAGCTGCTCAAGTCGAAGATCGTGGTACCCGCGGGCTCGGGCATCGCCGGGTTCTCGTCTGCCGAAGGCGTCGCGGTCGCGCTGTCTGACGTGAAGAAAGACGGCCGCTTCTACGCCGAGGTCGGTGAAGAGGTTGATTACGAGACCAGGTCGATTCTGTGCGCGCCGATGATGACGCACGGCATGTCGTTCGGTTGCGTGCAGTTGATCAACCGCAAGGGCGCTCCGACGTGGGCTGAACACGAGACGGGCGTGCTCACGTACCTCGCGCATCAGGCGGCGCTGTTCCTGAATCGCAAGCTGCTCGAGTGAGCAACGGCGCGTGACGCAGCTCGAAGACTCCGCGCCGTTCATTTTTGCCTGAACACGAGACGGTGGAGTTCGCGCTGTTCGTGAATCGCAACTGATCAACCGAACGACGCGAGCGCGTCTTCGAGCCGATCGTCACCCCAGAAGAACTCGTCGCCGGCGAAGAACGTGGGCGCGCCGAAGATGCCGCGCTCGAGCGCGATGGCGCCACGCGCGCGGAGGGCGTCTTTGTTCGCCTGCAGTTTCGTCGCGGCGATCAACGCCTCGGCGTCGGCGGTGAGGGGCGTCAGCGCGACGCGCACGGTCTCTTCGGCGGAGATGTCGGCGCCCGCCGCGAACGCCGCGCGGAACAGCCCGCCGACGAACGCGCTGATCCACGGCTCGTTCTCGCCGAGCATCGCGACGCGGGTGCCGAGCAGCGACGTCATCGGGAACTTCTCCGGCCACGCGAAGGAGACTCCGAATTTCTTCGCGCGGCGAGGCACGTCGATGCGCATCCACTTCAGGCGCGCGGGGTTGCGGGAGAAGGGCGTGTCGGCGACTCCGTGAATCGCCTGGAAGACGGGGCCGAGCAGCATCGGCCGGTAGGCGACGTGAACACTCTTCGCCGCTGCGAGCGCTTCGATGCGCTGCGAGCTCAGGTACGCGTAGGGGCTCGCGAAATCGAACCAGAATTCCAGCGTGCGCTCGGTCATGCGTGGAGTCTACGCGGCCGTCGTGCAGCGCAGTTTCCCACCGCCGGGGAGGTGTTCCTCGACCGTGACGCGCACGCGTTGGTCGGCGCGCTTGAGCGCGGTCTCGATGATGCCGGCCACCATCTCGGGGCCGATGACCTTGTTCTGAAAGTCGATGCGCCACGAGCCATCGGCGTCGTGGGTCGCGTTCACCGTCATGCCCGGCTGCGCGACGCGCCACAGTTGCTGCACGCGCTTGAGCGTTCCGCTCACTCCGAGAATCGGCATCATGCTGCCGGTGATGCGCCCGAGAATCGTCTCGAAGTAACCGTCGATGAGCGCCGCGCCCATCGCGCGAGAGGCGAGTTCCCCGGGCACACCGGGGAATGCGAGCGGCAACGCGGCTTCGACCGCGCGACCGAACACTTCCTCCGGGTACTTCGCTTCGAGGCGCGACGGGTTGAAACCCACCGCCGTCAACGCCGCGCTCAACGTCGCGTCAGGCTTCAACTGCCGCACGAAGAGTCCTTCGAAGACACTGCCGTCCATCGTGCTCATGTCCCACTACTCCTTGATCAATTCTCGCAGCAGCACCGTCGCGTAGCTGCCGGCGGGCAGTGTGAAGCGCAGGTGCAAGACGTCACCTTCGACGCGCGCTTCTTCGAGCGTCACGGGCACGCGCAGCGGCCGCCGCGTACCCAGCGTCTCACCGCCGCCTTTTTCGAAGAGCGAACGTTCGATGCCCTCCTCGGTGAGAATTCGCGATTCGAGCGCGTCGACTTCGTGCGTCGGTTGACGCATCTCAGGCCCGAAGATCGGCCCGGTCGGGCTCACTTCAAACTTGTCGACGCGGAGCTGATCCACCTCCGGCTCCGCGCAGAAGAACTCGCCACCGGTCGGCACTTTCTTCAAGACATCACCCAGCAGCGCCTTCGCGTACGTGCCGCCGGTGATGCGCGAGGCGAGCACGCGATTGAAGAGCTCCGACTGGTACGCCGACAGGAACAGCTTCCGCTCGAAGCGATCGGCATGGCGGCCGCCCGCGAGGAGGATCTGTTTCCCCTTCTCCGCGTTGTTGCCGCCGAAACCGAAGCGCTGTTCACCGAAGTAGTTCGGCACGCCGAGCTTCGTGAGCTGCTCGAGCGCCGCGAGCGCAGCGCCCGCGTCTTTGACTTCACGCACCTTGAGCTCGAAGCGATTACCGTGCAGATGACCGGTCTTCAGCTTGTTGCGGTGCCGCGTCGCGCGGAGCACCTGCACGCCCGGCATCGAGAACGTCTCGAGCTTCGGTTCGACTTTTCTCGCCGGCGCGCAGAGATACTGCCGCGTCACCGCGTTGCGATCCTTGAGCCCCGCCCAGCTGATGTCCTTGTCGTAGAAGCCGCAGTGCCGCGCGAGCGCCTTCGCCACCTCGTGCGTCGAGTGGCCGCGCTTCTCGACCCACAAGAACAGATGCTCGCAGTCGCGCTCGCCGCTCGGTTCGTACGCGGGGAGTTCTTCGACCACGAAGTCGTCGGGCGTGGCCTTGAACACGCCGCCCGCGGCTGAAATCGCACTGGTGAGGAACGGCAGGGAAGTCACTTCGTCTCGAGCGTGGCGAGGTGTTCCTTCACCCGGCTGGCGAGCTGTTCATCAGCCGCCGACTCGAGCAATTCACCAGCCTGGAACAGCAGGAAGAACATCACGTCAGACAGCGCCTGCTTCAGCGCCGACAACGGCTCCGCGCCCAATTTGCCCGACGCGCCGAGGTCGGCGTACCGCGCGAGCAATTCACCTTCGTCGAGCACCCCGTCGTCGCTGAAGCTCAGGCCGTTCAGCACCGGAGACGTCGACACGCCGTTGCCCTTGAGCGCGGCGTTCGCGGAGATGAGGAAGGGCTCCAACGTCTCGCGCTGCGCCACCTCGTCGCGCACCTCACGGAAGATGACGTTGAAGGTGGTGACGATTCTCTCGGCGGTGATGACCGGCTTCGGCGCCGGCTCCGGCGTGTCGCTCGCCGACGGAGCCGGGATGACCTCCGACGGTGAGGTCGAAACGGGCGCGGAGGACTGCGCGGCCTCGCTCACCTTCGCGAGCCCGAGCTCCATCAGGTGATGCACGATGCGCGTGGCGTCGAACTCGGCGAACCGCGCGCGCTGACCGACCTCGATGACGGTTCGCTCGCCGTTGATCTGCGCGAGCACCGCCTGCTCTTCTGGCTCGAGCTCCTCACCGTCGTACGGCTTCTTCGGCAGCACGTAGAGGCGGCCGTGGGGGATGCGCTTCCGGAACTGCGCGAGCTCGTCGATCTTGCGGATGCTGTCCATCAGCAGGCCGTTCATCGAGAGCGAGAGGTTGTGCGCGAGCGCCTTCTCGTCGATGTCTTGATCGATGAGCACGAACGCGCCCTCTTTCGAGAGCATGATGCCGTGGAAGATCTCGGCGATCTGCTCATTGAGGCACTTGTAGAGGTCGTGTGACTTCAGCAGGCCGCGTTCGACCAGCGCCTTGCCGATGCGCGAGGGCGGCGCCTCGGCGAGCACCTTCTCGAGCGCCGACCGCGGCACGTAGCCCAGGCGCACCATCACCTCGCCGATGCGATCGCCCGAGGAGTCAGACGCCGCCGAGCGCACGTCGCCGTCCTTGAGCAGCAGGCTGCGTTCGCCCGAGGTCGAGGTGACGCGCAGCACGCCGGTCCACCTCGACTGACCGAGAAACGCGATGAGATCCTGGAGCGCGAACGCGCCACAGTCGCCGGCCATCACCACGCGCGGCCGGTTGGCCTGGAGGCCGCCCTGCGCGGGGCTCCGCAGCATCACCACCCAGTCGGGTGAAGTCGTCTGCAGGCGGAAATAGCCGGAGCGACCGGTGAGCGGCGAATTCCCCTCGGTAGGGGCCAACGAACCACGACCATCGACGAGAAAACGCGCGTCCACTTTGCTTTCAGTTCATCGGCCAGGCGCTGTTGCCGGCGAGCCACTCGAGCTCATCGTCGACCGCGAGGTTCATTGCATCGGCCGACAGCCCCAACGTGTACTTCCGGCCGTTGATGTAGATGCTCGGAGTCGAATCGACGCCGGCCTTCTTGCCCAGCTCCTTCGAGGCTTCGAGTTCCTTCTCGTACTTCTTCGCCTCCATCGCCCTGGCGTACGCCTTCACATCGAGGCCCGCCTTGGTGAGGATCGTCTTGATCGTCTCTTCAGACATCGAGAGCTGGTTGTCGAAGAGCGCGTCGTGCACCTGCCAGAACTTGCCGTTGTCGCGCGCGAAGAGCGCCGCGGCGCCGGCCTCGAAGGCGTGCGGGTGCTGCTGCAGGGGGAAGGGCTGCCAGCACAGCCGCACGTCGGAGCGCTTCTTCGTGAACTCCTCGAGAATCGGGCGCGCGGCGGCGCAGTACGGGCACTCGAAGTCGGAGTACTCGACGACGGTGACGGGAGCGTTCTTCGGGCCCAGACACTGACGCTCATCGAGCGAGAACTGGGTGCGCGGCTTGTTGAAGCCCGCGTTGTATTTGCTCAGCGAATTGATGATCTCGCTCGACGACGCGCCGTCGGCCGCCTGCGTGGCCGCGTAGCCCACGAGCCGCCGGGTGTGCTTGCAGGCGTCGCCCTTCTTCAGGCTGCCCAGCAGCGTCGACGGTCGACCGCAGTAGTCGAATTCGTCAGTCAGAACGGCCGCGAGTTCTTTCTTCGCGGGCTCGGCCAGACGCGAGAAGTCGAAGCCGGGCACCTGTGCGAGGGCCTGCGAGGAATTCTGGGCCGACGCTGCGAAGGAAAGCAGCGACGCCGTCAACACGGCCTTTCCCAACGCTTTCGTCACGATGCGCGGCCTTGTAGCCACCGGGTCCTGCCTTGTAAAGGGACGGAACTCTTGGCTCGGGATCATCAAAAACTCCTTCTGGTGCACACCGGCGGCACGCTCGGCATGAGCGGCCGGAGGCCCGACGCGCTCAAACCCGGTTCATTCTTCCGAACGCTGCATCAGCGCATCCCCGAGCTGTCCAAACTCGCGCACCTCGAGTTCGAGTTGTTCAGCAACATCGACTCCTGCGAGATGCAGCCGGAGCTGTGGGTCAAGCTCGCGCGCCTGCTCGCGGAGCGCATGGACGACTTCGACGGCTTCGTCATCACCCACGGCACCGACACCATGGCGGAGACCGCGTCGGCGCTCTCGTTCATGCTCCGCAATCTGCGCAAGCCGGTGGTGCTGACGGGCGCGCAACGGCCGCTCGGTGAAATTCGAACCGACGCGCGGTTGAACCTCATCGACGCCGTGACCAGCGCGTTACATGGCCCGCGTGAAGTGACGGTGTGCTTCGACTCGAAGCTGATGCGCGGCAACCGCGTGCGCAAAGTGTCGATCGCCGAATACGACGCGTTTCAGAGCCCCAATCACGCGGGCCTCGGCGTGCTCGGCGTCGACACCCGGTTCGAGCCCGGCCTCGCGCCGAAGGGCAGATTCAAGCTGCTCGACGCGATCGACCCGCGCGTGTTCCTCCTGCGCATTTTTCCGGGGCTCGACCCGCAGATTCCGCTCGCGTTGCTGCCCCATGTTCATGGGGTCGTGCTCGAGGCCTACGGAGCGGGGAATTTCCCCTCGCGGGAAGATCTCGGCCGCTCGCTCACGCCGTTCTTCACCGAGGCGAAGAAGCGGCACATTCCCGTACTCGTCGTGAGTCAGGCCCCGCGCAACGGCGTCGACCTGTCGATGTACGAGAGTGGAGACGCCGCGCGCAGAACAGGCGCCATTGGCGGAGGCGACATGACGGTTTCTGCCGCAGTGGTGAAGCTGATGCACGGCCTCGCTCTTCATCGCGGTAACGCGTTGCGCGAGTACCTTGCGCGATCTGTGGCAGGTGAACGCGCCTGAGTGCTAGCTTTCGATTCGTCCGATGGCTGAAGACAAAACTGCGGTACACAAAATCAGCGATTTGTTGGGCGAGGCGAAGGCCAACAACGCGTACCTGATCGTCATCAGCGCGAAGGTGGCTGCCACCATCGGCAAGATGCTGAAGCTCGAGAAGGGCGAGTTCGTGATGGGCCGCGCGCCCGACACGCAGCTCCAGGTCGAAGACGACGGCATCAGCCGCAAGCACTGCAAGATCACGCCGGCCGCGAACGGCTTCTTTCAGCTCGTCGATCTCGGCAGCACCAACGGCACCTTCTTGAACGGCATCAAGGTGAACGTGGCCACCCTGCAAGACGGCGACAAGATTCAGATCGGCGCCAACACGGTGGTGAAGTTCTCGATTCAGGACCAGCTCGAAGAACAGTACCAGCGCTCCATCTACGAGAGCGCGACGCGCGATGGTCTGACGCGCATCTTCAACAAGAAGTACTTCCTCGACACGCTCCGCAAGGAATTCGCGTACTGCCTGCGTCACCGCGTGCCGTTGTCGTTGGTGATGTTCGACATCGACCACTTCAAGAAGATCAACGACACCTACGGCCACCCCGCGGGCGACTACGTGTTGCAGCGGCTGGCGTCGAAGGTGAGCGAGACCGTCCGGCAGGAAGACCTGTACGCGCGCTACGGCGGCGAGGAGTTCGCGCTCATGCTGCGTGAATCGCCGTCAGACAAAGCGGTGCGGGCGGCCGAACGCTGCCGCCGCGCCATCGACGGCACCGAGTTCGTCTTCAACGGCACGCCGATTCGCGTCACCATCTCACTCGGCGTCGCCACGGTGTTGGACTCTGACTTCGCGCAGCCCGAAGACCTCATCGCCGCGGCCGACAAGTATCTGTACCGCGCCAAGAAGGGCGGCCGGAACCGCGTCGAGGCGCAGGAAATCTCCGGCCCCTGAACTCCCGCGGGCCCTACGGCGCCGGGAGCGGGAATTCGGGTTTCTCGGAAGTCGCTGATTCAGCCGCGCTCACGAACTCCACGCGATTGCCACCGGAAGCCTGCGCGGCCGAGAGGCCGTCGTTCGCCTGACGAATCAAGTCGGCGAAGCTGTACTCGCGGCCCGGTTCACCCGCGGCGACGCCGACGGAAATCGTGGGGTGCAGCACCGTGTCGCCGGCCTGCAGCGTGGCGCGCGCGACGCGTTCGGTGATGCGGCGGGCGACGATGAGCGAGCCCGCGAGGTCGGTGTGCGGCATCAACAACAGCACGCGATCTCCGGGCTGCTGCACGGGGTAGTCGGTGTCACGCAGCGAGCGGCGAATGGCCAACGCGAGGCCGCCCATCAACTGCGTGTGCAGCTCGTGGTCGATCTTCCCCGGGAGCGGATCGAACCCGACCAACGCCAGCGCCAGCGGGAACCCGTAGCGGCGGGCGCGCTTCACCTCGATGAAGAGCACCTCCTTGAAATGGGTGAACGTGTAGAAGTTCGTCGTCGGGTCGAGAATGCCGTCGCCCGCGCGGGGCGCGACGGGCGCTGAGTCCTTCACTCCGCGCTCGGCGAGGCGGACCTTCAGGTCATTGGGCGAAACCGGCAACGGCAGCACGCCGTCGGCCCACGGCGCCTTGAAGCCCGTGCTCTGCCCCGCGAACACCAACGCCGCCGGAGCCGCCTTGCGGACGTCGCGCGCGGTGCGCGTCGGGCTCTTGAGCGACGCGCCGAGCACCACCAGTTGTTCTTTCGTCAGCGCCTCCGGTTCGCGCGCGGCGGAAACCTTGAGACCGGCTTTCTTGAGCGCGGCGCTCAGCGCCTTGTGGCGGGTGTTGTTCGGCTCGATGACGGCGGCCAGCTTGATGGTCATGTCTGAAAGACTCCTCAAGCGGGTGATTCTACGCATCACAGGGCGGGCAGCCATTTTCCTCGTGCTACCTTTTTCTTCATGCGCTGGACTTTCCTGCTCCTGACCGCCGCGACCGTCGCCTGGGCCAAGACCGACGTCGTCTCCGAAACCACCGCCACGCTCGAAGATTTCGCCGGCGGGCGCATCAACGTGAATCAGGCCATCAACCGCGTCAAACGGACCGGCGGGGAGGAATTCGCGTCGCTGGAGCTGGTCGTCGCCTACAAACGCGCGGGCGAACATGAGCGCACGCCCATTCTCGAGTTCCTCGCCGGCCTCGCCTACCGGAACAAGAACGTCGAAGACACGTTCTTGCGGGCGTTGACGCATCAAGACCCCGCAGAAATCGTCGCGGCGGAGATCGGGCTGGGGCGCATCCGCTCCGCCGAGGGCGTCAAGCCGCTCACCGCGAACCTTGGCAGCCAGAACTTCGGCGTCCGCCGTGAAGCCGCGCGCGCGTTGGGCCTCATCGGCAAGCCGGCGGCCTCCGCGCCGCTGCTCGCGGCCGCGAAGAAGGAAGGCGACCTCGACTTGAAGCTGCTGATGATTCAGTCGGCGGGCCGCGCGGGCGACAAGAAGCAGGTCGGCGCGCTGGAGACGATGCTCAAGGACAGCTCCGAATCGACCCGGCTCGCGGCGGCGCAGGCGCTCTGCGCGATGGGCACCCCGTCGTGCGCGAAGTTCGCCGGCGTGCTGCTCTCGTCGAAGGAAAAGACCGAGCGCATGCAGGGCGTGATGCTCTTCGAGGGCGCGAGCGCGAAGCAGGCGGGCAAGGTGTTGTCGCCCGCGTTGAACGACGCCGACCCGCGCGTGCGCGCGCGCGCCGCGAGACTGCTGGCCGAGGGCGGCGATGAATCGAAGAAGGCGTGGCTCGTCGTCGAGAGCGCGAAGGCCGAGGGTGACGCCAGGTTGATCTACGAAGACGAACTCGAACCGCTCCGCCTCACCGACGAGCAGCGCAGCGCGATCTTGAAGAAGGCGGGTTACAAGTGAAGGGAGTGTTGTTGCTGGCGCTGGCGACCGCGCCGAGCTGGTCGAAGTTGGACGATGCGCAGCGCGCGGAGGCGATGACGACGTTGCAGAAGTTGCCGACGCTGCGCGAGCGCGTGCTGTCGGCCACCGATGGGTTTCTGGGCACGCCATACGTGTTGTCGCCGCTGGGCGAGGGTGAAGGGCGAGACGCGGACCCGCTGATCCGCTTCGATGCGGTCGACTGCGTGACGATGATCGAAGAGTCGCTCGCGCTCTCGACGGCCACGCCCGAGACGCTCGTAGAGTCGCTCACCAGGCTCCGCTACGATGGCGACAAGCGCTGGGACAACCGCCTGCACATCATGGAGTCGCAGTGGCTCCCCGAGAATGTGAAGCGCGGGCTGCTCAAGGACGTGACGCGCGAATACGGCGGTGACGACACGAAGACGGTGGTGAAGGCCATCACCGCCGCGACCTGGAAAGAGAAGAACGGCAGGAGCCTCGGGCTCCCGGCGGAGAAGCAGACGGTCGGCACGTACCGCTTCGACGTCATCCCCGCGGCGGTGGCGGCCGAGAAACTCAAGCGCGCGCCCGCGGGCTTGCTGGTCGTCGTCTTTCGCGCTGATCGCGCATGGTGGGTGACGCGCGTGTCGCACGTCGGCGTGCTGGCGCAGTCAGACAAGGGCCCGATGCTCCGCCACGCTTCGCGCAGCTTCAAGAAGGTCGTCGACGAGCCGCTCTCGCGCTACCTCTCGCGCAACCTCGACTTCGGGAGCTGGACCATCGAGGGCCTCGCCGTCTTCGAGCCGACGCTGCCGAAATGAAGCGCTCGGTTTCAGAGCTGGTTCTTGAACACGCGCTGTTCCGATGACGCCGACCACACGTCGCCGGCCGCGGGCAGATCGGTCGCGTTGACGAACGGGCCGACGAGGTCGTTCACCGTCACCGCCGTCGCGCCGCCGGTGCCGGTCACGAACCACGTGAAGGTGGTGTCGTTGGCGAACGCGGGCAGTCCGAGGTCCGTCGGCGAGGGGAACTTGAGGTCGGTGCTCTCGGTATAGATGGTGAAGGTCTTCGCGTTGCCCACCGTGGGCGGCGTCGCGCTGAGCGTGACGCTGTAGAGCCCCGCGGGGTCCATCGGCGACCACGAGAACGTCTGGGTCGCGAGGTCGATGCCGGTGACGAAATCGGTCGGCATGTTGAGCTGCGGCGGCGCCGCGAGCGTGAAGTTCGCCGCGTTCTCGTTCGCCGGCGCGCCGTAGCGCGTGAAGGTCGAGGAACGGATGGGCGCCGGCGTGACCGCGGCCGACGTCAGCGTGATGGAGCTGTCGGGGATCGCCGGCGTCACGAAGCTGAACGGCTTCGGGTCACCCTGCGCGACGGCGACCGAATCGGTGCCGAGAAGAATCGAGCCGTGACCCAGGCGAACCGAGAAGGTCGTGGTGGTGATCTGGAGACTCGAGGCCTGCGGCACCGTCACCGTGCCCGCGAGGGCGCCCGCCGTGACCTGTGTGCCGGCGATGTTCTTGCCAGACACCGTCGCGTTGTCGACGAGCGTGACGTTCGCCGAGGTGCCATAGGCCGTGAAGGACGATGGCAAGCCACCCGCGCCGCCGTTGTGCACCTGAAGCGCGTGCACGTTGCCGGTGACGGTGGTGAGCGCGCTCGGCCAGACGATGCCGTTGACGACGTAGCCGGGGTCGTCGCCCGACAGGGTGTTGGTGGTCGCCACTTCAGGCGACTCGAAGAGGTACAGGTTACGCCGCGCGACGCCTCCATCGGTGGTCGCGCTGCCCGAGAAGAGCCCGCTGACCGACGCGGAGTTCGGCGCGGTGCTCGCCGTCGCGTTGCTGCGCACGACCGGGTCGGCGCGCGTCACGCCGATGACGACGGTGATCTGCGCGCCGCCGACCGCCGTCGCCGCGATGGTGTAGGGCGGAGTCACGCCGCTGAACGCGAAGTTGCCCTGGCTGTCTGACGTCGTCGTGCCCTTGCCGACGATGGCGACGGTCGCGCTCGGCACCGCGACGCCCGTGCGGGTGATGACTTTGCCCGCGACGTCGATCGTTGGGCCCGAACCGCCGCCGGTCGTGCCCGCGCCGCCGCCTGTCATACCGTCACCTCCGCCGGTCGCCGCGCCGCCACCGGTCGGGCCCGAACCGCCTCCGCTCGAAGCCGCGCCTCCGCCCGTTTGGCCGGACCCCGGAGTTCCACAACTCACTGCGAACGCAGCCACGAGCAACAATCGCAACAATTTCACGTGCGCCTTCCGTTGGTGGGCCCGAATTTCTAGTCGTCCAGTGGGGCGTCGTCGAGAAGTGAGACAGACACGCCAGAGAAATCAAAACGTGCTCCGCGCCCCACGTGCTAAGGCTTTGCGACGATGGCTCGTTTGAAATTCTTCGTCTTCGCGCTCGCCGCGTTGGGTCTGTGGGGGTACCACCTGACGCAGGTCGCGCCGCTCGCGATCTCCAACTCGACCGACGCCGCGCAGGCAGCGGTCACCGGAGCTGCGGGGCCCGTCGCGGTCGCGCTCGAGGCGCAGAAGTCGCTCACCCAGACCGTGGCGTTCAAGGTCGCGACGAGCAACGCGGTGTTGTTGCCGGCACCGAAGCCGAAGCCCGAGGCGCCCGCCGGCGATCGTTTCACCGCCGTGCGCACCGCTGCCGCCGACGGCCTCTCGCCGGAACAGGCCGAAGCATTGTTCGTCGCCGTGACCAACGAAGCGGGCACGCTGTGGGCGAAGGGCGGCCTCGACCCCGTCGCCGAAGTTCCCGAAGGGCTCGATCTCGCCGGCGTGATGGCGGGTGGTTCTGCCGGCGGTACGCGCTCGATCGATGGCGCCGACTATCTGCTCCTCACCGCGCCGCTGCTGTACTCCGACAAGAACGAAGTTCGCTCCGGTGGTTCGGTCATCGTCGGTCTGCCGGTGTTGCCCGCGGTCGCGGCGCTCGAGCAGGCGCGCGGTGCCTTGAAGCTGACGTCGTTGGCGTTGCTGGCCGACGGCAAGCCGGTGCTGGTCGCCGGCGAAAAGACCGAGGCCGAGAAGATCGTCGCGACGCTGAAAGCCGGAGCGATGGGCGCTTTGGAGTCGGGCCCGGTGAAGCAGGTCGGCCCGTTGCAGTTGCCGTTGCCGCAGCTCACGCCCGACCTCACGTGGTCGATCGGCGCGCGCCAGAAGGTCGCGGGCACCAACTTCGAGGTCGCCGCGAGTGCGCCGTCGAAGGCCCAGATTGAAGCGCTGGCGAACTACGAGTTCTTCGCGGTCGCGGCGTTCGGCGGGCTGTTGTTCGCCACGCTCGTCTGGCTGCTGATCATGGGCGGCAAGAAAGACGACGCGCCGGCGATGGTGAAGCCGGTGATGCCCGCGCCTCCGAAGCGCGACGAGCAGGCGACCGTGTCCTCGCCCGTGCCCGAGGCGCCGGTTGCTGCGCCCGAGGCGAGCCCCGATGACTTCGATTTCCCCGCGAGCAGCTCCGGCATGTCGGCGTCCGCGCCTCCGCCGCCAGTCGCGATGACGGGCGAAGCGCCGGCGTACGTCCCCGCGGAAGATCCGTTCGCGTCGATTCCCGAGCCGCCGGCACCACCGCCGCCTCCGATGCCCGCGCCGTCGGTCACGATGGACGCGCCCGCCCTCCAGCGCGCCAACCCCGCGAGCCTGTTCGACGACGAAGACAACCAGCAGCAGCGCACGGTCGCGTACCCGGTCAGCACCAGGAGCGCGGTGACCGCGCCGCCTCCGCCGCCGGTGTCAGACCCGTTCGCGCTCGCCGCCGCGCAAGAAGCGCCGTCGTCGAATGAAGAGGAGCCGAACCCCGATGCGACCCGCGTCGCCGCGATTCCGTCTGAACTTCTGAACGCGTCGCGTGCACCGTCGGGCAGCACCATGGAGCGCCCGGCCTTCCGTCCTCCGACGGGCGCGATGCCGAAGGTGGCGTCGATCCCTCCTCCGGGCGGCGCGAGCGACGAAGAGCGCCACTTCCAGGAGGTGTTCCGCGACTTCGTGTCGACCCGCGAGAAGTGCCGCGAACCCGCCGATGGTCTGACCTACGACAAGTTCAAGGCCAAGCTGCTCAAGAACAAGGAACAGCTCGTCGCCAAGTACCAGTGCAAGACCGTGCGTTTTCAGGTCTACGTCAAAGACGGCAAAGCGGCGCTCAAGGCCACGCCCGTCAAAGACTGACCTGATTCGGGTCACCCGCTGCGGCGCGCATGTCACGCGTCGTTTTTTCTCAACCCCCGAGACTGAATTTCTCTTCGCGTTTCGGTCGGTTGGAACCCCGTGGGGGGCTTGACACCAATGGCACATCGGTTGCTCACTGCGCTCCGCCCTCGACGTTGATCCGCTGAGGGCTCATGGAGCCGGAATGAGTCTCGGAGTTCTCTCGATTCACAGCGCGTCGTCGGGCCGGGAAGCTGAGCTGCAGCTCCTGGTGAAGGAACACCACGACGCGAAGTCCGCAGGGCACGCGCGCTTCGTCTTCATTCGCGGCCCGCGGGGGGTCGGCAAGACGCACCTCGTGACGCAGTTGGCGCGAACGCTGTCTGCGCAGGGCGTGAACGTGTTCGAAGGCGGCGCGGTTCGCGATGCGCGCGCGACCTGGGGCCTGTTCTCGCCGCTGGGCAGCGAGCTGCTGACGGCGGCGCGTCGCGATGGAACCTCGGAGCTCACGGTCGCCCGGCTGACCCGCGCGCTCGAGCCCCTCCGTGGTGCGGCAGCCTCGTCGACGGCTGATGAGAAGCGCCTCCAGTTGTTCGACGGCGTCGCGGAGCTGGTGACGCTCGCCTCGCGCCACGCGCCGCTGTTCATCTTCTCCGACGTCGACGCGGCTGACCGTTCGTCGCTCGAGCTGCTTCGGTACCTCGCCGCGGTCGCCTCGACGCCTGAGTCGAAAGTCGGCGGTCTGTTCGTGCTGACCTTCCGTGAAGACGGTGAGCTGCCCGACGCGCTGGCTGAAATTCTCCGTCACGTCCCCGGCCGCACGCTCCCGCTCTCGGGGCT
Organism: Myxococcota bacterium; assembly: GCA_048498275.1. Classification (GTDB taxonomy): domain Bacteria; phylum Myxococcota; class Myxococcia; order Myxococcales; family Myxococcaceae; genus Archangium_A. The sequence continues at coordinate 4,253 of JBEHYH010000002.1, read as the reverse complement.
CGACGTCGACGGTATCCGCGCGTTTCTGGCGCGTCATGAGATCGTCGAGAAGCTGCTCGCGGCGACCGGAGGAAACCCCGAAGCGTTGGGCGAGCTGCTCGAGCGCCCCGTCGCCGCCGTCGATTTCTTCGCGCGCCGCGTGGAGCGTCTGGCCGACACGCAACGCGAAGTGCTGACGCTGCTCGCGTTGTCGCCCGAGTCGCTCACCGCTGAAGCGGTTTCACGGGTGTTGGGCTCCGATGCCGCTCCGACGTTGGACGCGCTGCTGCGCGAGCGCCTGGTGACGGTGCGCGTGGTCGATGGCCGTTCTGCGTGGAAGCTCGCGCGTGAAGGCGAGAAGGCCTCGGTGCTCGCGGAGCTGTCTGATTCGGCCCGCTCGCCGCTCGCGCTGAAATTGGGTCGCGAACTCGAAGCGAACGGCCGTCTCGTTGCCGCGGCTGAGCTGCTCTTCTCGGTCTCCGAAGACGCCGGTGCGCCGGTTGCCGCGAAGGCCGCCGACGAACTCGCGGCGCGAGGAGCGCTCGAAGAAGCGTCTGCCTGGTACGCGCGTGCGGCCGCTTCGATTCCGTCGGTCGCGTTGGCGTGGGGCCGCGTGCTGGAGTGGCTCGGTTACTACCGAGGCGCCGTGCGGCGGCTCCTCTCGGTTCGCGAAGGGGAACGGTCGCAGCTCGCGCTCGAAGCGACGCGCCACCTGCTCAAGCTCGGTCGTGTGCGTTTCGCAGAAGCGACGCTCCAATTCGCCCGCCGTGATGCAGCGTTGAAGAACGAAGCCGACGCGGTGCACGCCGAGCTGCTGCTCATCGCCGGTCGCTCCGCCGAAGTGCTCGCGCTGCCTGAATCGTCGCTCGCGGTTCGTCAGACCAAGGGCAAGGCGCTGCTCATCGCCGGTGAAGCCGCCAAGGCGCAGGAGCTTTTCGCGCGCAACGCGCAGGAATCGAACGGCGATGCGCGGCTGCTGGCCGCGGCGCGCCTCAATGAGGGTGTCGCGGCGTACAAGCGCGGCGAACGCGACCATGCGATCGAATGCTGGAACGCCACGTTGCCTGAGAGCCGTCCGCTCCACGCGCACGCGCAGGCGAACCTCGGCTCGGTCTACGCGGAGTCGGGTGACTTCGAGCTCGCGCTCTCGCACCTGAGCCAGTCGCTCGCGGCGTTCTCGCGCTTCGGCAGCGTGCGTGAGGTCGCGATGGCAGCGAACAACCTCTCGCGGCTGCACCACACGCTGGGTGACCTCGCGCGCGCCACCGAGCTGGCGGAACACGCGCTGCGCCTCTCGCAGCGGTTGAGCGACGGGTACGTCGAAGCCTCGGCGCACCTGAACCTCGGCGCCATCGAGTTGGATCGCCGTGAATACACCGCCGCCAGGCGCGAACTCGATTCAGCGCGCGCCGGCTTCGAGAAGCTCGGCAACGATTCGTGGGCGGCGCTCGCGGCGGCGCTCAAGGCCCGTGCGCACCTCGGCGCGGGCGAGCGCGCGCAGGCCGAGCAGGAGCTCGCGCGTCGCTGCGTCGAGAAGGGCGCGCCTTCGATGCAGGCGGCGTCGCTCGAAGTCGAGCTCACGCGCGCTGACCTCTGCCTCGCGCTCAATGACGTGCTCGGCGCGACGCACGCCGCGTCACGCGCGCGCGAACTGCTGCTCGAGAAGCCCGAGCTCGAAGCGCCGATCCGCACGTACTTCCTGTTCGCGAAGCTGCGTCAGGCGGCGAACGACATGTCGGGCGCGGCCGCGGAGTTCCAGCGTGCGAACCGGCTGCTCGACGAATTGGTGCAGCGGGTTCCGCCCGCGCGTCGTCAGGCGTTCCTCGCGGTGCATCGCCGCGCCGAGGTCATCGCCGCGGTCGAGCCCGAACTGCGGCTGCCGCGCGCGATGGCGTCGCTCGCCGCGCCTCCCGAAGTCGCGACCTTCAATGGTCTGGTCGGCCGGTCAGCCGCGCTGCAGCGCATCACGCGCCAGTTGGAGCCCGTGGGCCGCAGCGCCACCACCGTGCTGATTCGCGGTGAGAGCGGCACCGGCAAGGAAGTGCTCGCCGACGCGCTCCACGCGCTGTCTCCGCGCAAGCACATGCCGCTGGTGAAGGTGAACTGCGCGGCGATGGTCGAAGAGCTGCTGCTGTCCGAGCTCTTCGGCCACGAGAAGGGCGCGTTCACCGGCGCGACCCGCGAGCGCAAGGGCCGCTTCGAGTTGGCCGATGGCGGCACCATCTTCCTCGACGAAATCGGTGACATCTCGCCCAAGGCGCAGGTCGCGCTGCTCCGCGTGCTGCAGGAGCGCGAGTTCGAGCGCGTGGGCGGCAACAAGACCATCAAGGTCGACGTTCGCGTCATCTGCGCGACCAACCGCGACCTCGAGCAGCTCATTTCTCGGGGCCAGTTCCGCGCCGATCTCTACTACCGCCTCAAGGGCGTGATGCTCGAGCTGCCGTCGCTGCGCGAGCGCCTCGAAGATCTCCCGCTGCTGACCTCGCACTTCCTCTCGCGGGTGGCGGCCGACCGCAACGAGCCGCTGCGCAAGCTGTCGCAGCGCGCGCTGGCGTTGCTCGCGAAGCACACCTGGCCGGGCAACATCCGCGAGCTCGAGAATGTCATTTCGTCAGCGTCGATCTTCGCGGAAGGCGAAGAAGTCGACCTCGACGCGTTCAGCCACATCAGCGAACTGCGGGCGCTGTCTGAGGGCCCGAAGGCTTCGCAGACCACGGTCGTGCCGATGCAGAGCTCGTCATCGATGCAGGTGCCGCCGTCTCCGACGGTCGTCGCGGCTCCGGTCAGCGCGTCGGGCGAGCTCGACTATTACGAGCTGGCTCGTAAGCGCGACATTTCACTGAAGGATCTCCGTCACGAGATGGAGATGCAGTGCATCCGCCGGGCGCTCGAAGACGCCGGCGGCAACATCAGTGAGGCAGCGCGCCTCTTGAAGATGAAGCGCTCGCGCTTGTCTCAAATCGTCAACGGGGAGTCGGAGCTCAAGGGGGTGGCGCATGGCGACGAAGAGTGATTCGGCATCAGGGTTGCAGAGGAACACGCTCATGAAAGCAGTCGCTGTTGGAATTCTGGCAATGATGGCGCTCGCCGGGTGCGGCGTGGGCGCCGACGAGTACTGGGACGGCGAGAAGCTGGTCTCCTCGAACGGTCAGGCGCTGGAAATTCAGCCCGGCACCGTGACGGATCCCGCGGCGGCGGTCGGCCCGCAAGCCCCGCAAGTGGGCGCGACTCCGATGCTTGCGCCCGTGGTGCAGTTGGGTGGCGGAACGGTGTCGTTGCCGCAAGACCCGATCCCCGTGAAGGGGTTTGGCCCGACGACGGTTCAGCAGGTTCGCTGAGCGCGGCTGGCAGCCGGTTAACGCAGTGACGCGCGTGGCAGCACCACGCGGAAAAGGGCGCCTCCGGAGCTTCCATCGTGGAGCTCGAGGCGCCCTTGGTGTTCCTCGATGATGCGGCGAGCGATGGCCAGCCCGAGCCCCGTGCCGTTCTGCTTGGTGGTCACATAGGGCTCGAAGAGGCGCTCCTTGAGCTCCGCGGGGATGCCCGGCCCCTCATCTTCAACTTCGACGGAAATTTCTTCGCTGGCGATGACGCGCACGCTGATTTTGCCGGTGCGGCCCGCCATCGCTTCTTCGGCGTTCTTCACCAGGTTCACGAGCACCTGCGTGAGCTGATCGCGGTCGGCGGAGACCGTGGCGGGCGCGAGCTGTGTTTCGAAGGTGAGGCCGTCGTGCGGCGCGTAGAGCGTCATCAACTGGCTGACGACCTCATCGAGCTGGAGGGTCTTCAGCTCAGGTCTCGGCAGCCGCGCGAACTGGCTGAACTCGTCGACGATGCGCTTGAGGCGTTCGACCTCTTCGAGCATCGCCGTGGCGCTCGCGCCCAGCAGCTTCGTGAAGTTCTCGTTGAGCGGGCCGCGCTGCGAAGCGGCGAGCAGCGTCTCCAACGACATGCGGATCGGCGTGAGCGGGTTCTTGATTTCATGCGCGAGGCGTCGCGCGACTTCCTGCCAGGCGGCGATGCGTTCACTCGCGAGCAGCTTGTCGGTCGCGGTCTTGAGCTCGCCGGTCATGCTGTTGAAGGTGGCGACCAGCGCGCGGAGCTCTTTCGCGCCGCCGCGTTCTTCGACGGTGACGCCCGGCGTACCCGCGGCGATTTTCTCGGCGGCTTCGGTGAGCGCCTCGACCGGCCGCGTGATGCGACGGCTGAGCAGGAAGCCGACGATGACCGACAGCATCAGCCCGACGAGCGCGAAGGTGAGAAACGCGCGCACC
>JBEHYH010000001.1:0-91172 GCA_048498275.1 Myxococcota bacterium | reverse complement strand
TGGTCTGTCAGCCGGGGAGCTCGGTGTCCATCGCCGAGTCGTTGAACCCCGTCGCGAAGTTCGCGAAGGCCAACGAGTCTTTCGACATGTCGAACCCCGACGCCAACTGCTTGGGCACCTCCGGAGCACACCCCACCGCCAGGAACGCCGAAACCAGACCCAGACGAACGCGCATCAACTGGTACCCCTCTGAAACAAATGGCCCCGAAAACAGTCTGGATGGAAAATACAGTGGCTTTGAAGTTGGTCAAACGTGGGATTTTGCCTACGTGTAGGGCTCGATGAGCGCCGTCGGGGCGATTTGCCTGTAAATACAATTGTTTCTTGGGCGGGGGACTCCCGGCTCGGGCGCTCCGAAAAACCTGCTGGAGGAATCATGCCCAGCTCATCGTCAGCAGCCGCCGCCGCAGCAGCCGAAGCCGCCCGTCAACGTGCCATCGCCGAAGCGAAGCGCCGCGCCGAAGAAGCCGCGAAGAAAGCGCAAGAGGAGGCCGCGAAGAAGGCCGCTGCGAAACAGGCCGCCGCCGCGAAGGCTGCGGCTGCGAAGCAGAAGACGGTGAACGCCGCCGCGACGCGCGCGAACAAGTTCGGCCGCGAGGAGTTCTCGACAGGCAAGGGCGGTGCGCTCCGCCGCAATGCCGTGACGAAGTTGGGAGCGCAGGGGCTCAACGTGAAGTCGCCCGACGCGGCTGATCGCGTGACGAAGACTCCGCAGCAGGTCGCGCAGCAAGACGCGACCGCGCTCTCCGGCATTTCGGACCCCGCGAAGAAGGCGCAGGCGTTCGACAACTACATCTCGACGAACAAAGACCCCGCGTATCGCGCCGCGCTCGTGACCGCCGCGAAGCCGCAGATCGAGGCGATCGAAAACAGCGTCGTGAACAAAGACTCCGGCGCGACGAAGGAAGCGCGTCAGTCGGCGTTGAACTCGCTCACGCACGCGACCGAACAGCTCGACCCTGAATCGCAGAAAGCCATCGCCTCGACCTTCGCCGCGAAGATGGAGGATCAGAACGTCGGCGATGACGACGACGAGTTCGGCACGATGCTCAAGAACAGCATCAAGGCCGGCAACGGCGCGAGCTTCGGCGTGCGGTTGGCGAGCGAGCTCCAGGCGACGGGCAAAGAGACGGCGGCGAATGATTCGTCGAAGTTCGTCGGGCAGGCCATCAAGGACATTCGCGAAGACTTCGACGACGCGAACGACACGGTCACCACCAACAATCAGCACCTCGCGCAGGAAGTGCCGCAGTGGCAGTTCTCGGGTGAAGACAAGCAGAAGGCGCTCGCGGCGTTCTCGAAGAACAACCACGTCGCTGAAGCGAACGCGGAGTTGGACAAGCAGGCGAAGCTGTTGGCCTCCGTCGAAGCGGGCTCAGGCATCGCCGCGACGGACCCCACGTTGAAAGCGGGCGCGGCGGAGAAGCGCTTCGTCGGCCGTGGCGGTCAGATGACCGTGCATCAGAATGAGGCCGATCTGCTCTCGGCGTCGACCGATGCGCTGAAGGACGTCTCGACGCTGGCGACGACCGATGCCGGCGCGAAGGCCATCACCGATGCGGTGAAGGCGTCGAAGCCGGGTCAACCGTCGTTCATCGATCAAGCGCGCGAGACGTTGGGCACGCTCGATGACGCGAAGGGCGCGCTCGAGTCGCTGCAGACCGCGGTGCTGCAGGCGTCGAGCGTTCGGCTGTTGCAGGCGGCGCAGAGCGGCAACTTCCAGGCTGAACAGAGCGCGATTCTCTCGGGTCTGCGCAACAACTCGGCGCTGTTCGGTACGAATCAGGCGCAGCTCGATGACCTCACGGCCACGCTCGGCAAGTTCAAGCCGGGCATGACGCAGGACGAGATCAACGCGATCACCAAAGAAGCGGGTTCGAAGATCGAAGGCCTGTCTGACACCGGCAGCAAACTGAAGGCTTCGTTCAAGGGGCTGTCTCTCGCGCTCGGCACCGTGTCGGCCATCGAAGACTGGAAGAACTTCGACCAGGCGTCGGTGAAGGACAAAATCGCGACCATCTCCAGCACGCTGCAGCTCGGTTCAGATGGCGCTGATTTCGCGGCGTCGACGTTCTCGCGTTTCACCAGCGCCTCGGCGGCAGCAGAAACGGGTGAAGCAGCGGCTGAAGCGGGCCTCGCGGCGAGCAAGCTGTTCGGCGCGGGCCTGGGCGCACTCGGCACCGTCGTCTCCGGGTGGAACGCGTTCGACGACTTCAAGAACGGCGATGTGCAGAAGGGCATCGGCGACACCATGGGTGCGATCGGCGGAGCGGTGGCGACGGCCGGCCTCTTCCTCGACGGCTCCATCGCGGGCGCGCCGGCGGGCGTGGTGCTCAACATCGCGGGCGGCGTCATCGCGGGCGTCGGCGCGCTCGTCTCACTCTTCGCGTCGGAGCCGGACCCGTTCGAAGGTCAGCAGGACGACCTCGGCAAGATCCTCGAGGGCATCGGTGTGAAGCACGACGTCGCTGAGCGACTGAAAGACTTCAACGGCGATGGTCAGAACTTCGGCACCTGGGTGAGCTCGGTGGCGAAGGAGCTCAACATGAGCACCGGTGACTTCGTGCGCTCGATGAATGGCTGGAGCGATCAGCAGGTCGTCGACTTCCTCGACGCGGGCCGGCTGCAGCACGACACCGACGGCAACAACTCCAACCGTCTCAACAACGCCTCGCACGTGCTCGGCGATGACACCGCGAAGCAGCTCGAAGATTGGCGCCCGACCTACTACGGCCGGGGTGCGCCGCCGCCGAGCGCGAACGTGGAGTCGAAGGATGATCACGACTCGAAGCAGGACGCGCTCCGCCTCGATGAGGACGAAGACACCGGCAAGATCACCTACAAACCCGCGCTCGTTCAGAAGGCGGCTGATTGGGTGCGCAACGGCCGTTCGACGTGAGTGGAGTTCACTGTCTACGCTCGAGAAGAAGCTCAGTGTTTGAACTCACTGAGTTTCATGACGCGTCTTTGCGGAAGTGCGAGTCGAGAGCGGGAACGTTCGTTTGCGATTTTCGCACTTCGTTTGTTTCGCGAAGACCGCGACTCCGAACGTACGAGCGATCAGCTTGAGACGGTGACGGCTTGTAGTTGTTTGTAGAGAGTCCGTGGGCGCGTGTCTCTGTGCGCGTCGTATGGTTCGCGCATGAAGCGAATCGTGTTGATGGGTGCACTGTCGTTGTTGAGCTGCAAACCGCCGGGCACCGACGGCGAAGTGACCAAAGACACCTCGAAGCCGCTCCCGTGGAGCTTCCGCTACGGCCTCAACATGGGCCATCGCAACGCGACCTGGGGCGACGACAAAGAAGCGACGCTCGGCTCTCGCGCGGGCGCGCGCAGCATTCGCGTGAAGTTGCCCGCAGCGCATCTGAAGACGTGGGGCTACGACATCGAGAAGGGCGACGTCGCGACGTACGCCTCGCTCGACATGACGAACCACATCGGGTTCCTCATCGGCTCCGAGACGCTCGCGCTCAGCACCGCGCCCGCCGGTTCTGCTGATTGGCAGAACGAATGGTTCATACCGAAGAACCTGTACGAGCCCGTGCTCGGCACCGACGGCAACATCAACCCCGACAACTACTGGGGCGCGTACGTGTTCAAGGTCGTCAGCGCGTACAAGAGCGACATCAAGGTCTGGCACCTGTGGAACGAGCCTGACTGGGTGAGCGACTGGCACGTCGTCGGCAATTGGAAGACGAACGCGCCGAAGGCCAGCGAGCTGCCGCGCTTCAACGGCTCCATCTACGACTACGTGCGAATGCTGCGCGTGGCGAAGATCGCGGCGAGCAAGGCCGACCCTGATTCGATGATCGCGACCGGAGGCATCGGGTACCCGAACTTCCTCGACGCGATTCTCCGCTACACCGACAACCCGGCTGACGGCTCGGTGACCGCCGAGTACCCGCAGAAGGGCGGAGACTTCGTCGATGTCATCGACTTCCACTACTACCCAATCTTCTCCGCGAAGGGCTCCGACGCGTCGGTCGACGACTTCATCGCGTCGAAGAACGCACTCAACGACGTGCTCGTCGCGCGCGGCGTGAAAGTGCGCGGGTGGAACAATTCTGAAAACGGCGCGCCCGCCGCGACGACGCCCGACTACCCGAACATCGGCTCCAACGAATACGCGCGGAACTACCTCATCAAGTTGATGGTGATGGCGCAGGCCAACGACATCGGCGGAGTCGATTGGTTCATTCTCTCCGATGGTTCAGACACCAACGTGTTCTCACACATGGGCCTCTACGAAGACGTCGGCTCGCTGAGCTCAGTCGACGACGCGGTGAAGACTGATTCTGGAAAAGCGTACGCCGCACTCGCCGCGCAGTTGGGCACCGCGAAGTTCGATGCCGACGCGACGAATGCGCTCTCTCTTCCGAGTGGTGTTCGCGGTGCGGCGTTCTTGAAAGACGGCAAACGGCGCCTTGTTCTCTGGGCCGCGACGTCGGGTACGTCTGAAACGGCATCGGCGAACTTCACGCTCCCCGCCGGCAATTTCACGCGCGCGAGTTGGGATGGAACTGCCCAGGGCTCCGTATCAGGCGCAGTGACGCTCAGCGGTTCTCCGGAGTTCTTCGTCGAGCAGTGACGCACATCTCCAGTCGCGGGAATGAAGCCCGAGTTCGAAGCGTGGCTCCTCGCGCCGCGAAGCTCGCGCGCCAGGTGGTGGTTCGGTTCGAAGTCATGGTCCACAGGCGAGGACGAGCGCTCCGCGTTACGCGTGCGGGGATTCTTTGAGAGAAAAAATCTTCCATCCTGTTGACAATTGTTTGCGCCGTCTGAGAAGGTCCGACACATGTCAGTCACAGCGGGCGTTTTGGCAATTCTGGTGGTGGCGAGTCCTGATTCGTGGACGAAAATCGCTGTCGACGACGGACTTACGCTTGAAGCGCAGGCAGTTGAGGGTTCTTCGTATGAGCGTCTCCGCGTGACCGGCACCACCAAGGCGAGCGCCAAGGAGTTCATGGACGCGGCGTGGGACATCTCTGATTCGCGCGGCAACCCCGAGGTCGCGCAGCGGGAAATCCTGAGCGATGGGCCGCAGGAGCGCGTGTACTGGGACCTGGTGCGCGCGGCCCCGGTGAGTGATCGCGACGTGATCCTCAAGATGACTCGCCGGGTCGATTCGCGCGGCACCTTCAACGCGCGGTTCGATTCGATCTCCGATGTCCGCAAGCCGGAAAAAGAGGGCGTGATCCGCATCACCGTGCGCGGCGCGTGGCACGTCACGCCGCTGCCGTCGGGCGGTGCGGAGTTCACCTACGAGATCTATTCAGACCCCGCAGGCGACATTCCTTCGTTCATGGTGACGGCTGCTTCGCGTGACGCGGCGCTGCGGGTCGCGCGCAACGTGCGGCGCCGCGCTGAACACTGAAGTTCACAGATGCACGGCGAGCGGGTTGGGTCTCGCCTCGCCGACCTTCTTCAAGGTGTTGCGATCGGTGTGGAGAAATGGCTTCCCGACCTGGGGGATGACGAGCTCCGTGACCTGCTCGTAGCTCCACGTGCCGTCGGAGTTCACCATCACGTCCATCGTGAAGCGCGTGGTCTGAAACGCGTATTCGAGGAACGGGTTCGACACGATGCCGTTCTGCTCGGAGCCGCGCTTCGCTTCGACGCGGAACTTCGTCGCGCTCGCGTCTGATGTGCCGACGGCCATCGCCACCTGCGCGCGCGGTATGGCGAGCGTGTGGAAGATGGCGCCGGTCGCGGGCTCCCAGAGCCAGTAGCCGACTTGATCGTGAAACGTCTCGACCTCGCCCGGCCGCACGATGTGCGTGTGGTACCGGAGCCCGTAGAGCAACTGCGGCCCGTTGGTCTGCGGGTCGATGGGCTGCAATTCGTAGCGCTCGAAGTACGGCTCTTTTTCGGTGCCTTGCACGGCGGGGTGCACGTCTTCGCCGGTGCCTTCCCAGATGCCGGCGAGCGGCGCGAGCGGGCCGAGGTGTTTGAGCGTGTCGGGGTCTGCGTCGGGTTCCGTATAGATGTCGGTGGGGTTGCTGCTCATGAGGTGATTCACGCTACACATTTCAGGCATGAACAGCCCGAAGACTGCGGACCTCGTCGATGAACACGACGCGAAGGTGAAGCTGTGTCAGTTGCAGTTTCAACTGTTCGGAGCGCGCCGGAGATTTCACGGCCGCATCGCGACGGTGAAGTGCTTCGAAGACAACGCGCTGTTGAAGCAGAAGCTCGGCGAACCCGGAGAAGGGCGTGTGCTGGTCGTCGACGCGGGCTCGTCGCTGCGTGTCGCGGTGGTCGGCGATCTCATCGGCGGGCTCGCGCTGAAGAACGGTTGGAGCGGCCTCATCATCAACGGCGCGATTCGCGACTCCGTCGAGTTGAACGCGCTCGGGTTTTCAGTGTGCGCGCTCGGGCGTTCACCGAAGAAGAGCGGCAAGCGCGGCACCGGAGAAACCGACCTCACCGTGAACTTCGGCGGCGTCGATTTCGTGCCCGGCCACTTCGTCTATGCCGACGACGACGGCGTGCTGGTGAGCGCCGAAGAACTCTGAACGCGCACGGGTTCGCCCGGCGCCGGAGTCAGGAACTGCGTCTCGAGCCCCGCGGCCTTCAGCATCGGCGCGAACTCGGGGAGCTCGCCGCGGTAGCTGATGAGCAGCGAATGAAAGAGCCCGTGCGCGAGCTTCGGGTCGTCGCCGGTCGGCAGCCACTGCTTCGGCTTCAAGACCTTCGCGACCTCCACCGAGCGCTCCAGCGACTGCACGAAAGGAATGCCGGCGACGCGCACCGACTGCATCGGCGCGACGAGACAATCGACTTCACCGATGCGCGTCTTCGCGCGCTCGAAGTTCACGATGTGCGTCTCGAAGTACAGCCGCGAACCATCACCTTCGAACAAGAAGCCGATGGAGTTGTGCGAGTACGGAAAGTTCGGCGCGATGGCGGTGACCGTGAGCCCCGGAAGAACGGTGGCCTGGTCGGCGTCACTGAGCGCGGTGACGTTGGTGAAGCCGAGCTTGCGCGCGTGCTTCGCGGCGACCTTCGAGGCGAACACCGGCGTCTGGGGCGGCAACTGCTTCAACGTCGCCGGGTGCAGGTGGTCGGAGAAATGCGCCGACAACACGAGCGCATCGACCGGCAACCACGTGGTGATGGGCTTGGGCGCTTCACGGCGGCGGCCGAACAGCCAATGCCCCGGCGGCAGGCTCATCTCGTCGCTCAACCACGGGTCGATGACGACGCGTTTTCCGCCGATCTCCAGTGCCCATGATTGGTAGTCGTCGAGGCGGCGCAGCTCCATGCGCGGTCACTTAGTGCCGCGGCGAAACACGTGCCACCCCTCGGTGCACCACAGCGCCCACGCGACGAGCACGGGTTGAAAGAACAACCGCATGAAGCGCTTGTCGTCGGTGTCGAGCCCGAACGCGTCGGCGTGATTCAGGTACTGCGCGATGTTGCCGGGGAAGACCGCGATGAAGAACGCGGCGACGATGAGACCGACGAGCACGCGGCGCGGACGCAAGAAGAGCAGCGCGAGGCCGAGCGTGATTTCGACCACGCCCGAGGCGACCACCACGAAGTCGGTCGAGAACGGCAACGCCTTCGGCACCTGCGCCACGAACTCCGCGCGCGCGAAGGTCAGGTGGCTGATGCCGGCGAAGGTGAGAAACGCTCCGAGCACCCAGCGCGCGACGGTCTTGAACCACGGGGTGGGCGGCGCTGGTTGCTGGAGGAGCGAGAAGTTCAATCGGGGCAGCCTGACGGTTCGGCGCGAATGAAGTTCGGCCTGCTCTCTCCATAAGAGCCGCCGCCTGAATAATCTTGAAGAACATTCACGTAGGCGATGCGGCAGTACCCGTCGTCGAACTTCGCGCTCTTCACCCACGCCATCCCATACTTGTAACGGACGCTCGGCACGCCGTTGCTGTGCTTCTCGATGTTCCACGTCGGCGACATCACGCCGACCCCGAGGATCTCCGCGTCGGGCAGCTCCTCCTTGATGGAGCCGCGAATGATGTCGTCGTCATCGTGATGCGTGTAGCCGCGCGGGTGGTAGTTCTTGAGCGTGCGCTTCGCGGCCTCGCCGATGGCTTCGAAGAGCGGCAGAAGACAGTGCTGATCCTTCTCGGGGATCTTGTGGCCGTTGAGCCACTCGGCGCGCTCGGAAGGTGAGATGCCCGCGTTCAGGTACTCGTTGCGGCGATCGCTCAGCTCGCTCACGTAGTAGTCGCGCTCGCCGGGCTTGAAGTCCTCCGCCTGACGGAGCGTCTTCAAGGCGTCGGCGTAGTGCACCGAATAGAAGCCGCTGCCGCAGCCCTTCGGCGCGTGCGGTGAAAACTCCGCGTGCACCACCGGCGAATCGTCGACCGGCAGCTTGTCTTCGTCGGCAGCGTTCTTCTTGCAGCTCACCAGGCTCAACAGCGCGAGGGCGATGAAGGTCTTTTTCATGCGTTCACCTTGTCACGGCGAGAACGCGTTTCAGCCCGATGTCCCCGAATTGACCACGCGCGAAGTAGAAGCCGTCGCATGCAAAAACGCCCTCTCGTCATCTGTCACATGGGCCCGTCGGTTGACGGCCGCATCGTCGTCGACAAGTGGCCGAACCTCGACGCGGTGTTCGCTGAATACGAACGCACGGCGGAACTGCTGGAAGGTGACGCGTGGATGATCGGGCGTGTGTCGATGGCTCCGTACGCGGGGAAGGCGAAGGTGCCGAAGCAGAAGGCAAAGTTCCCGCGCGTTGATTTCGTCGCGGAACATTCGGCGGAGTCGTTCGCGATCGCCATCGATTCGTCGGGGAAACTCAGGTGGCGCGCGAACGACATCGACGGTGAACATGTGATCGCGGTGCTCACCGAGCGCGTGAGTGACGACTACCTCGCGTTCTTGCGCGGCAAACAGATCTCGTACGTGTTCGGAGGGAAGACGGAAGTGAACCTCGCGCGCGTGCTCGAGAAGCTGGGCTCGAAGTTCGGCATCAAACGGCTGTTGTTGGAAGGCGGCGGGAAGATCAACGGCACGCTGCTCGCTGCAGATTTGATCGACGAATTGAGCGTGCTGGTCGTTCCCGTTGCCGATGGGAGCGTCGGTTCGCCGTCGTTGTTCGATGCCGGTGAGAGGTCGAAGGCGCGCGCGTTGAAGTTGATGTCGGTCGAACAGCGCGGCGACTTCGTGTGGCTGCGCTACCGACGCGCTCGCTGAAGCGCCACCACGCGGGTGCCTCGCGGTACGTCGCCGGCCGAAACGCCGCGCACGGAGATGGGCGCGGAAAAGACGGCCGGTTTCACGCGACGGGTGATCATCTCGAACGCGCGGAGCGTCGTCTTGATGACGGTGCCATCTGGTCGATGCAGTTCAATTTCGTCGCTGACCTGAACTGAGACGGAGAAACCCGGCAGGAGCACGAGGCGCCCGCCGATGTCGAAGGTGTCTTCGACGATGAACTCGGCGGTCATGACGCGCGCGCGGTCGGAAGCGTGATTTCGAGCCTCGCGCCGGGCGAGGGTTTGTCGACGAAGACGGCGCTCCCTCCGTGAGTCGTCGCGATGTGTCGAATCAACGCGAGCCCGAGACCGTGGCCGGGGATGCGTTGCGCCGATTGCGCTCGGAAGAAGGGTTCGAACACACGCGCGCTCTCTTCGCTGGTGATGCCGGGCCCGTCGTCGTCGAAGCGCAGCGTGGTGGAAGCTCCGGTGACGGTGACGTCGGCGGCGACGTGCCTGGCGAACTTGAGCCCGTTCGAAATCGCGTTGGAGACCATCGTCGCGAGCAGCGTTGCGTCACCTCGAACGAGCGCGTCACCTTCGGTGAACCGAACACGCGCACGATCAGCCGCGGGCAACGCCTGCGCCGCGTCTTCGAGCAGGTCGTGCAGCGAGACGATTTCGTGCGCATCACCGGAGGCACGCGCAGGCACGGAAAGAATGAGGAGACGATCGACGAGCACGGACAGCTCGGCGAGTTTCCGTTGCGCGTGCGCGGCGCCGTCGTTGGTTTCTGATTCGGCGAGCAGCTCGAGCTCACCGCGCACCGCGGTCAGCGGCGTGCGGAGTTCGTGCGCGGCGTTTGCAGCAAAGCGATGGGCTTGCGCGAGTGCGCGCTCGACGCGCGACATGAGTTGGCTGATGGCGGAGCGCAACGCGTCGACTTCGGCGATGTGTTCCTCGGTTCCGAGATCGGCCCGGGAAATCGCGTCGAGATCGAGCCGCGCGATGCGCTCACGGAGCCGCGTCAACGGTGCGACCACGCGACGCGAGATGGGCCGGCTCGCGAGCCATGCGAGCACCGCGGCGACGAGCGCCGCGAGCACGGCGGCGCCGGTCAGCAACGGCGCGACGTTGGTATGCGCGGCGGATGCGATGGCGGTGAGCCCGTTCATGGTGGAGACGCGACACGTGCGGAGCGCTCCCGACGCGGAGGTCGAGCAACCGTTCGCTGGCGCAAGCTCGGCGCGGCGGTCACCGGCGAGGAGAGACCCGGTCGCGTCGTACACCGCGAGTTGCACGCCGGTGTGCTTCATCTCCATCGACTCGTCGCGATGCACCTTCTGAATGCTGACGAGATCGTCGCCGGCCTTCGCGAGCTCCGACGCGAAGGTGACGGCCGCTTCTTCGATGCGGCGATCCTCCGCGCGCCGGAGCAACGCGGTCGCGATGAACATCGTCGTCAACGCCGCGAACAAGGCAGCCGCCGACGCCGCGAGCGCCGCGCCCTGAGCCACGCGCGCGACGATGCTACTCGCCACGGCGTACACCTTCGGCGAGTGAGTAGCCTTCGCCGCGCAGCGTTCGGATGAGATCTGCGCCGAGCTTTCGACGGAGCCTGCCGATCAGCACTTCGAGGCTGCTCGAAGCGGTCTCACCGGCGTCGCCCCACACGCCGTCGAGGAGGTCGCTGCGAGAGACGACGCGGCCCGCCCGCCGAGCGAGCATTTCGAGGATCGCCCATTCGCGCGCGGTGACGGCGACCTCCGCGTTCGCGCGCATCGCGTGACGGCCCGCGAGATCGAGCACGACCTCACCGTGACGAAAGGTGACGCCGCGAGGGAGCGCTCCTCGCCGGCCGAGCGCACGCACCCGCGCGCGCAGCTCAGCGACCGCGAAGGGCTTCGCGAGGAAATCATCGGCGCCTGCATCGAGCCCTTCGACGCGCAGCGCGACCTGCGTGAGCGCGGTGAGCAGCAGAATCGGCGTCGTGGAGCCTTCGGCGCGCAGTTCACGGCACAGCTCGAGACCGAAGCCATCAGGCAGCCGCAGATCGAGCACGATGAGCTCGGTGCCATCGGCGGCGCGTGCCCGGGCAGACGCGAGATCGTCGGCGGTGGCGACCGCGTGACCATCGGCGCGCAGGGCACGCGCGACGACGCTCCGCACATCTGCCTCGTCATCGATGACCAGCACGCGCATCGTCGTTCTCAGTCTACGGCCAATTGGCGCCCGCCCAGCCATGCGTACAGCGAGGGCGTCACGATCAAAGTGAGAACGGTGGAGCTCACGAGGCCTCCGAGAATGACGACCGCCATCGGGTGTTCGATTTCGTGACCCGCCGCCTGTCCGCCGAGCGCGACCGGCAGCAAGGCGAGGCCGGTCGCGAGCGCGGTCATCAGAATCGGCGCGAGACGTTCGCATGCGCCGCGCACCACCAGGTCGGCTCCGAACGGCACGCCTTCGACTTCTTCGAGATGACGAAAATGCGAGACCAGCATGATGCCGTTGCGCGCGGCGATGCCGATGACGGCGACGAGGCCGATGAGCGTGCCGAGCGAGATGACGCCGCTCATGGCCGCCGCGATGACCCCGCCGACCAGCGCGAACGGCAGACCCGCGAATACCAGCAACGCGAGACGCGGTGAGCGGAAGTCTGCGAGCAGCACGAGAAAGATGCCGATGAGCGCGAGCGCGGAGATGCTGAGCAGTCGAGTTCGCGCCGAGTTGCGGGCCGCGCCTTCACCGAGGATCTCCGCGTGATGGCCCGGAGGGAGATGCAGCGCAGCGACTCGGCGGGCGATCTCCGCGCTCACTGACGAGAGGTCAGCGCCCGGTGCGAGATCGATGAGCACGTCGAGCTTTCGTGTCGTGGAGTCGTGGGCGATGGTGTTCGGCATCGGCACCAGTTCGACCTCGGCGACGTCTCCGAGACGGGTGAGCACGCGGCCATCGACCGCGATGGCGAGATCTCGTAGCGCGGCGACATCAGCGCGAGTCGAAGCGATGCCCCACACCACGACATCGATCGGCTGCAGGCCGCGCACGAGTTGGCCGACCGTGTCTCCCGACAGCAGCGTCGCAGCGCGTTGCCGAACGAGCCCCGGCTCGATGCCGAACGCGGCGCACTTCTGCGCGTCGACGCGAATCTGAATCTGCGGCACCAACACCTGCGCTTCAGGCCTCGCGTGCGAGATGCCGGCGACTGACTCAAGTTCCTTCGCGAGAGAACCCGCGATGTCGCGGAGCGCGGTGAGGTCGTCTCCATGAAGACGAATCACGACCGCGCCGCCGCCTCCGCTGAGCACTTCACGCATTCGCTCCTGCAGATACGTCTGCACGTCGCGGAACACGCCGGGGTAGCCATCGACGACTTCGCGCACCTTCGCGGACGTCGCGTCGAGGTCGGCTTTCGGGTCGACGCTGATCCACAGCTCCGCGAAGTTGGGCCCGACGACTTCATCTGCAACTTCCGCACGGCCGAGGTGTGCGCCGAAGTTGCGCACGCCTGGCACCGTCAGCAGTTCAGCGCGCGCGAGATTCGCGCTGCGTGAAACGGCTTCGAGTGACGTGCCGGGCCGCGCGATCCAATGCATCAGAAAGTCGTTCTCAGAGAAGTGCGGGAGGAATTCTTCGCGCAGCGTCGCGCCGACGAACGCCGCGAGCACGAAGAGCCCACCGGTGGCGGCGAGCAGACGCTTCGGGTGCTGCATCGCGCGCATCAGCAGCGGTTCGTAGGCGCGCAGCAGATGCGCGGCGATGGGTGACTGCTTCTCTTCGGGCGCGTTTCTCAGCAGCAACAGCGCGAGCACCGGCGTGATGGTGAGCGCGGTGACCGTGCTGGCGGCGATGGCGAGTCCGTACGCGAGCGCCAATGGTCTGAAGAACTCTCCGGCGACTCCATCGAGGAACAAGATGGGCACGAAGACGAGCAGCACGATGAGGCTCGCGAAGACGATCGCGCTGCGCACTTCGAGTGACGCGTCGAGCACCACGCGGATCGCGGTTCGGAACTCGATGGGTTTCGGCAACGAGAGCAGACGTCGGTGAATGTTCTCTACGTCGATGATCGCGTCGTCGACGACTTCGCCCAGCGCGATGACGAGGCCGGCGATCACCATGGTGTCGATGGTGCGGCCGAAGGCGATGAGCACCAGCGCGGCTGAGAGAAGCGACAAGGGAATCGCGAGCACGCTGATGAGTGCGGTGCGTGTGTTCCAGAGAAAGAGGAAGAGCACCGCGATGACGAACGCGCAGCCGACGCCGAGCGCGTGACCGAGGTTGCTGAGCGCGCGTTCGATGAAACCCGCAGGGCGGAAGATGGTCGGGTCGACTTCGACGCCCGCGAGCCCCGGCTTCAATCGTTCGAGCGTCTTGTCGATGGCGCGCGTCACTTCGAGCGTGCTGGCTCCGGGTTGCTTCTCGACGATCAACAGCACGCCGTTGCCCGCGGTCACGAGTGCGTCGCCGATGGCTGGTGCGTGCGCTTCGTGAACATCAGCGACATCGCCGATGGTGAGCGCTCCGCGGCCGATGGTCGAAATCGGGAGCTGCGCGAGTTCTTTCGCGTCGCGCACCATCGGTGTGTGAATCACCGGCAGGCGCGTGGTCGGCAAATCGACGAGACCGCCAGCGCGAGGCATCAGCGCTTCACGTGATGCGGTGACGATGCGCGTGAGGTCGACTCCGTTGGCGACGAGACGGTCAGGGTCGACGCTCACCTCGAGCCGCCGCCGTTGCTCACCCCACACCGCGACGTTCGCGACTCCGGGCACCGACATCAGCGCGGGCCGAACGCGCCAGCGCGCGAGGTCTGAGAGTTCGAGCTGCGAGAGCGTCGATGACCACATGCCGATTTTCATGATGCGGCTGGTCGACGAGAGCGGAGACAACAGCACCGGCGGGCGCGCGACTGACGGAAGCGCAGGCATCGCGCGCGTCACACGTTCCTGCACGAGCGCGCGTGCTTGAAGAAGTTCAGTCCCTGAAGGGAAGAGAATGACGATCGACGAGAGTCCCAGCACCGACTTCGAGCGAATCGCGGTGAGCCCCGGCGTGCCCGCGAGCGCGCTTTCGAGCGGCGTGGTGACGAGCGCTTCGACCTCTTCACTCGAGAGGCCCGGTGCTTCGGTTTGAATCTCGACGCGCGGCGGAGCGAACTCGGGAAACGCATCGAAGCGCGCGTCACTGAGACTCCGAATCGACAGCGCGACGAAGAGCACCACCAGCCCGATGACGACCCAGCGATGATGCAGACACATTTCGATGAGGCGTCGCATTCAGTGCCCCGGAGGAAATTCGGTGCCGAACAGTTCAGCGGCACCCGTTGAGACCACGCACGTGCCCACGGAGGGACCACGCTCAAGGACCATCTCGTCGCCTGCGCGCCGGAGCGGATCGACGCGTGCGCGTGTGAAGCGATCGCCGTCACAGCGATAGACCCAGGCGCCGCCCCACGCGTCGAGCACGATCGCCGAAGCGGGGACCACGAGCGCCGACGCTGATTCACGCAGCGGCAGTTCGACCACCACGCGTTCACCGGGTGACAGACCCGCGTTCGCCGGGAGCGAGAGATAGCGGTCGACCGTTCCGCGATCGGGTTCGGCAGTCGGAGGGCCCGGAACGAGATGCGCTTCGATGAAAGCGCTGTCGCCGTTGCGACGGATGTTCGCGGTTGCCGTCGCGTCGAGTCGCGCGAGATCTCCTGAGTAGACCGGTACGCGCACCTGCAACGCATCGACGCTCACGAGTTCGAACAACGGCGCGCCAGCAGAAACAGCCTGACCTTCTGCGACTGACAGCAGCCGAATCACGCCGTTGCCCGGCGCACGCACCGACATCGCGACGTCAGAGAGGAGCGGATCTCGCGAGAGCGTCGCCGCGCGAGCATTCGCGGCCGCCACATCGGCCTTCGCCACATCGCGTGCCGCGACGGCTTCCTCGAGCGCACGCGTGCTGCCGGCGCCTTGATCGAGCAGCGCCTGATTGCGCGTCACGCGCAATTCGAGCGCGGCGAGGTTGGCGTCGGCTGCGGAAACTTCCCGCGCGACACGTGCACGGGTGTCGCGATCCGCAGGGGCAATCGCGGTCAGCTTGAGCACGCCGGCTCCGCGGAGCACCGACGCACCGGGAACCGGTGGCTCGCTCGAGACGAAGTGCACCTCACCTGCGATCGGCGCGGTCACCGCGATCGCTCGCCCGGGAGGTACGATGACTTCGCCGCCGACCAACCGCATGTGCGGCACATCGTTCTGCTTCACGAGCGTCGTTTCGAGCTTCAGCCGCGCGCGCGTTTCGGCAGTCAGCTTCACGGTCGGCAAGTCAGTCTCGGGCGTCGGGCGACTGACCTCCGCGGCAGACGTGTGCGGAGGCGCCGGCTTCGAGCCGCAGCCCGATATCAACGCGATGAGAAGAAGCGTTCGTTTCATGGAGTTTCCTTCTCGAGGCGCGTGGCGACGTCAGCCGCGGCTTGCAGACGCGCACCGATCGCGCGTTCGAGTTCGCAGAGCGCGCGGCGTTGCTCGGCGACCAGCTCCGCGCGACGCAGGCGCGCTTCGCCATTTCGCCGGAGCACATCGAGCACCACGAGGTAGCTCTGATCGCCGGTCTCGAACCCATGGCGCGCCATCGTGAGCGCTGCATCGAGCGCCGGCAGTACTTCAGTTTCAAAACGCTGACGTGAACGTGCGGCTTGCGTGAAGCGCGCGTGCGCAATCGCGACCTCCATCACCACGTTGCGCACCACGGCCTCATGTTGCGCGAGCGCACGTTCGGCGTCGGCGTCAGCGCGGCCGATGCCTCCCTGGTTCTGATTGAAGATCGGCAGGTCCGCGCGGCCGCCGAGGCGCATTCCGGGGCCCGCGGCCTGATTCCACTGCACGTCGCTCGACAGGCTCAGGTTGAAGATGCGCGACCGTTCCCAACCGGCGCGCGACGCCGTCGCAGTGATCGCGAAGTCTGCCGCGCGTGCATCAGGGCGATTCATGCGAGCAACGGAGACGAGTTGCTTCAGGTCCGGCAGAGACTCAGGTGCGTCCGTGAACTCGGCGCGGAGCTGCGGGAAATCGTCGAGCGCGAGCGTGGTGCCGAGTCGAGTACTCGCTATCGAAAGTTCAGTTCGCGCCGTATCGCTCGCGTCGGTCGTCGTCTGCGCATCGGCCGCGAGCACACGTTCATCCATCGCGCTGATGTCACCGACACCTGCGCGCACCGAAGCGATGCGCGCAACTTCACTTGCCGTCTTCGCGAGCTCTTCGCGAACGAGTGCGCGGTCGGCAGCGAGGCCGAGTTCGACATGCAACAGCCGCGCATCACGCACGAGGTCGAGCGCGCGCATCAGCGTGGTCTCGCCGGCGACATCCGCTTCGCGCGCGGCAGCCGTGGTGCGCGCCGGCATCTGCCACAGCGACTCGAGGGGAATGAGCAGCGTCGCGATCGCCGTGACAGGACCGATGTTGCCCATGATGCTCGCCTGGGGATTCGCCGGGCGTCGCGCCTCGTCGAGCGTGGCGAACGCGGCATCGATTCGCGTCAGCTCCGCGCGCAGCGCAGGGTTTCTCCAGAGCGCGATGGAGACGACCTCGGCCTCATTGAGCCCATCCTCGACGTTCACATCGGCCGGGAACGCGTCGTGCGAAGTGCCACGCGTTGACGCGCCGGTGCGTTGCTGAAGTTCGCGGCTCAGCCACGCGCGATCTCGATTCGAAGTCGCGCAACCGGCGAGCGCGATGCAGGCGAGCAGGGTGAAGACACGGAAAACCACGGTGACGGTGTCTCACCGGCGCCCAAACGCAAACTGAACGGCTACGGCGTCTTCAGGAGTTGCCCGACGATTGGCGTCAGCAATTCGGTCAGCCAGTTCATCACCGCGCGCACACGCCTCGGCACCGAGCGGCCGTGCGTGTGCAGCAGCGAAATCGGCAGCGGTCGCGCGGTGAACTCCGGCAGCACTTCGACCATCTTCTCCGTCGTCAAATTCTGACCGTGACGCGGCACCTGCACGATGCCGAGGCCTGCCGCGCCGGCCGCGGTGTACGCGTCGACGTTGTCGACGGTGACGGAGCTGCGCATCGGCACCTCCTGATATTCGCGGCCGTCGAAGTACTCGAACGATGCGGTGGGATCTGCTGCGTAGTGGACGAGCAGGTGCTGGGGCAGATCATCAATCGCTCGCGGCATGCCGTACTGACGCAGGTACGACGGGCTCACGAGGTTCATCATCGGCAGCTCGCCGAGCCGCCGGCCGACGAGCCCCGGTTCAGTCGCGGCGCCCACCCGCAGCACGATGTCGAACCCTTCACGCAACGCCACTGCGATGCGATCACTCGCGCTGATGTCGAGCTCGAGTTGCGGGTGATGCGCGAGCAGCTCAGGCAGCCGCGGAATCACGTACTCACGCGCGATGAGCACCGGCAGCTCGAGTCGCACGCGTCCGCGCAAGCCGCGTTCGGCTTGAAACAGCGAGTTGATCTCCTCGGCTTCGGCGAGGAACCCGTTCGCGCGTTTGAGCAGTTGTTCGCCCTCGGGCGTCGGGCGGACCATGCGCGTCGAGCGCTGCAGCAGTTGCGCGCCCAGTTCGGCTTCGAGCTTCTGCACATGTGCCGACGCACGCGCCTTAGGCATGCCGAGCTGAGACGCGGCGTTGGTGAAGCTGCGCAGCTCCGCAACACGCAGAAACACTCTGAGGGAGTCGAGATCGAGACTCATTGTCTGGAAATTAGAGACAGTGTGTCGGGGCGACGGCCGTTTATCAACCCGGCCTCCCGCCGTTACATCGGGGTCATGAAACTCAACGGGCAGACGATTCTCATCACCGGCGGTTCAGGCGGCATCGGCCTCGAACTCGCGACGCAGCTCGCTCCGGACAACACCGTCATCATCACCGGGCGCAATGCGAACCGTCTCGCCGCGGCGAAAGCAAAGGTGCCGTCGCTCCACACCATTCAGAGCGACGCGTCGGACCCTACGGCCATCGATGCGCTCTTCACCGAGGTGACGAAGCACTTCCCCGAGGTGAACGTACTCATCAACAACGCCGGCATCATGCGTGTCATCAATCTGCGCGCGGCGAATGACGCGAATGACATTGTCCGCGAAATCCAGACGAATCTCGTGGGGCCGACGCAGTTGGTGCAGCGGTTCCTCCCGCACCTCGAAGCGCGGCGTGAAGCGTTGATCGTCAACGTGACCTCGGGCCTGGGGTTCGTCCCGATGGCGGCGTGTCCCATCTATTCGGCGACGAAGGCCGGGCTGCATGCGTACACGCAGGCGCTGCGGGTGCAGTTGAAGGGCACGAGCGTGCGGGTCATCGAGCTCGCGCCTCCGGGCACGGCGACCGCGCTCGATCAAGACTTCCCGAAGGGCATCGCCGACCCTGCGATGTACATGGACGTCACCAAGCTCGTGAAAGCGGCGGTGCGCGGCATCGAGAAGAAGAAGCCCGAGATTCGCCCGGGGCTCGCGGCGGTGCTGCACATGGTTCGCCGCATCGTTCCCAGCATGATCATCACCAGCAAGACCGCGGAGTCGGTGACCGCGACCGTGGGTGTCAACGGACGTCTGCCGGCGTGAACGTCAGATTTCCCCCAACATCTGAAAACCCGAGTCACGACGCTGGTGACCGCGTGGGGAACTCGCCCGTAGTGTCCACCGCATGAAGATCAAGCCCAGCGATTCGACGTCGGCCGTTCGCGCTCCCCAGTCCGCTCCTGCCGCGAAGACGCCAGCGGCGGTTGAATCGAACGGTTGGCAGGCGAGCACGCCGAAGTCGCGCCCGGTTGCGCAGCCTGCGACGCCTCCGTCTGACGCGACGGTGAAGCAGGCGGTGACGCAGCTCGCGACGGCCGCGGTCTCGCAGGCGCTCATCGACCAGAAGCCGGCGCACCCGATGCTCGAGAAGTTCGGCAAAGACCTCGGCCTGGGGCTCGGCGTGTTGGTGACTGAAGCGCTCGCGCTGGTGCCGAGCTGGAACACGAAGGTGCTCGACGCGAAGGGCAAGCCAGTCGCGTCAGTCGAAGGCGCGGAGCGCATCGGCGATCACGACATTCTCAAGCGTCATCAAGAAGTCGTCGGCCCGCAGATCGCCGCGCTGGTCGACAAGATGCACCCGGGTGCGTTGCGAGATCTGCTCGATGGTCTCGCGAAGGGCGCGACGGCTGCTCCCGGCACGTCGTATCGCCTCGAAGCGGAGCTCTCCGACAAGCTCCACGGCCGCTAACGCGCGCGACGGCGAAAGCAGTTCGCCGAGTGATCGTTCACGATGCCTGCCGCCTGCAGCCACGCGTAGACGATGGTCGGGCCCACGAACTTGAAGCCGCGTTTCTTCAGGTCTTTCGAGATGCGTTCAGACAGTTCGGTCTGCGTGGGAAAACTCACGCCGTCGCCTTTGACGACTTTGCCCCTGGTGAATGACCAGCAGTAGTCGCTGAAGTCTTCGCCGCGCTTCTGCATGTCGTTGAAGATCTTCGCGCCGGCGATGGTGGCTTCGATCTTCGCGCGCGCACGCACGATGCTCTCGTCGTTCATCAGGCGCGTGATGTCTTTTTCACCGAAGCGCGCGACGCGAACCGGGTCAAACTTCGCGAACGCCTTTCTGAAGCCCTCGCGCTTGCGAAGAATGATCTGCCACGAGAGCCCGGCTTGAAAACCTTCGAGCATCAGCAGTTCCCACAGCGCGCGTGAATCGCGCTCGGGCGCGCCCCATTCGGTGTCGTGGTAGTCGCGCATCTGCTCGTCGTGCTGCGCCCACCGGCAACGTTGCTTCTCGTTCATGGCGACTGCCTACGCAGATTCAACGTCAGGTTCTATTTCGCGTTCGCGTCGAGCGCGCATGGAGGCTGAACGTCACATGAACATTCGAATTTCGAAGCAGTTCAACGATCGCCTTCGTTCATGGTGAGTCCGATTCTCACCCCGCCCACTTCACAGGAGTGTCGTCTAACGGCAGGGCCCGCGGCCGATTACCGCGTGACGAAGGTTCGAATCCTTCCGCTCCTACTTTTCAAAAATGGTCTGTGACGCTTCTGGCTGAGGCGACTGCCCTGTCACGGCAGCGAGACGGGTTCGATCCCCGTACAGACCGCTTCAGGCGAAACCCATCGGCGCGGAGCGGCCGAGGCCTTCGACGACGCTGGTGAACGCATCGGCGGTGCGCAGCTTTTCTTCGCCGAACTTGCGCGCGAACAACTTTCGCACCGAGGGAATGTGCGACGAGCCGCCGGTGAGAAACACCGAGTCGATGCTCAACCCTGCGGGTACTTTCGACATCACCTCATCGGTGCACGTTTCGAGTTCTTCGAGGAGATGCGCCGAAGCGGTTTCGAATTCTGCGCGCGTGATCGTCTCGTGAATCGAGATGCGTTCTTCTTCGAAGTCGAGCTTCGCGGTCTCTTCGCTCGACAGCTTCACCTTCGCGGCTTCGATCGCGCGGTAGAGGCGGAAGCCCAGGTTGTACATGACGAGATCGTGCAGCGCTTCGATGGCGGGCTTGCGGTCGCTCGACTTGAGCATCATCTCGATGAGCTCCCGCGTCTTCTTCTCGCGGATGAGTGACATCTCGTTCCACGATAGCAGCCGGCTCGAGACGTAGGTCGGCATGGTCATGCGCTTCGCGCCGAGCGTCGGGAGGTACGTCGAGCCCGCGCCGAAATGCCCGAAGAGTTTGTGCTTCATGATCGCCGCGTCGAAGCGATCTCCGCCGACGTAGACGCCACCGCTGGCGATGATGTCGGCCGAACGTTCGGTGTTCTCGCGGCGCGAAGGCCCGAGGCGCATCACCGTGAAGTCTGAGGTACCTGCGCCGAAGTCGGCGACCAGTACGACTTCATCGCGCTTCAACGTCGCCTCGTACGCGAGCGCCGCCGCGATGGGCTCGATGAGAAAGCGCACCGAACCGAAGCCCGCGAGCTCGGCGGCTTTGCGCAGGCGTTCTTGCGCGAACGCGTCGATGGCCGGGTCGGTGGAAAAGCGGGCAGGGCGGCCGAGCACGACCGCATCGGTCGTGTGCCCCTGCTGCTTCACCGCTTCACCGACCTTGCGCAGAAAAATCGCGATGAGTTCTTCGAGGCTCAGCGTGCGATTGCGCAACTGCGTGCGCGAGAAGCTCTGCGCGGGCAACCACGTCTTCATCGACTGGATGAAGCGGCCTGCGTTGTCGTCCTGGTAGCGCTCGATGGCTTCGTGACCCGCGAGCGTCTCGCCGCTGTCTTCGGGGAAGAAGAGCACGGTGCGGAAGAGGGCTCCGCCGTGGTCGATGCGCAGCACTTCTCCGGAAGGAGTTGCGACTGCCGTGTTGCTGGTTCCGAAGTCGATGCCGATCACGCGCGCGGCTGTCGCACGTCGCGCGTTTCGCGCAAAGTTTTTCTACGGCGACCAGCTCCCCGTACCGGCGTCGACTTCGCTGCAGTCGTTCACCGGGCCGAAGGTGTTCACGAGATCTCCGCTGAGCCCGAGCGTGGTCGGCGCGGTCTCATCGGCGCGAACCTCGATGGTCGGGTCACCGCCATCAGCCGCGGGCAACGTGAACTCGAACCAGAAACGAATCGACGACTTCACCGGCAAGCACACCGACGAGCTCCACGAACCACCCGCGCGCGTCAGCTCGACGCCGCCGTCGAAAGCCGCCGGCCCGTACGTCGCACGCAAGCGACCGGTCGCGTCGGCGGGTTCTGAATCAGCAACCGAATACGTCATCAGGCAGCAGCGATCGTCGACCACGACTTCGCCGGCGTCGTCGGTGTCACCCGGGTCGTCGACGGTGGGAATGATCGGCACCGCGCCGCCGATCGTTTCGCCGTTGAACGCGCCAGCGTCGTCGCCCGCATCGGGCTCGGTCTTCGCAGGGCAGGCAGCGAGCAGCGCGAAGGTCAGCAGCGCGAGGATCGTTCTCACGGCGTGCCCTCCGGCTGCAGCCTGCGCAACTTCGCGGCGACCTCGTCACCCGACAATGCGAGCTGCAGCACGTTCATCAACCCCGAATCGTTGCGAACCTCGACGAGCACTTGCTCGAGCAGCGCCTGCTTCACGTTCGCATCGCGCTGTGCCCACGACACGAGCAGGCGAACCAGGGGCTGACGCGTGAGCAGACCGGGCTGCCCGCGAAGTTCTGTCACCGCCGCCGCGACATATTCCTGCGGGAGGTCGCGCTGCTCGTCGGCGAGCTGACGGTAGAGCAGTGACCAGAGTTCGCGCCGCACTGTGGGGTCTTTCTCGCGGCCCATCCATTCCTGCACGAGCGGCGTTTCCTGTTCGACGGTGAGGCGACGCAGCGCCATCGGCACCGCGGCGCGCACGTTCGCGTCATCGTGCTGCGACCACATGCGGATCTCCGGGAGCATCGACACGTCGCCGAGGTTGCCCATCGCGCCGAACGCCGGTGAGAGCTCGGTGCTGGTGTTGCCACGCTTCAGCATTTCGGCCACCGCTTCATGCGCTTCGGCGCGGATCGATTCGTCACGGTCGCCTTGCCGCGCGGCGAACACGGTGAGCGCCAGCACCGCGTTGCGACCGTAGAGGCGCTCGTTGTCCGACGAATTCGAGCGCGACAGCGTCTGCGTCGCGGCACGAAGTTCCTTCGCGTAGATGGGCGGCGTGTCGTTGCGATCGGCGAGCAGCAGCGCCGACTGCACGCGATGCAGCGGGAGCCCCTTGTCGTTGCGATTGATGCCGAGCAGCGCATCACGGGCTTCAGGTGCGCGCGTCTTTCCGAGCGCGAGAAAGACCGCCGGCTGCGCATCTGAGGGGATGTCGCCGCTCTCCAACGCCTCCGCGACGACGGGAATCTGATCAGGCCGCGCCTCGAGGTAGTCGCGCAGCAAGGGCCACTGCTGATTGAAGCCCGTGCCCGCTTCGACGCGCGTGGCGAAGCGCTCGAACGCATCTTCCAACGACAGCCTGGCGAGCTGCTCGCGTTCACGTCGTTCTGCCGCGCTCAGCGGTTTCGCGTCTTGTGTGTACGCGACCGGCAGCAGGTCTTCCCAGACGTATGCGTCGGCGTCGTGTGGTGCGCCATCGAGCAGACCGTCGAGTGAAGGCTGCGCGTCGACTTCGAGCGTGCGTTCAGCGCGCGCGAGCGCCTGGCCCGAGAGCACCGTGTGCCCGCGCATCGAACGGAACCACGTGCCTTCATCACGCTCGACGGTGAGGAGCGCATCGTCGATGACCAGCGCGCCCTTCGTGCCCATCGCGGTCTGCCACTGCGAGATGTAATTGAGCATGCGACGGCGTGCGCCCATGGCATCTGCCGCGACGTTCGCTGAATAGCGCCCGGCGCCGTCTTCGACCTCCACGGTGCTCGGCGTGACCGGCACGGCGAACCACAGCTCCTGCATCAGCGCCTGCTGCGAACGCGCGGGCAGCACCGCGTTGCCCTTGAGGCGCGCGTAGCCGTTGAGCGAACAGTCACTCGCGACGCGAACGAGAAAGGGCGCCTCGATGCTTTCGCCGAGTTGCTGCTTCGTGGCGTCGTTGACGTCGGCGTACTTCGCCAGCAACACCGCGCTCTTGTCGGGCTGCACCGAGAGCACCTTCGCCTGCAGCGTCGCCGTGGTCTCGATGATCGAATCTGGTACCCCGTCGGGAGCGCCGGTGATCCCGATCGCCACCGCGTCGAGCTTCACCGTCGACTTCTCGCGCACGCGCCACGCGCGCTCGTTGCCCACCTCGAAGCGGCACGCCTCACTCGCGGTGTTGACGTTCGAGGTGCCGGTCGTCGCGACATCGGTCGCCGGCGGCGTGTTGGTGTTCTCATCACGTGAAAGCCAGAAGGCGAACGCGCCGAGAGTGACGATCGCTGCTGCCAGAAGCGCGCGCTTCATTGGTTGCTCCGCGAGGGGAAGTTGGCTTCGTAGAGTTTGACCCGGAGATCGGTGCCGTTGCCGATCAACGTCTGGATGCCGTTGAAGCGGACGATGGTCCACTTCAGGTTGATGAAGAACGTGTGGAGCTCGGCTGAGATCTCACCGGTCAGGAACCGAGTCTCCCAGTACGCGTTGTTGTTCGTGTTCGTGCGCGTGCCGATGCGGCGGCCATTCGGGCTGTCGAGCAGCGTCCACTTCGTGACGGCGTGGTTGTAGTCGATCGACATCTGCATGAGGTCGATCGCGGCGACCAGACACACGCCCAGTTCGCTGCTCGGTACGCACACCGAGAACCCGAACCCGACGCCCATGTCGAGGCCCGCCGTCAGCGTGTACGTGTAACCGTAGGCTGCGGGTGCCGGGTCGTACTCGCAGAGATACCTGAGCTTCTTGGCCGTGCTCTGCGCATAGGTCGTCAGGCGCCGGTTGCTCGCGCGGAAGGCGACCTGCGCGGGGGAGGGCACCGCGGTGGTGAGGCCGGTGAGGTCGCCCTGCACGCCGCCCCAGCTCCCCGCGTCGATGCCGGTCATCACCAGCTGGCTCGATCTGCCGTTCATCGACGCGAACGGAGTCTGCGAATCAGTCCACTCGAAGAAGGTGTTGCTCGCGTTGGCGCACAGGTTCAGGTCGGCGCCGGGCAACGCGCAGCGCGAATCGGCGAACCCGTACGCGAGCTGCCCACCCACCCAGAACTCTTCATTGGCCGAAGCGGCGCGCGTCTGTGCTGCGGTCACTGCGGCCTGCGAATCGAGCTCCACCAGTCGCCCACCACGAACGCGGCAGTTGGTGCGCGCGATTTCCTGCTGCTGTTGCTCGCTCGAGAGGATCAGACATTTCGCGCTGGTGTTGCTGATGCACGGGTAGTCGACGGGGTCGGAGGACGACGAGGGCAGACGCCGCATCGTGAAGCTCGCGGGCCCGCCGAGACCGGCGTGGATGCCGAACTTGAATTCGAGCATCACCGGCACCGGGCCGATCGACCACAGGTATGTGTACGCGAAGCCGATGCCTATGCCCGGGTACTTCGGCCGCTTCGACCATTCGCCAATCTCCGGCTTGAACGGCGAAGCAGCGCTGGTGCCGGAATACGCCTGCTTCAGTCGCTTGTAGATGTTGCCCCAGTTGGGCTTGGGCGCGATGGAATCGAACGACTGCCAACCGAGGTTCAACGGCTTGGCTGACGGCGTGTTGTCGGCGTCGCTGTTGATGACGTTGAAGCCGAGCAGCTCGGTGCGCGCGCCGACGGTGACGCTGCCGTTGCCCGCGGTGTCGTTGCCTCCCTGGGTGAAGGTCTGATTGTCCATCAAGCTGCGGCCGCCCTGACCGCCGCTGACCAGCGTGCTCTTGTCGGTCGACCCGCAGGTCGTGGAGCCCGCGTCGGTGCCGCAGCCGGTCTCGCTGCCGTTGTCGTTCTTGGTGCTGGCGTTCGAGTCACCCTGGTCGTTCGAATTGCCGGTCTCGCTGCTGTCCTGATTCTTCGTGACGGGTGACGAGTGGAGGAGTCGATCGCGTTTGACGATCAACACCTGCGGGGAGACCGCGCATTGTCGGGTCGGCGCGAGGTCCCAGTATTCGCCTCCGCGCTGCACGGTGACGCCGCTCGGGTACTGGTTCGCGCTGTACGGAGGCGCGCTGAAGCCATCGGCGTTGAGGCACACGCGTACGCGCAGCAGCGTCATGTCGGCTTCGTGGCCGGTGGTGCCATTCCACCCGTAGTTGCTCGAGCTGCCGATCGCGCCGTTCCACGGCTTCCACAGGCGGTCGCGGAGCGTGTTGGTGAAGCTCACGCGAATGTGTTCCGACTTGCCGGTGGCGAGCCCGCCAGAGAGCTGCGTGTCAGGTTGCGTCGTCGAGCGATTGACGATCTGCGTGTCGACCGCGTTCACCCACTGCGAACCCGACGCACGGCTCTGGTACGCAGAATCGAGCGCGAACTCGACGGTGGCGCCGAAGTGGCGCTGCGCCAGGGTCTGCACCGCCGACGACACCGGAGTGCCGGTGGGCGAGAACGGGTTCTTGCCCGGCGAGTCGTTCTGCATCGACCACACGAAATCGAGATCGATCGAGGTCTCGCCCGGGTCGAACAGGGGAATGGTCACCATCGTGTCGCGCAGGGTCGCCTCCTGCGCGAGGACCTCGAGCGTGTGGTTGGTGAAGAACGTGTACCCCATCGAACCGAAGCCACCGACCGACGGGTGTGTCGTCTTGAGCTCGGTCTGCGAGTAGTACGAATAGAAATCGGCCCACAGCCGCGTCGGGTCGTAGAACATGCCGATGGGGTTCGGCACGAGGTGCTGATCGCCCGCGCCGCCGTTGTAGCGCCACGCGATGGCGCGGCCTTCGGGGTCGAACGAGACGCGCACCTCATGCTTCGTCTCGTCCATCGTGTACGACCGGCGGAAGTCGGCCTCTGTCCACCGCACGCGGCGGGCGGCGTCGCGCCATGACGAGATGCGCGACCCGAAACAGCTGGGTGAGATGACTGCGTTGTTGATGTCGGCGGCATACTGCGTGGCGTTGATGGCCTTGATCGACGTCGTGCCGATGAGACAGCGGTAGGCGGGCACCGTTTCGAGGCCGAGGGCGTACGGCGTCCCGGGGATGTGCGTGAACTGGTCGCTCACCCAGATGGCCGCCGGGCTCACCGGCACCACCGTGCCCGCGTCTGCCGAATAGTTCACCGCCACGACCGAGCGGTCAGCCCGTTGTATTCGCAGCGCGAGGTTGTAGGCCTGATTCTCGGCGAGGGCGCGCAGCACGTAGCCGTTGGCGCCCGTCGCGGTGAAGGCCGAAGCGGTGATGACGCCGAGGTTCGGCAGCGAGTTGTCGTTCACGCACTGCAACCGCTGATCGCGCCGCTGGTTGTCGTAGCAACGCTCGGGCACGCACGCCTTGTCGACATACGGCGTCGTCGGCGTGGGACACTCGAAGGTGAGCGGGAGGTTGTCGGCCGGCTTCGCGAGCGACGCGCTGTACACCTTCGGGTCGGGGCCGCAGGTGTACTTGATGGTGAAGTCTTTCTGCTGGCCGTACGACGGGTCGACGAGGTCTTTGACGACGTACGTGCAACGGCTGAGATGGCCTTCGCAGGTCTGGCGCACGTCATCGGTCGCGTTGCCGGCGAACGAGGCGTTCACGTTGAGGCCCCACGTCGCGCTCGTCACGTGAATTGCCGGCCCGCACAGCAGTTGCGCCGCGGTGCCCTCTTGATTCGCGGGCACCGTCGCGTTCCGCACTTCGACGTCTTCGCCGCACGTGTAGTCGACCGACAGCGCCTTCTGGCAGCCGTACGCCGGGTCGGGCACCCCCGCAGCGCTCGCCGCGAAGCTGCAGAGCGGTTTGCCGAAGCACTGCTGCGTCGCCTGCGTATACGCGTTGTTGCTGATGCCGGCGTCGCAGTTCTGCCCGAACGTCGCCTTCTCGATGCGAATGCCCGACGCGGGGCCCGGCGTCTGACGCGCGACCTGACACTCGAGCTGAATGAGGTCGGTCTCGGCGAAGTCTTTCGAGAAGATGGCCGGCTCGTCACCGCACGACCAGCGGAGGTTCGCGGTCTTCACGCAGCCGACCGCAGGGTCGGGAATCAGGTTGTTGGGCGCGCCCGGCCCGCAGAAGCGTTTGCCTTCACAGCTCCCCGCGATCGAGGGCCTCAGGTTGTTCGCGTTCGCGGCGTTGCAGTTCTTGCCGTAGCTCGCTTCAGCGATGTGAATGATGTCGCCGCAGTAAAGCGTGAACTGCGCCTGCGACTGCTGGAGCACCTTCTTCGTGTACGTGATGCCTTCGTTGCCGCAGGTGTATTGAACCGCGAGGTCTTTGCGCACGTTCGGGCATGGATCGAAGCCGACCGGGGCGAGCGTCGTGAGGCACGCGGCTCTGCCGGCGCACGGGCCCTCGACCCACGACTTGATGTTGTTGGTCGCGCCGCCACAGTTGGTGCCGTACGTCGCGCTGAGAATGCGAATGCTGTCGTTCGTGCCGAGCACCGTCTGCCGCGGAGGGCAGGTGAAGTCGCCGATGTCGGTGTCGTTCCACGTGGTGGTGTTCTCGGTCGGGTCGTCTCCGCAGAGGAAGACCACTTCGGTCTTCTTGTTGCAGTTCGGCGCGAGGTCGCCGCTGAAGTAGCCGCCGCTGACCTTGGGCAGCTTGCAGCGACGCAGGCCGTTGCACGCATCAGCGATGGGCGTCGTGAAGTTGTTGGCGAGGCTCGCTTTGCAGTTCGCGCCGTAGCTGACGCGCTTGATGGTCATCTTGTCGTTGCACGCGAGCGAGACGGTGGTGGCGTCGGTGCTCGTGGCCGCGGGCAGGTCGGTCTGGTACACGGCCGGTTCATCACCGCAGCGGTACTTCACGGTGAACGACTTCGCGCAGCCGGTTTTGGGGTTTACGTCGCCCGTCTCCAACACCTTGCGGCTGCAGCTCAGGTTGCCGTTGCAGGTGGCGGCGAACACGTCGGTCCAGTTGCCGTCGGTGAGACCGCAGCTCGCGCCGAATGTCGCTTCGACGATCTGCAGCTCGTTGCTGATCTTCGCGCTGGTGATGTCTTGCCCGAACGCACCGCCGGTCGAGAAGTCCCAACCCACGAAGCCGGCCTGACATTGAATCGTCGGGTCGTACGCGTTGAAGACAGGCGGTTGGTACTCGGTGTTGCCGCACGCAGCGAGCACGAGCACGGCGAGGGGCGAGATCCGCATGGGGAAGCTCCGCGTCATTGGAAGAACCAGATGAAAGAGAAGTCGCTCGAGGTGACGTCGCCGAGTGAACCGGCGAGCTGCACGTGACCGAACGCGTCGACGGCGAGCCCGTTGTAGGTGGTGACGCCGTATTGATTGTCGACCGCGAAGCCGGTGGTCGCGAAGTCGACGTCGGTTGCGCCGCTCGAGGTGAGCGCGCCGATGACGCCGTCATTGCCGCTGATGCCCGCGAGATACAGACGGCCTCGAGCGTTGAAGCCGACCGCGCGCACTTGAGCGGCGGCGGCGCCGAAGCTCTGCGTGAAGACGCCGTTGGTGCCGAAGGTGGTGTCGAGCGCTCCGGTGGTGTTGAGCCGCGCCACGGCGAAGTCTTGCGTCGAGTCGGCCGCGGTCTGCCAGCCGCCGATGAGGAGCTGCCCGTTCGCGAGCGCGGCGACGCTGGTGAGTGCGTTCGCGCGGCCGGCGAGACTCAAGTCGGGGTTGAAGCTCGTCTCGAATGCGCCGGTGCCGTCGAAGCGCACCACGAGTGAGGCGTTGCCTGCGCTGCCGACGACGATGAATTTGCCGTTCGAATCTTGAACGAGCGCGGCGGCGTGTTCGGTGCCGACGCCTCCGAAGAAGGTGACGCCGTTGGTTCCGAACGTCGCGTCGCGAACGCCGGCGCTCGTGTACTTCGCGATGAAGAGGTCTGACGTCGCGCCTGCGCTCGTCGAACCCGCGACGATGAACGAGCCGCTCGGGAGCGCGATGACGCCCGCGACCGTTTCATCGCTGCCCGCGAGATCGTCGGTGACGGTGGCGAGCACATCTCCGGCTGCGTTCACGCTCACCAGCCCGATGTCGAACCCGGCGTCGCCGGTGAAGCGGCCGCCGATGACGAACCCTCCGGTCGAATTCGGAGCGACTGCCGTCGCGAATTCTCCGAGCCCGTCACCGGGGTTGAAGTCGAGTGTGCCCGTGTCGGCGAACGTGGTGTCGCTCGCGCCCGCGGCGGTGAGCTTCTGCAGATGCCACGAGTCGTCGGTCGCCGAGAGCTGATTGCGGCCGACGAGAATCGAGGAACCGTTCAGCCCGAGCGCGACGGCCTTGAACTCGTTCTCGAACGGCGCGGAGCCGGCGAGGTAGCGCTCTCTCGTGCCCGACTGCGCGCAGTTCACATCGACGTTCACCGGAGCGCTCGCGGTACCCGTCGTCGCGCTCACCGTGCACCAACCGTCGAGCGGCTGCTGCGTCACTGCGATGGAATACGAGCTGACCGGCGTCGCGAAGTTGTACGTCGAGGCGCCAACCGCGGGCGTCACCGTCTCGGTGCCATTGAGCTGCAAAGAGAAGAGGTAGTTCGGGTCGGCCGGGTGCGTGTTGCCGTAGCCGCTGATGTTGCCGCTCACCGCGTAGCCGCAGAGCACCTGCACGTTGGTCACGGCGCCGAGCGCTGAAGTCCCCGTGCCGTTCTGAACGATGCAGCTCGCGCCGCTCGCCGACGTCAGGTTGATGATGCTCAGTTGGTAGTCGAGCAGCGGGGTCGGCATCGTGAACGTGGTGTTGCCCGTGACGTGCGCGTTCGTGCCGCTCGCCGAATCATGAACGTCGAACGAATCGCCCGACGGCAGGCCGGTGACGCTGCCGCCGATGGTCACCGTACCCATGCACGTGACGGCGACGTTCGAGACATCGGCGCTCGCCGTGCCCGAACCATTCGCGACGGCGCAGCGGGCATTGGTGGGCTGCGTGCCGACCGTCACGTCGTAGTCGACGACACGTTCGGGGAAGGTGAACCCGGTGTTCGCGCTCACCAGCGTCGGGTCGATGCCGTTGTTGAGCAGCGTGACCGTCTCGGTCGCGGGCAAGCCACTCACGGTGCCGGCGATGGAGAAGTTCGATGTACACGTCACGTCGACGTCGGTGACGTCTGCGCTGATCGACGCGCTGCTGTTGGCGATCGTGCAGGTTCCCTCCGCGGGCTGCGTCGCGATGGTCACTTCGTACGAGCCGCCGAACAACTGCGAGAACACGTAGGCGCCGTCTTCATCGAGCGCGAGGTCTTCACCGGTGGAGCTGTGCAGCGTCACGCTCTGGCCCGCGGGCAGACCAGACAGCGTGCCTCCGACCGACAACTTCGGCGTGCAGGTCACGGTGACGAGCGAGCTCGCCGACGCGATGCCGGTCTCGTCGCTCAACACGCACGTCGCGTTCGCCGGCTGCTGTTCGATGGTGACCTCGTACGCGCCGACGATGCGGGTGGGGAACGCGTAGCTGCCGTCGGTGCTCGGGCTGATGGTGTCGGTGCCGTTGTTGCTGAGCACGATGGGCGTGCCGCGCAGACCGCTCACCGCGACGCCGATGGAGAAGCTCGTCGAACACGTGGTGCCTCCACACACGCCGGAGCTGCAGTCGCTGTTCTGCGTGCACGGTTTGCCATCAGCGCAGCCGTTACACGCGCCGCCGCAATCGACATCGGTTTCGCCGGCGTTCTGCTGCCCATCGACGCACGCGCTCTCGACGCAGACGTTCGCGGTCGCGTGACAGAAACCCGAAGCGCAGTCGGTCGTCGCCGTGCACGCCGCGGCAAGCGGACACTTCGTCGCGCAGGTGCCTCCGCAGTCGATGTCGCTCTCGGTTCCGTCTTTCGTGCCATTCGCGCAACTGTCGGAAACGGTCGACGTGTCGCCGTCGGTGACGAGCGAACCCTGCAGCGCGGCTCCGGTCTCGAGCGCGTTGCCCGCGACGGTGAGCGTCTGCGCGTCGCCGCCGTTGAAGGTGAGCTGCCCCGACTTCTGCGCGCCGGTCAGGTCAGTCGCCGAGACGATCACCGTCACCGTCGAACCCATCGCGCCCGCGGTGGTGAGCGTGAGCTCGCCGCTCGCCGGGTCGATGTTCTGCTTCACCGAATTCGAACCGCCTTCGATGCGCGTGGTCACCTGAATCGACCCGGTCGAACGCGGCAGCGCCGACGTGAGACCGAACGACGTGCGCGAGCCGTTGTTGAACGTGACGTCAGAACCACTCGCGCGCAGTTGCAGCGTGTCGGTGCCCGTCTTCAACGCGAGCCCATCGAGCGTCACCGCGAAGCCCGGGCCGATGCTGCTCACCGCGCCGAGATCTTCACCACTCGGAGCGAGCGACACATCGAGCCTCGTCGCCGCCTTCGTATTGATGACGACGGCCGGCGCATCTTCATCGAGGCCCGAGAACGTGAACCCCGCGGAGCTCGAGCTCGTCGAGACCAACTGACCATCGCGAAGCCCCGCAGCACCTGACCCGTCATCGGCGATCGCCTGCACGCCGCCTTGCGTGAGCACCTGCGCGCCGGAGTTCTCCGTACAGAACGGGCACGCCTTCACGCCGAGCCGCGAACGCACCGGTGAGAAGAACATCGGGTTCTGATTCGCGTCGTTGCCGACGTAGAGGCTCGAACGTTCCTTCGGGTTGCGCGCCGCTTCGTACGACCACTCGTTCTTCTTCGTGTCGATGCGAACCGCGCGCTCGGTGTCGGGGTTGTTGCTGTCGTAGACGCGCAGCCAATACACGCCGGCTTCTTTCGAATCTTCGTAGTACCCGATCATCGTGAGCGAGTGCCCGCCGACCAGCGCGCTGCCGCTCTTCTTCGCGATGCCGAGCCGGTAGCGCTCGGTCGAATCTTTCGCGAGCACCTTCGCGAGGAACGGCAACACGTCTTTCGCGAAGTGCACTTCGGTCTGCTTCGTCACCGTCTCGTTCGCGAGCTGAGAAGAGAACCAATACGCGAGCTCGCGCTGCAGTTCCGGGCTGTCGGCGATCTTCAGTTTGCGAACGTTGTCGGCGCCGAAATCAGCCGCCTTCAAATCGCCCGTGAAGAACAACGTCGAACTCACCGCGAACCCTTCGCAGCGCCCCCCGTTCATCAACGTGTTCGCGTTCGACATCCACGCCTGCGCCATCGGCGTGAGGATGCACGGCTCTGTATTTCCACCCGTGCACACGCCGTCGCCGAAGAGCCGAATCATCGACGGAGGGTCGACGTACGCCTGCGGTTCGCCGTACGCGAAGTTCGCGAACGCGAACGAATCGTCGGCCATCATGAAGCCCGACTCGACGACTTTGGGAACGGGTTCACACGCGGAGAAAAGGACGATGGCCGACAGCAGCAGGCGTCTGGTCAGCGGCATGAAGCCGGTCAGTGTCTCATGCAGCCGGAGCGAAAAGCAGCTCGCGAAATCCCCGAGCGAAGTTCTGCGCACGGTGATTTTGAAAAATTCGTCTCAGCGGGAATGTGACCGGTACGCCCGTTTTCAGGCCCTGTGCGGGAGGCGTTTCCGGCGGTGCAGCGACGATGAATCGCTCCGCCGGTCGCCGCGCACATCGGTGAACTTTCTTCGCCTGTCCGGCGCGGAGGGGCACCCTTTGTCACTCAAAATGAACGCGTCGATGGAGCCAAATCGACGTGTTCGTCATCGGGTGCACGTGCAGCGCTTCGCGTACTCAGGCGCGCGAAATGCAGTCGCGAATGGGCATGAAAACCATCACTCGAAACGACAGCGATCTCCTCGCCTCGCGATTGATCTTGTTGATCATCGCCGGGAGCGTGGCGTTCTTCATGGCCGTTCAACTCTTCACCGGCGTGTGATCACGCGAGCCATTCTTTGAGCGCATCGAAGACCTCGGCGCGATTGAGCAGATCGAGGTGCATCGCCGAGTACACGATGCGCTGATGCGCCTCGGGAAAACCGAGGTCTTTGCCGAGACCGCTCTCGACCGGCACCAGGCCATCGCTGCGGAGTCGCGCGCCCGGCTTCTCGCTCTGGGTGCCCGCGATGGCAAAGCAGCGAACGCCACGCGGGAGCGGCACGGCGACGCGTCGATCGACATCGAACTCGAAGCGGTCTTTGCCTTGCCAGTGTTCGTCGATGACGAAGCCGTAGCGGAGGTCGGTGACTCCGGCGCTGCGTAGTTTGCCGAGCTTCGCGAGCGGAGCGCTGTAACGGCTGATGCCCAACGCGGTTTCAAACCAACTGCCGGCGCGCTCGACGGGTGAACCGTGATGTGGCGTGCCGACGCAGATGAGCTTCGTGAGCTTCTTTCTCCACCGCGCGCCATCGAGTTCGGCGACGTGACACGCGCTGCGCGCGACGAGCCCGCCCATGCTGAAGCCGAGAATCGCGAGCTCTTCGATTTCTGGAGACGTCGCGAGGAGTTCTTCGAGTTGCGCTGACAGTTCGCGGCCGTTCACCGAGACATGCAGCCCGCTGTTGTAGCGAACGTAGAGCGGTGACCAGCCGAACTCGCGTTCGAGCTGCGCGCCGTGGTCGTGACCGTTTCGCAGCCACTGCAGGTCGTTCATCGAAGAGCCGTGAATCATCACCAGCACCTTTCGTGACGGCGCGCCGCGCTGATGCAACTCCATCGGCTGCGCGAGGGAGCTCCCGGTTTCTGCGAGCGCGTCGCCGATGACGCCGTTCAACGCCGCGAGCACCGCCATCGCTTCAGGGCTGGGATTGCTTTCGCCCAGTGCGGGCCCGAGCTGTTCGAGCACCTTGTCGATGGTGAGCCCGACGGCACGCGTGACTCCGCGAATGGTCGAGTACACGACGCCGCTGAATGCGCGCACCGGGGCGGCGAGTGAACTGCTCGCGATGGTGTGATGCATCTTCTCGACGACCGATGTCGTCTCCGTCGTCGCGTCGATGAGCAGCTTGCTCGCAGCACGAAGGTCATCAGCGACAGATCGTTTCTTCGGCACGGTTCGTCATTCGACCACGATCGCTTCACCGGAGGTGAGTTCGCGGGGTCACTTCATTCGTGGCGTACTTCGAAGATCTCCAGCCGTGTCGGTACGGATTTCCCGAAGCGAAAGACACGTTGCTCGCCGTCGGCTGGCTCGAGAACGGCCACCCGTTCCGCACTGGGCGCGTGAGCAAGATGTTCAAGGAACATCTCGGTGGGTTGTTGAACGCGCTGTGGGTGCCCATCGACTTCATGGGCGTTCACTGTGTCCGCCAGGCGGGAAGTATGGCGGATGCGGTGAGGTCTTCGTGCCTGCGCGGGACGCGGTGTTCGTCGCGCCAGGTTTCATTTGGCACTCCGTGCGCGACCACAAGTACCGGCCACCTGACCGATTTGTCGAAGCGCTGCCCAAGAATGAATTCGCTCGCGGCGCTTCATCGTCACTACAAGCCGTTCGCTACTTCGCCATGACGCCGATCGCGATGAGCACCTTGATCAGCACGCCCATCAAGCTCTCGCCTGCGACGAAACCTGAACCGATGGGCATCACGATCGCGTCGCCTTCCTTCTCACCTTTGCGACGGCGGATGAGCTCCGCGATGCCCGCGCCAATGCACATCATGATCGCGTTCCACGCGGGCAACACCATCGCGATGCCGAGGCCCGAAGGCGAGGGCACGTACTTCTTCAGGTGCTTCGGAACCTTCACTTCGAGCACCGCGAGCGTGATGCCGACGATGCAACCGATGAGCGCCGCCCACCGCGCGGTCGGGTGGAGCGCGTCGATGCCCTTCACCAGCATCTCCGACACGTTCTTCCACACCATCGCCGACGGAGCGGGGAACTCCTTGCCGCCGAGCGTCTCGGGCGTCGGCACGAGCAGATTGAAGAGCGGCACGATGACCAGCGCGCCTGCGAACACGCCGAAGAGTTGCGCGATGACCTGACGCCGCGGGTTCGCTCCGATGAGGTAGCCGGCCTTCTGCGCGGTGAGCAGGTCGGCCGCGTGCAGACCGACGCCGCCGGTCACGTTCGCCGACATGATGTTCGGCGCGAGCTGGCCCGGGAGCATCCCCGCGAAGATGAGCTGCGTCACCGGCCCGAGCGCCTTCGTCGGCGTCACGTCGGTCTCGCCCGTCACGCGCGCGGCGATCACCGCCATCACCACCGCGAGCAACAACGCGACGATGCCCGCACGGAACGGAATGTCGAACATCATCCACGCGAGGATCACGACCGGCGGGCCGAAGATCAGGAAGCCGATGGGGAACCACGACTGCGGCGCTTCGACGGCTTCGAGCGGGTCGATGGCGCTGCTCTTCTTCTTCGCGAACAACGAGCTCAGCGACGCCATGCTCTTGGCGACGCTGCGCCACT
Source organism: Myxococcota bacterium (assembly GCA_048498275.1). Taxonomy (GTDB): domain Bacteria; phylum Myxococcota; class Myxococcia; order Myxococcales; family Myxococcaceae; genus Archangium_A. The sequence goes on along the minus strand of JBEHYH010000001.1, from coordinate 55,382 downwards.
GAAACGCGAACGACGTCAGGCCCGAGCTCACCAGCACCGACGCGCCCATCCACACCGTCCACTTCGCCATCACCTTGAAGCTGACCTCGGCGATGACACCTTCAGCGACCATCTCGGGAGCGACGATGCCGAAGGTGATGAGCGCTCCGAGCAGCAGCGACCAACCGGTGCGCCACGACATCAGCGAACCCGCGCCGAGCATCAACACGCTGCCTTCAAAGCCGAGTGTCCACGAGAGCAGTGGCTTGCCGTGAAAATCGATCGGCAGCGAAAACTCGCTGGGGATGTTCCACTTGAGCCACGCAGCTTTCGCGTCGCGGAAGAAGGCGACGACGGCGGCGAGCGCGGCTGAACCGAACAGCAAGCGCGCCTGTGCTTTGCCCGCGCCGGTGTCGGCGTTGAGCGCGCGCAGCGTTTCAGCCGTCGCCGTGCCGGTGGGGAAGATGAGCGCTTCGCGATTGATCAACTGCCGCTTGATGGGGATCGCCGCGAACACCCCGAGCGCGCTGATGCAGAGAAACCACAGCATCAACAACCACGTGTCGGGGCGCTGACCGGTGAGGATGATCAACGCGGGCAGGGCGGCCATGTTGCCGCCTCCGGTCATGTAGCCCGCGGCTGAAGCGACGCTCGCCATCGCGTTGTTCTCGTGAATGCCGAGTTTCCATTTCGGGCCGAGCACGCCGGAGATCGCGCTCCAGAAACTCCACGCCATGATGCTCGCGGTGATGGTGACACCGACGGACCAACCGGTCTTCAGCACCACGTAGAGATTCGCGAAGCACATCACCGCGCCGATGATCATGCCGGTGATGACGGTGCGGACCGTCAAGTCGACCGCGTTCGGTTGGTAGACCTCGTCGAGCCATTTCTTCTCGGCGGCGAGGGCCTTCGCTTCGGCTTGTTCAGGTGTCTCTTGCGTCACGGCGCGGCACCCTAGCCGCCGCACGTCACGTCGCGATTGCGAAGATGCGCGCTCGACCGAGCGCGTCGGTCTTCAGCGACTCGAGCGAGAAGTGCGCGGCGAGCATCGTGAACATGTCGGCGTCTTTCTCGATGTGCTTCGCGTAGAGCTGCACCGTCTCGATGAAGGCGGCGTCGAAGGTGCGCAGATCTGCAGTCGCGTTCGCTGAGAGTTGCTCGACGGCCGGGTGACCGAGCACGAGAAAACGAAGCACCGCTCCGCGCAGGATCATCTGAAACGCATGCGCCGAGAGTGAAGGCGATCGCGTGTACGGCGCTCGATAGAGATCGTTGATCCAGTACCGCTCGAGCAACACGTCGAGTCGCCCGCTGAACACGCGGTCGGCGCGTTCGCTCTTCATGCGCAGCGCAGTCCACAGCGCGTTCCACAAGAGCGTCGGCTGTGGAGTTGCCCCGAGGCTCGGTTCGAGTTCGAGCGCCGCGGTTTGATACGTGTACGTCACCACGTCGAGCAGTTGCCCGAAGCGCGCCGTGCCACGACCGCGCAGACCCGTCATCAGCGAGAACAGCATCTGAATGACCAGCGTGCCGTTGGGCTCGGTGCGCTCGAGTGCGTCGTGCGTTTCGCTCCACGAAGTGCGTTCGATTTCGCGCAGCAACCGTTCACGCACTTCAGAAGGCCCGCCGCGAAAGAAGAAGTCTTCGGTGCGCGCTCCGAGTTCAGCGAGCTGCATCAGCCGCGTGCGCACCGGCCAGGCGCGTTCGCAAAAAATCTTCACAGCGGACTCGCGAACGAGCTCCGCCAGCGAATCATACGGCTCACGCTCGGCCGGAAATTCTGTGGGCGTGAGTCGCGAGATGAGCTTCGGCGACGACGACACGAACTCGAGCCCATCATCCGCGAGCAGACACAGCCGCGCCGCTTCGGGGCACGCGAGCGAGCCGGAGAGTTCAACGCGCTCCGGCGTCTGCGCGACGGCTCGCGGAAACAGCGCGCATGCGTCAGACAGCACGTCATCGCCCGCGCGAACCACCAACGAACACAGCCCGCTCGAATCGAGCGACCGGCACGCGCCTTCTGGCGTGCGCGTCAGCACCGACGCACACCCGTGCACCGGTTGCTCGATCGGCGTCACCAGCTCCGCGAACTCGGCTTCATCGACCGTGCGCTTCAACCGGTTCTCATCAGCGGCGGTCAGCGGAATCTGCATGCCCGCGCAACACGTGTCTTCGCAGCGCTCCGCGATGCAGCGAAACCGGGTCATGTAGTTCAACGCGAAGAACGGGCGCGACACGCGAGCGAGCGTAGCGATTTGGTACCTCGCTCGCGCTCAACATCTCCTGTTCACGCACATCGGAGCGTCTTGCCGCGGCTCCTTCGCTCGGCGTATGAGCCGCGCAGGTGTTTCGGGGTCGTCATTGAAAAAAGCGAAGTTCAAACCGCGCCAACGGGGCGTGGTGTTTCCGCATTTCATCGGAGTGTCATCGCCGTGTTGAGCGTCAATCGTTTCCTGGTTGTGTCGTTGGTGTTGGTCATTTCGGCGTGTGGAGACGGAGGGTCGCAGCAAACCGGCGGCGGTTCCGGTTCGTCGGGAGGTGGCGCGGCCACGACCGGCGGAGGTGCGGCAACCGTCGGCGGTGGATCCGCGGCAACCGGTGGCGGTGATGGTTCGTCAGGCGGCGGCGCGGCCGCGATTGGCGGTGGAGATGGCTCGACGGGTGGCGGCGCAGCGACGACGGGCGGCGGTGATGGCTCGGGCGGAGGTGGCGATGGCGTGGTCGGCGGTGGCGACGGTTCGACCGGCGGCGGCACAACGGCGACGGGCGGCGGTGACGGTTCGACCGGCGGCGGCACTGGAGAAGAAGACGCCGGTGCGCCTGACGCGGGCGTGCACTGCGCGATCGATGGCGGCGTCACCTGTGAAGACCTCAACAACTGCCCGGCGCTGACCAACGACTGCCTCACGCCGACGTGCGACTCGAGCTGCTGCGGTTCGACGCCTGCAGCTCCCGGCACCGCCTGCGTGACCAATGGAGGCCAGATGTGCGACGGCCAGGGCCACTGCGTCGGCTGTCTCGGCCCGAACGACTGCCGGGGCCCTTCATGTTCTTCTGGCTCGTTCTCGCCCGCGGAGAGCTGCGTGAACAATCAGTGCCAACCGTCGACTCCGCAGATGTGCCCGCTCGAATGCGACGCGGCGTTCGGTTGCGTGCAGTGCACCAGCGACGCGCAATGCGCCCCGGCGTCGTGCACCGGCAACACCTTCACTGCGTCGGCGACGTGCTCGAACGGCTACTGCCAATCTGGTGCGTTGAACAGTTGCTCGGGTGCCACGCCGCTGTGCAACGCGGCCGCCGGTTGCGTGCAGTGCAACGCGCCGTCTGATTGCGGCGCCGCGGGCGGGAGCTGCAACGGCAACGTCTTCACGCCGACGTGGGACTGCGCGGGAAATCAGTGCGGCGGTGGCGCTCCGCAGACGTGTTCCGGCGCGACGCCGGCATGCAGCGCTTCACTCGGCTGCGTGGCGTGCAACGGCAACGCCGACTGCGGGCCGGGCTCGTACTGCTCGAACCACGCGTGCCTCCCGACGTTGGCCGCCGGTGCAGAGTGTCAGGGCAATGGCGCGCAATGTTCGAGCGGGCGATGCGGCCCGAGCGGCAACGGAGGCACGCACTGCTGCACGACCAGCTGCGGCACCGGCGTGTGTGGCGCGACTGATTGTTCCGATACCGGCGCGTGCATCTACCCCCAGAGTTCAGTGGCACCTGTGGGCCTGCAGACTCCCGGCGATTGCCAGAAGCTCGTCTGCAATGGCAGCGGTGGGGTTACGAGCTCCGATGACGTGACGGACCTCCCGGTTTCGAACAGCGAGTGTCTGGTGAACCCCGCGTGCGATGCGAGCGGCGGCCCGACCACTCCGCGCTTCGATCCGGCTCCGACGGGCACGAGCTGCAGCGGTTTCGGCAACGGCGAGCATGTCTGTGGTGACACGTCGAATCCGTTCATCGCGGGCATGTGCGTGCAGTGCAACGTCGACGCCGATTGTCTCGTCTTCGCCCCCGCGGGCACGCTGGTCTGCAACACGAGTTCGGGCACCTGCCAGTAGCGCGTTGAGTCGAGCCCACGCAGACGTCCGCGCGACGTTTGCGTGCGAGCGCGGCGAACAACGCGGTATGCCGCGTTCGTCATGGCGCAGCCCCAAACTCCGTTCGTCCCGTCTCCGTCGTTTGCTTCGAACCTCGCTGAAGTCTTGAAGCGCATGCTCAGCGTCACCGGTGCGATGCCCGACGACTGGGAGCCGCGGTCGACGACGTACGATCTGTTCCGCTTCGATTCTGAAGCGCAGTTCGGAGCACGACTCGACGCGGCGGTCGCTCAGCTCGTCGCGGAGAACGCGACGTCGGCTGAAGCGATTCGCGAAGCGCTCGCTCGCGTCGGCTTGCCGTACGACTACGCGCGCCTCGGTCAGCCGCTGTCGACCGTCTTCGAGCTGCTGCTCAAGGCGCGCACCGGAGCGGCGCATGTCTTCTCGTTCGCGTCGGTCACCAAGCCGTGGCTGAGCGTCATCGAAGCGCCGGGCCGCACGTTGCCGGTGCACGTGTTCGCGGTCGGTGCGCTGCCGATTTCTGAGGCCGAGAAGACCGCGCTGCGCAGCAAGGGTGTGGAGCTCCACGAGCGTCACGTCGGGCCGGTGCCGGTGAGCGACGCGATTTCGGTACACGTGCTCGACGCGCCGTTCGAAGGCCAGCTCAACTCACAGTCGGCCGACGCGGTCTGCTACCCGGTGCCCGGCGGTGGCGTGTTGCTGTTGCGTGAAGGCGCGCGCATCGACGCGGTGAAGGTGCAGCTCATTCGCAAGCGCACGGTGTCGGCGTTGATCGCGTCGGACGCGTTGGATGCAGTGGCGCGCACTGTCGGGCTCCCGACGCCTGCACACGCGACGTCGACGCCTGAAGCGTGTGACGCGAAGTTGCGCGCGTTGTTTCCGGAGATCTCCGAGGCGCTCTATTTCTGCACCGGTCTCGCAGCAGAAGCGGCGGTGTTCGCGGCGGCGGCCGACGTGCTCGGGCCGAAGCCGGTGACGTTCTTCTACGCGCAGAACGGTTACGGCGGCACCGGGCAGCTCATCTCTGAAGTGCTCACGTCGTCGAGCGCGCTGAAGCCGGCGCCGTTGCCGGTGTTCGGCACCGATGAGCAGGGCCGCGCGGTCACGCTGGTCGATCGCATGCTCGCGGGGCTGCAGCGTCTCGCCGGCGCGCCTGCGGTGCTGTTCCTCGAGACGCCCACCAACCCGGAGCTGCAGGTGCACGACTTCGGCAAGCTCTTCGCGGGCGTGCGCGAGTACGAGAAGCAATACGGCACGACCGTGCCGGTGCTCGTCGACACCACGCTCGCGCCGCTGTTCCCGGTGTTCCAACTCGACGCGGCGAGGGGCTGGCCGGTGCTGCTGGTGAAGAGCGGCTCGAAGTACTTCACGAAGGGCAAGTCGACGCTCGGAGTCGTCGCGTGCGGCGACAACACGCTCGCGCGAGACATCGTGCAGCGCGCGCGTGCGCGCGGTCGCGATGCGGATTCGTTCGCGCGCCCGGCGCAGTTGGTGGAGCTCGAATCGGGCCTCTCAGATCTGCGCCCGCGCATGGCGATCATCGCGAAGCACACGGCGCAGCTCGCGAAGGGGTTGCGTGCGGCGCTCGCGGCTCGCGGTCGCGAGGTCACGCTCTACGCGATGAATGAAGCCGAAGCGTCGCTGGGCCTCGAGTGCGGTTTGTTGTCATTCTATTTGCCGGCGGCTCCGACCACGCACGCCGATCTCGTCGATGAGTTCGTCGAGTTCCTGATGAACGCGGCGCCGAAGCTGGTGAAGAGCCGCGTGAGCTACGGGCAGTCGACCGGCGGCGGCAAGCCCGATTGGTTCTACGTGATCAACCCGCAGGAATCGACGCAGGGCTCGTTGTCGCAGGCGGTGAAAGACGCGCAGAAGAAGGACAACGTGCAGATCTGCCGCATCTCCGTGCCGGAGTTCGCAGATGTCGACGGCCTGCTCGCGGCGATGGAGCCGTTCTTCACGAAGAAATACGGCCCGCGCACTTGATGGTTTAGTTTTAACTAAACTATCGTCGGCTTCATGACGAAGCTCCGGGTGTTCGAATCGATCTCCATCGACGGCTATTTCGCTGACGCGCACGGTGGCATCGACTGGGCGCACGCGGGCCGCGAAGACGACGAGTTCGCCGAGTGGGTCGGGCAGAATGCGAGCTCCGGCGGCGCGCTGCTCTTCGGTCGCAAGACGTACGAGCTGATGGAGGCCTTCTGGCCCACGCCGATGGCCGCGCGTCAGATGCCCGACGTCGCGAAGGGCATGAACGCGGCGAAGAAGTACGTCGCGTCGCGCACCATCGAGCCGACGTGGAAGAACACCGAGCTGTTGAAGGGCGACGTGGTGAAGGCGGTGCGCGCGCTCAAGAAGGGCAAGGCGAAGGCGCTGACCATTCTCGGGAGCGGCGAGATTGCAGCTCAACTCGGCGCCGCAGGCCTCGTCGACGAATACCAGTTCGTGATCGTGCCGGTCGCCCTCGGGAGTGGCCGCACCATCTTCACGAAGCCCAGCGAGCTCACGCTCATCGACCAGCGCGCGTTCCGCTGCGGGAATGTGGTCGTCACGTATGCGACGTAAGGGCACGCTCGTCGACGACGGTGAGTTCTCGACGCTCACCTTCCATCGCGTCTATCCGCACGCGCCGACGCGCGTGTGGGAAGCGATCTCCACGCCTGAAGGGCTGCGCGAGTGGTTGATGTGTTCGCTGGTGAAGATCGATCCGCGAGTCGGTGGCGAGATTGAACTCGTCTCCGGCGCCGGCGCGTATCACTCGACGGGCAAGATCCTCGCGTGGGAGCCACCGCGGCTCCTCGAGTACGAATGGAACGTCGCTCCGGTGCCCGGGATGCCGCAGGGTGAACGCGCGATCTTCAGATACGAGCTGGTGGAGCAGGGCGCCGCCACGCACCTCACCGTCACCTACCGCCGCATGACCCGGCACACCGCGCGCGGCTTCCTGCCCGGCACGCACGCCTTTCTCGATCGTCTCGAGGCACAACTCGAACGCCGGCCGTTGCCGAACTGGCTGCAGCGCTTCGAAGCGATTCGCGACGAGTACCCGGAGTGGAGCGCGCATGCGGCCGATTCAAGAGAATGACGTCTTCCACGCGATCGCCCACCCGGCGCGCCGCGCGATGCTGGTGCGGCTCAAGCGCGGTGAATGTTCAGCGAGCGAGCTCGGCAAGCCGTTCGACATGACGTTCGGCGCGGTCTCACAACATCTCCGCGTGCTCGAAGAAGCGCGGCTCGTCGCGGTCCGGAAGGACGGGCGGAATCGGCGCTACCGCCTCCGGCCGCGGCCGCTGCGCAAGGTCGTGAACTGGGTCGACGAGTTCGCCGCGTTCTTCGGCGATCGACTCGACGCGCTCGGCGACTACCTCGACCGTAAACACCCGCCGAAATGAACAGAACGTCGAGCGATCCGAGTCATTGTTTCGCTGCTCCTCGTCGACCGCCTGAACCGACCGTTTTCAAAGCCTCAATCTGGCCAAACGGAGTCGCGCCGCCCACCCTTCGCCAGCTCCGCTGCGAATCAGTGCGTTCGCACGGCGGACGTGGACGCGTCTCAGGCCGCCGCGAGCGCGCCGTGGTCGTCGCAGTGCCCGGCGTGAGGGTGATGCAGCTGCCCGGCGACGAGGTAGTCCACGTGGCCGCCATGACGGACGGCGACGTGGCCGCAGTCGACACCGTGAACGTGGTCGTGCTTCGGATGCGTTGTGTGGGTCATGACGCCCTCTTCTTTCTCTGATGTTGCGAGGGGATGACGGCGGGCTCACCGGCGTGAACCAGCGCGGCCCGAATGAGCTCGCGCACATGGTTGTCCGCGACGAGTAGTGGATGTGCTTGCCGTGACGGCGGCGCTTCACGATGCGCTCGGCGTGCAACACCCGGAGCTGCTGCGAGAGCGTGGAGAGCTTGGTCTGGCTCGCTTCAGCGAGCTCGGTGACGCAGCACTCTCCCGCGTCGAGCCGGTGCAAGAGTCGCAGGCGCGCTGTTCGACCTCTGTGGACGAAGTGAGAACCGTCGTGATGGGAATGCAGTTGGTGGCGTAAAAGTCGTGCATCGACAGGGGGCCGAATGAGCAGGCTAGAAACATTGAGACGCGCGGCGGTTGAGGCGATCGAGGGAGCGTTTCCGGTCGGAGAACCTCCCAGTGACCATGAACTGCGCAATGACCATTGCAGCGAGTGCAAAGAGACCATCGGGCGATTCATCGGCAAGCGGTGGCCTGACGTGAGCGTCGCTGACCTGAGCGGAAATCCCAGCCCAGCGCTGCTCACGGCGGCCGGCTTTCGCTACTACCTTCCGGCCATGATGCTGCGGTCGATGGAGGCGAAAACGCGCCTCGACTGCTTCCCCGATAGCGTCATTGCCGAGCTATCACCGCCCGGGGGCAAACTGAGCGCTCGCGGCAAAGACCGGCTGCGCGACTTCACCGACGCGCAGATTCACGCCATTCTCGCGTTCTTGATGTTTCTCGAAGCGGTCGAGAAAGCCGCCTGGGCTGGACCAGACTGGCCAGAGGATGCAATTGCAGCCGTACCGACTGACCGGCCTCTGTCGCGGGCCATCAAGTACTGGCGCGGGCGTGCGTCGTCGCGTGAATCGCCGCATGGTGGAGCGTGCTGAAGTCCACGACCCGCAACGAAAAAGCCCCGGCAGAACCGAGGCTTTCATCGCTTGCTCCCCAATATAGACGCTCCACGAACCGTTGCGCGACGGATGACCTTCCAAGCGATGATGCAGTGGAGTTGGTTGCTTCTCGGATTGGAACACGAGAGCGAGCGTCATCGTCGATCGCTGACGCCGCCGCCGAACCCGATTGAGCGAGCGAGACGATATGAAAAGGCGCTGAATGTGCCGGGTGCGTCGTACGCCACGGTGGGTAAGCAGTTCGGCGTCAGCCGTATTGAGGTTTGTCACTACGTCACCGTCGTGCGTCGGCTCCCTGTGAGAGCATTGCTCGTCGTTGAGCGCGAGACCGACGCAGGGCGGCTCCGGGCGCTGTCACTGCGGAGGCTGCTGGCGATTTCTCGGATGAACACCCAGAAGCTGAAGCAGTCGGCATTCAAACGACTGGAGGCGTCATTGCCGCCGCTGCGGCTTCACGATCGTGAAGTTGCTCCCCTCTAGGCGAAGCGGATACAGCGCGGTACTTTCAGTGAACTTGTATAGAAAGTAGCCTCAACGAGCACTCAGTTGAGAAAGACCGTCGACATGGAGCGGGTCGCGTGACCAACCAAGAGGGAGGGGTAGGTCTTCACGAGGTTGAGCCGCGTGAGCAGGTGGGTGCAGGTACGGGGAACGCGTTCGAATTCCAGTATCATCAGGCGGCAGCTGGGGCGCTTGAAGTTCTAGATGATACCAAGGTCGCGTGCGTCTATTGTGAATGGCACGACGACTACGTGATCGAGTCCGCTGGGGTATCGGCCTATCGTTTTCACCAAGTTAAGACCCGGGGTGGGGCGCAAGGGCCTTGGAGGGTCAACGAGTTTTTCGGCGTCAGAACTCGAAAGGGGAAGTCCAAGAGTGCCGTAGCGGCACCGATAGCTGACGCTGACTCAATTTTTGGGCGTCTTTTTGATCACGTACAAAAGTTCGGTGCGCGATGTGAACACTTCGTGTTCGTTACCGATGCCGGCGTGACGAAAGAGTTCACTGATTTGCTGGATGCGGTGCGATCTGTCAGTGATTCTGTCGCACTTGTTGGCGCTCCAGCGGACTCGTTCAATGAACTGGTCGCTGTGCTACCGGCAGCGTTTCCGTCGATAAAGTCGGACCACATATTCGAATTTCTCAGGCGGCTCTATGTGCAAGATGCGTTCGGAAAAATTGCGAACATAAACGATTGTCGCGTTCTTCTTGGCGGGCGTATCTATCAGATGTCGGAGGTTGATCTCACTCAGTCAGAGACGCAGAAGATTGGCGCAGAGCTTGTTGCGGTCGTTCGCGAGAAGTCGCACCGGAAACTTCCGGAGCTGCCGGCGTCGAATAGTGAACTGAGGAGTTCAAAGGGGCTTGTTCTCGAAGATGTGCTTCGCATCTTGAGCCTCTCTTCCGAAGGCTATCGTGAGTTACAGGTGTCGGGAAGAGAAGGCGTCGTAGCGCTCTCTCGGCTCCATCGCCTCTGCAGGAGAAGTAAGGTTTCGGAATCGGTCATACCGGAGCTATGTCAACTCAAGACGGCATGGGATGCGTGGTGGGTGCGCCAACGACATGTTGTCAACGCCCTCGACCAGATATCGCTTAAAAATTCGTGCGCAAGTGCACTGAAGGTTCATTCCGATGGTCATCTATCGTTCGATGGACTCGGACAGGAGGCTTCCAATCTCGCCACCAAGTACAGCACAATATTAACGTCGAGCGAGCCACTCACGAAGGATTTAGTCTTTGGCCTAATGCTGGCTGTCGCCGTTGAGGCTGAATCGTGAGAACTCTCGAAGAGATTACTGCGGAGGCTACAACTGCAAACGTTCAACTTCGGCTGAACATGCAGGGGCTGTCGCGAGCTGCAAGTGCTGGTGTTGAAGGGCTGTTCCATGCTCCCCTGCTCGCGTTGACAATCTTGGTGATCGCCAAGGCTCGTCGTAACGGGGTACCGACCTCCGACGTCGCAACTTGGGCGCTTGGGACTCTCATGAGAAAGTTCGCGGACCTTCGGTTTGTACGCACTGACATTCAATGGTCTGTTCCTCTGCGGAGGCGTTGCGCGGAGGCACTGGTGTTCCTGGAGAACGTAGGTCTGGCCATCGTGAAAGAAGCGCCAACGAGAACCATCTATATCGCTGACTCAGGGAAAACGCTTGTGAGGAAGCTGACTCTCTCTGCTGATGAATCTGGGGTCCTTGTTCGTGAGCTTGAGCGAGCCTATCGCGCAGTAGACCAAGGTGGCTTGGAGCTCTTATGACGCTGCGTTCGCTGGAGTTGCTACCTCGTGGTGAAGTCGGTTGGACTAGCGGCTCATTGTCGTTTGGTAGGGCCAGCACGCTCCTTCTTGGACGAAACGGTGCTGGGAAGACGCCGCTCCTGAAGGCGCTTGTCTACGGTCTTGGTCATCCGGTCGAACTTCCACCGCTGGTTCGCGAGAAGTGCAGCGCTGTCGTCGTTGAAATCGTGGCGGACGCAACAGAGTACAGAATTGTACGTCAGTTTGAATCGGGTCTCGTCGTTGCTGTGAGCGACCAAAAGGGTCATGTTGTTTCATTTTCCAATGAAAGTGACTTTTCGTCATGGCTGCTACCAAAGATTGGTATCGCGCTACGAACGCTTTCATCGGTATCGGGCGAGCAAGTTCCTCCGTACATGAGCGTTGTGGGACCAATGTTCTTGGTCGATCAGGATGTTGGTTGGGCTTCCGAATATGTGCCGTTCGAAACCCACAAATTCGTGAGAGATCAACGCGAGGAAGTTCTTCGTTGGTTATTGGATCTTCCTGCGAAATACCGACCAGTAGACAAGGGTAAATACAGAGAGGCGAAGACGGAGCAGGCTGGCATACAAGAGCAGATCGCATTCAAGCGCCGAGGTCTTGAGGCGCTCAGGCGTGAGCTGGGCGAGGATCGTGGAGACGATGCCGTCGAGCGCCTGCAAGAGCGTAAGGCCGTGCTGGAGCCTGAGATCGCCCGTGCGCAATCTACTATTCAGACGATGCTTCAGTCAGAATCAGCGCTTGACGTTCGCGTCCGTGAAAGTGCGCAACAGAGAGATGAGCTTGCTCTCAAGTTGGCGAGTGCCAAGAAACGAAAAAAACAACTGGGTGACTACCGCGCCGAGATGGGCACCGAGCTCAGTGCTCTAGAGCAGAACGAAGTTGCCGCTGACATTTTCCGAAAGCTCTGTGGAAACCAATCCTGCCAGTTCTTCAGGAATGAAGACTCGTTTGGCAGGCGGGTTCTCTATCTAAAAGACCAGCTTAAGGACTTCGAAGTAGGTAGCGGTGAGGTGGAAAGAGTGCTTGTTGTGTTAACCGACCAACTAGCCGCAGCAGAGCGCCTTGTTCATGAAGCAAGCGAGGCGAAGAGCCAAGAGCTTGAGCAGCGCGGAGGTGGTGGAATCGTCAGTTTTCTACAACTTGCGACCCGAGAATTGTCCGATATCCACGTTCGTCTCGATCGCCTCGAGCGAATTGCACGTGAGCAGAAGCAACTTGAAGTGCTTCTTACCAAAGAAGCGCGAGCGAGAGATTCGGTCGATGAACTTCGCCCAACACGCGGAGCTCGTAGGGAAACGAGCCGACTACTCGATGCTCGGCAGCATCTGGCGACTAGCTTTGTGAAATGGTGCGGCGTACTCAATACGCCAAATTTGCCGACGGAGATCGAGTTCGATGAGGAATTGCGGCTTGTTGTGAATGGAGAGCCCTTCACCTCCAAGTCGTCTCCAAGCGGCAGTACTCGCACGCGATTTATCCTGTCTTACCACGCAGCGTTGGTCGAAGCCTCACTTGCCATGAATGGCAACCACCCGAAGCTGCTCATTCTCGATGCCCCCCGTCAGCACGAACTGAGTTCAGCAGACTTAAGTGCGTATGTTGCGCAGTTCCACAAAATGTCGAGCAGATTGGAAGATCCTGTTCAGTTCGTGTTCAGCGCAACGGATCCCGATGTGGTGCCAGTAGGTTCTGTTGATGCGGTGTGGACGCCTCGGTTTAACCTCGATGGCGAACTGCGGTTCCTTGGTATTGAACTTCATCAAGAACAGCATAGGTAGCGTGAAGCAGTGCATGTCGGAAGCTCCTACCTTGTTCCTGACAGCTGCAAGCTTAACGCCTCTTTCGTTTTTGATGGCTGACCATTGAGCGGCAGACGACTTTGTTAAGTGGAATCCACGCGAGAACTACTCCAGACGCCCTGCGGTCTCGTCATCGGGACTGCCAGATGCGGTTGTCTTGGGGAACTTTTGACGCGCGAGCAAGAGTTCTCTCAATTGTTCTGGTTCAACCGGCGGAGATCTTCGATGCACCATCTGGTGGCAGTTCGCGCACAACGGCACTAAGTCGCGTACTGGGTCGATGATGTAGTTGGGCCCTATCAGCGATACTGGCGTTCGATGGTGTATTTCAATAAAGCCGTCTCCCAGATCTCCGTAGAATCTAAAGAAGTCAAAACCGCACGCTGCACACTGCGTCCCGTGGGCCGCGATAGCTGCCGCGCGATTGGCTGGTCGGCGTTCATACCGATTAACAGTTATTTTGGTTACCGCTCCCTCTGGCAACCCGTCTATTTGGTTGGTGCCCGGCTCAAGCTCGAGAAACTCTTCCGACGGCAGTGAAACCAACTCCTCGATCGGGAGTAGCGAAAGAACTAGTGCCAAGCATGCTCCGCCAAGTTCCTCCGCATCGCGCTGTTCATCCGATTTGTCGGTAAGTCGATGGCAAGCGAGTTGGAACTTCGACCAAGGCTGCGTCAAGGTATCTCTCGCGTTAATCGGACGGTCGTCAATCCGTACTGAACTGCGAATCCCCGTGCTCTGAAAAGCATCTGACAGAGAGAGAAATTCTCTACGTCGCAGTTCGGTAGATGCTGCGACAGTCTGCATCAGCGATCGTGCAAACGAATCCGGAACGAACTTGGCTTCAAGTGAGCGCCATTCTCCGGTCAGTTCGATTGCGAAACCATTTGGTTTGTCGATACCGTGACCGACCACTCGAAAGTACACACACTCATCTAGGCCGTGGCCACGGCGACCGGCGCTGATCGCCAAACCAAAACGGCCGCACAGGCGCTGCTCTAGTGCTCTTTCGTCAATCATTGCTCGGCGTCATCGATCGGGTCGGGCATGTCATCGACGAGCTGTCGTAGTAGTCTCGAGACCTCGAAACGCATTTCTTCAAACTTTCGTTTGGTTTCGTCACTGACACATCCGAGTTCGGCAGCACCCAAAGCCCAAAGTAAGGAATCCAAGCCCTGAATGGTGACGCCAGACGAGCGATTGGGAAGGTAAACCTTATGGTAGTAAGGATGACTGCTGGCAATTTGGACGCCTTGATTGCTCTCGCCGTTCGCCCCCTTGATGTAGGCGGGCTCGAAAAGTAGCCCGTTTATGATTTCAGGGACAGTTTGAACATGAACCTGACCGGGGGTTACGGAATCAACCAATTTGATTTTTATTTTCGCTTTGCCGCCGCGATTCTGGATCGTGGCCTCACCAGTCTTAGCGCTGTACTCTTGCAACTTGGCAGTTTGCAGAGCATCCGCTTTGCTGTGAATTGCATTGTTTGATGCGGTGTGTAGCAGCGCTCCAAGCCCACTGGCTCTGGCCGCTTGGCCTTTTCGAGACCGAGATTCAGCCTCGCGTCGTGGGCCAGGGAGGAATTTGTCTCGGAGCCATTCGTAGAGCTCGTTCGCGAGTAGAATTCGCGATTTCTTGATATCGACCTGGAACGCTTCGTCGGATTTGTGGTCGAATGAAAGCTCGACGCGACACAATGTGACGTGAGGTTCTTTTCGGTACATGTCCATCCAGTCTGGGCCGTGGATCATTCGATTCTCACGGTAGACATATATACCTTGCATATCGTTTTGTATCCGCGCGAGCTTTGCTGCATCCTGATCGGTGAAGTCCTCTTTTCGAGGCAACACAAAAGCCCTAATCGAAAATGATGTTTTTGTGCCGTCGGGTAGCTCCAGAGGGATTGTTTTGTTTTCAATCGGCTCCTTCGTTTCCGATAAACAAAACGGGTCCCATGGTTCAACTGCTTCGCCTTGCAATCGCAGTTTGATTGTTGGAGCTCGCTTGTCTTTGGGGTCCAAGAATCGCTGATAAGTCATAGCCAGATGCTGTCGCAGTCCATCGACGTGACGCGTCAGGGCTTTTCGGGCGGGAACGCCGTTTTGGTTTTTGTATTCAGAGAGGAGTCGATCAACGCGATCCCATATGACGACCGTGCCTGTGCCGCCTTCGGCAGTCTGATCGAGAATTAAAATCTCTTCTTTCCTGGCGTCGTCTATCTCTATTAACCAGTCGTGCTTATCCGCGACGACATCTAAGTCCCAGACCGCGCGAAGCACCGCTCCAGATTTCTTTTCGCGCGAAATGAGTACTATTCGACGTGAGAAAGCCGTCGAGGCGGTTTTTAATCCGAGACCAAATTTTCCTAGACTGGATGGGTCTGCGCGTCTTTTGGATCCGTATCTCAGCGCATTGATTAGTCCGTCTCGACTCATGCCGATTCCATTGTCGGCAATAGACACAAGCACGTTCCCTTTAGGGTCCATGTTCATGTTCACGTCGATACGCTTTGCTGTCGCAGCGATGCTGTTGTCGACGATATCGGCCACTGCCGTTTCCAGCTGATATCCTGTGTCCCGCAAGCCCTCGACGACTCGTTCCGGATCAGGAGCACATTCTACGTATTTGTCGGTCGCTTTTTTGGCCAATTTCATCTCCCGGAGAGTCGAATGATTTTCCAACCGCCACTGATTCGTAATGTCCCGTCGTCGTCGTGTGTCTGTGCTTCCGCACGCCGCAGGCATATGGTTCGGCGACCATCAGCGTCCCGATAGAATTCCAAAGCATCGTCGCGCTTTGCGTTTGTTGCCCGGAGATACTTTGTCATTCCGGTGAGTCGATACTCGTTCCGGGTTCCATCAAAAAACTTGTTGTTGTAGTAGATGAATTCGAAATCCCATTTTGTAATGGCATTCGGCTCAAAGAAAGTGAGCGTATTTCGTGGATTCTTTAAGTGATGGTCTAGCTTGGGGAAATAGCTGAGGATCTCTGGAGATTTCGGTACCAGAATGCCGGCTTGATGTGAGCCTGTTTCGCCGACATCGTTCGCGCTGAGGGTTTTGATTATGCGCGTGGATTCGAGTGTCATTCGAATGTTCCATGTGCCAAAGGAGATGTCGCAAGTGCCCGAGCGATATCGCTGGCGTCCGCGGAGCCTTGATTGCCGACAGCGGCCCCAGTCGACAGCTGTCGTTTGGCCAACAGCCGAGCTGTCATCACTTCCTCAACGGAACTCGCAAAAAATAGATGGTGAATGGTAACGGGTTTTGTTTGCTTTCGCCTGTAAGCTCGCGCTGAGGCTTGATCTTCGACGGCAGGATTCCACTCTGGTGTGTAGTGGATTACATGATTTGCCGTTGTGATGTTTAGGCCGACGCCGGCTGCCCTGGGATTGAGGATAAGAAAGCCAAACCCGTTGTGGCGTGTGAAGTTATCGACGATTGGTTGTCGCATTGAAATGTCCACCCGACCATCGATGAATCCACGGTGTGCGTTCGGAAATCGACGCGACAGGTCCCCCATCATGATATCGATCATCTCAGTAAAGGAGCAGAAGATTAGCGCCTTTTCATTGGAAGAGAAGAGTTCTTCGAGAATCTCAGTCAATCTTTGATATTTTGGCATTCCTACGGCGAGATCGGACCAATCGATGTCGACGAGTTTGGGGTGAGCGCAGAACTGTCGCAACTTTCCTAGGGAAACGAGAGTCGCGCGGTTCCCGTATTCTTCGAATACCGCGGTTCGAATCGCGTCGTATTGAACAGCAAGCCGCTGTGTCATAACGATCGGCTGCGGGATGTCAATTCGAGGGGGCAGATCTGTTGCAACCTCTGCGACTCTCCGACGAAGCATGAGCGGAGCAACAATGGGTGCGAGTCTCTCCGCGTCTTGCTTGGTGTCGTCGAATTCAGACTCAAAGCTACGCTGAGAACCGAGGAGCCCCGGTAGCACTAGGTCCGCAATTGACCATAAGTCGGTTAACCTGTTCTCAACAGGAGTGCCTGTTGCTGCTACAGTAACTCGGCGAGAGAGTCTTTTGATTGAGAGCGTGCGCTGGGCGGTTGGTGTCTTGAGATACTGCGCCTCATCGACAATCAAAATATTCCAGCGCACATTCGCCAACATGGGCTCGTCGCGAACGGCGGTTTCGAATGTCGTCAGAATGATATCGAAACCGTGAAAGTGCTTGGCGGTTCCCGGGCGGTCCGTTCCGATGTGAGTAAATAGCTTTAGCTGCGGCGCGAACTCTTCAAGCTCTCGTCGCCAGTTTTCCAAGATAGTCGCGGGACACACGATGAGGCTTGTTGTTGCCCCACGCTTATTCTCATCGGTCAATAGTCCAATGAGTTGTATCGTTTTTCCTAAACCCATTTCGTCGGCGAGAATGCACCCGATTGATTCCTTCGCGACGCGGTTTAGAAAAGCGACGCCAACGGATTGGTAAGGGAAAAGCGTCGTTTTGTGTAGCGTTCTTGTCGCCTTTGGTTGTTGCAGCGCTAGCAGCGGATCCGCATTGGTAGTCGCGTCGATGACCTTGGTGGCTCCGTTCTGGTTGGCTCGTAGCCACACGAGTTGACCCAATGTTATTGGACCTGGGCAGATGATTGAGCGCGTAGCTAAGGACGATATTGTAGAATCGAGCGTCTCTCGGTCGAGCATAAACCATCGCCGATTTTCGACGATTTGAGAATCGCGGATGTCAATCTCCGAGTCGAGAGTTGCCCAAGCTAGAGAGAAGCCAGCATTGAGGGAACCCTGAGCCTTGAGCGACACGTCAAGCGGAAAGCGAGAGAAGTCAAGCTGCGGTAAATCACTCGATGGCCTTGTGACGACTAGACCATCGATTTTAGTTCGATCTTCAAATTGCGCTTCCCAGATTTTTATTGGGTCAACGCGTATCGTCGAGCGTCCGTGGCGTAGAACTACGGCTTTCCCGCGTTGATCTAGTGCCCATGTCGCTCTGTCCTTACCCCGCATCGTCCCCGCCCCTTCTGTGCGCTTATGCAGCCCTCGAGGACGAGAAAAGCTCGTGTTGATGCGGTGATTTTATCCCGCGAGAAGGCCTAGTCATCGCCGCAACGACACTTTGGGCCAATGCCGAGACAACCGGGACAACCACTGAGTTTCCGAACTGTTTGTAGGCACGCGTGTCGCTGCATACGATGTTCATTTTATCTGGATAGCCCATCAATCGCGCACATTCGCGAGGCGTCATTCTGCGCGGGTTTTTACCTCGTTGCGGTATCAGTATCTCAGACCCATCCTTGTAGTATCGAGCACTCAAAGTGCGCGATACACCATTCAAATCGACGAGTCCGTACCCGAAACCATTGCCAGCAGCTTTATGCTTGGCGGCGTACCTCTGTAAGTAGTCCCACAGCTTATCGGAAAGGGTGTATTTGGGTGGGACGTGTTCTTCGAGAATGTCGCTGAACCGCAGTTGTTTCTTAGGTAGAGTCGGCCATTTATAGCGGGCGAAGTCAGCGCTATCTCGAAAGCCGACGATAAATACTCGTTCTCTGTGTTGTGGCACCCAGTGACGGGCATCGAGAATGCGATGGTCAAAGTGGTAGCCCAGCTCGGTCAATGTGTTTGAAATGACTTGAAACGTACGACCCTTGTCGTGACTTTTCAGGTTCTTCACGTTCTCTAAGATGAATGCGCGTGGCCTTTGGCGGGCGATAATTTTTGCCACGTTAAAGAATAGCGTTCCCTGCGTTGCGTGCTCGAATCCATGGCTGCGCCCAAGCGCATTTGCTTTCGAAACCCCTGCGATACTAAACGGCTGACATGGAAAGCCACCGCAGAGGATGTCGTGTGAGGGAATCGAATCCGGTTCGACTTTTGTAATGTCGCCGGCTGGCACGATACCGAAATTGGCTTCGTAGGTTTGTTGCGCCCATGGGTCCCATTCGGAAGCGAAGACGCAACGGCCTCCTGCCTTCGCGAGCGCACGATGGAATCCTCCTATGCCGGCGAACAAGTCGATGAAGTCGAATCGATGACTCATCGCGTCCTTTTTTGAATGTGTGTGCGCTGGCATTTCAGACGGAGAAGGCATGTTTGGTGAGCTTCGTGGGATCGTCGGTCGTGGTTTATACTCCAAGCGACACTTTGACCGCCAGGTCTACGTTGTGTCGGTTGACGAGCGTTTGACGCGTCCGATTTTGAGAGTGATGCGTGGCCCCTCCTCTATCCGTCCAGCGTTCCCTAGAAGGTTTTTGAGATGACGTCGCTCGCGTTCGCCGAAGGGGTCAATGAACTCGACGACAGCGACCCGCCACCGAGGCCAGGTGGCGGGCCTTCCGCTCTTGAGCTGATTCAGAACGCGTTGTGCGACTTCAGGCGCGTCTTCGGAGACTTCGTGCTCCCAGACCCTGATGAAGTTCCAGTCTTCGTCGAGGAGCTTTTGTGTCTGTCGTCGATCGCGTTCGACATTTTCAGTGAGCTTGGCGTCCCAGTAGGAACTCCGGCTTCGCGGCTTCACATAATGCTCTGGGCACCCGTGCCAAAAGCACCCATCAACGAAGACCGCGAAGCGCTTGGACGGCAGCGCGATGTCAGCCTTTCCGCCTGGAGTGCGGAAGTTCGTTCGGTATCGAATGCCTGCCGCCCACAGGAGCTTGCGCAACGTCACCTCTGGTAACGTGTCGGTGCCCTTGATGCGGGCCATGTTCTCCGAGCGAGAAAGCGGTCGCACGTCGGCATTCATAGCGTGAGCGCCGAATCTGGGAGGGTAAACCGAATGAGCTTCTCTCTTGTTGACTTCGCCCGAGGAGGACACGGAACGTCTTTGCCGCCTCGTTTGCCGCTACTGTTCGCCGATCCGAGTCTCCGAAGTAGTTGCGTTGTAGTTCAACACTTCTTCCATCGGATAGTTCGTGTTTCCTTGCGCGACCATCGTGCAGTTGCTGCCATTCCATGCGTACTGCGTGGAAACTCCGGAAGCGGCAGACGCAAACCGAGTAACTCGGTAGGTCTTGTTGAACTTCCCGGCGAGGCAGCGATACGAGTTGAAGCTCATGGTGATGCCCCGGTAGTAGGCAGGACCTGAGCACGCAGAATCCGCGTAGTAGACCAATACATCGTTGGTCGCGAACAGGATGCCGCTGTCGCTTACATCACTGAAGCAGCCCCATGCATCAACCCAGACCTTCATGTTTTCGTTGTGGTCGAACAACACCGACCCAACGGCAGCGCCACTGGAGTTGAACGCACGCTGTGCATTCAGACCGGCAGGCCCTTGAGGACCTGTCGCGCCGGCTGCGCCAGCTGGTCCAGCGACGCCTTGAATACCTTGCGCTCCTTGGGCTCCAACTGGACCCTGAGTGCCGGTGGCTCCAGCAGGACCGATCGCGCCGGTGAGCCCTTGCGGTCCTTGAATACCAGCCGGCCCCTGCTGACCTGCGACGCCTTGAGCACCGCGTTCACCGGTGTCGCCTTTGTCTCCCTTCGCGCCTTGCGGGCCGACTGGACCGACATCGCCCTTCGGTCCTTGCGGCCCGGGTTCTCCTTGTGAAGCGGATGAACAACCCGCCAGCGCGACGACGAGTGCGCTCACGAAAACGAGCTTCATGTGTTGCTCCTTTGGATGGTGATTCGCTGCGTGGCCCGGGGGGATGGGCTGAGAACTGAAGACCTTGAGCTCAACGCGTGGGCTTGGGTTTCGAGACGTGAATCGTGCTCACGACTGCGTCGAGAACCACGCGCTTCACGGTGACTTCGCCGATGCTCTGGATGTTGATCGCATCTCCGCGAACGGGAACTCGCGGGAGGTAAATGCCGTTGATCTCTCGACCACCTTCGACAACGACACGAACGGCCACTGAGCCGCTCATTTCTTCCTCGTGGTCAGGTCGAACGCTCCGTTTTCAACGCGACCCATCACGTGTTGATACGTGCCCGAGGAGCGCAACTCGCTCGAGAGTCGCTGCCCAAACGCACTGCCGAACGCCTCTGCACGGGCGATGGAACGTTCTTCGGCGGCGATGCGCTGGTCATCGTGCTCACAAACGAGACAGTGCGCCTGCCACCCAGCGTGCGTCTTCGGTGCCCACCCTTCGCAGCCATCGGTCTTGCCGTAGCTGCACGTCGCGACTTCCGCTCCGCAGCGCTCGCACTCGAAGTCATCACGAGCCAACAGATGCTTCTTCGTCAGACGGAACGAGGTGAAGCGACGGCATTGAGGACATCGACCGAGTCTGCGACCGCACTGGCATTGCTCGCTGTCAGGTCCATACGGACCAAATGGGAGTTGGCATTGGGCGCACGCTGCTGTGTTCAGCGCGATGGTCACCAGAACGTCTTCACGTTGTTGATCGGTGAGCAGAAACCCGTCGTCAGGCGTGAGCTGCGGTTCGCCCAGTACCTGCCGCACCAGACGTGTAACCGCGCCGAGATCTGCGCCGAAGTGTTCGACCAGACCGTTGATGGTGGTGGCATCGGGGGCGCGGCCTTTTCGCTGCCGCCGAGTTTCGGAGTCGGCTTGGTAGCTACGTTCGGGAGAGCGGTCAGACAAGTCGCGCTCCCGAGAAGTGCACCGCGTGACCCAAACGGCGCGTTCCTGAGTTGCTCATGAATAGGATGTTTAGTCGGTCTATATGCGTCGGTCCACGGCGGCTACCGAGGCGCCATGCCCGCAGGCGTGGACATCCGGCACTACGTCGCTGCCAACGCCCGGCTCCATCGGGAGCGACTCGGCTTGAATCAGCATCAAGCCGCAGGTCTGGCCGGTGTTTCGGACCGTAGATACAGAGAGATCGAAGCAGGGCTCGCAAACCTGACGCTGCTCTCGCTGTGGGCGCTGTCGAAGGCGCTGAAGGTTGAGCCGATGGAGCTGCTTCGGCCTGCCCGGTTGAAGAAGCGCGGACCGGGCAGACCGAAGGCAACTCCGACGAGTTGAGCTACCTCTTTCGCGACTGAAGCAGGACATCGTTGTCTTCTGCCGCGTCAGGCGTCTCATCGCGCGTGTTGTGTCGCGCGATCAGCATCGTTGCGTCGAGCGTTCCGACGATGACGCGACGGAGCAACTTTACGCGGTCGCCAGTCAACGCAATCAGCGCGGATACGAGGCGCGAATGACGTTCAGCGGTGGCCTCGTGAGAGTGGTCGAGAGGAGCGAGTTCAACCAACACAGCGGTCGCCTCCATTGCATTGCTGATGGTGTCCAACTCGTCAGCGAGGCTGATGCCAGGTCGCTGAGTTTTCCGGTTGACCGGAAAATCCGTGCGCCGTTTGCGTCGACTCATCGCTCGGCCTCGCAGCGCTTGCGGTACGGGCACGTGCGGCAGCTCCAGCCGCGCACCGGGAAGCTGATGCCCGCATCGACGGCCTTCAACACGCCCGCTGCCACGCGAAGAAAGTCCGTCATGTCGCCTTCATCACGACGGACATCTTCGAGCTGCACCTGCGGTGACTTCGTCTTCGTCGTCACCGAGAAGCGCAGCCCGACTTCTCCCCACTGCATCATCTCCGCCGCGAAGCTGTATGCGGAGAGCTGCGTGTCGAAGTTGAGCTGGTCCATCGAGTACTTCTTCGCGCTCGTCTTGTGTTCCACCAGCACGCGGTGACCGTCTTCTTCGACGACGAGGTCGATGACGCCCAGCAGTTGCACGTCGAGGACTTCGCCGGTCTCGACGTCGTGAAGCGGCACGATGAACTTCCTCTCGACGGCCAGCACCTTCTCCGGCCGCGCTGACGGGTGCCCGAGGGTGACGTCGAGCATCTGAAGGCCCTTCGCCTCGACTAATTCGAAGGGGCCGTCTTCTTCCTCGTCGTGTTGCAGCGGCACCGGCCCGCGCTTCGCGATGTTGAGCGTGTCGATGAATCGCTCCTTCACTTCGGATTCAGGAGCGACTTCACCGCGCAGCAGCGCCTCGTAGTGCAGCGCAAGCGCGGCGTGGAACGCTGAGCCAAAGGCCAGCGCCATCGGCACAAACTCCGGCTCCACGCCGCGCACGTAGCGGTACTCGTGCTTCTTCGGGCACTGCTGCCACAGCTTCAGCTGCGAGATGGAGACGAAGAGCCCGTCTGTCTCGCGGGCCGTCACGCAGCACCTTCCTGCGACGGCGCTTCAGCGGAGTTCAGCTGCGCGTTGAGCGAGTCGATGAGCTGCGACGCCTGCTGACGGGTGAGGAACTCCAGCTGTGCCCCGAAGCGCTGCTTCACCTGGTTGCGGAAGGTCGACGTCTCGAAGCTCTGCTTCCGCGCGATGCTCCAGATGGCCGCCAGCTGCTTCGAGGAAAGTCGGTTGCGCTCCTGCTGCACCGGCGGCGGAGACTTCACGTAGCCCGCGGGCGGTGCCTCTGCAGGCGGCGTCGGCAGCGGAGCCTTCACCACTGTCATCACCGGCTGACTCGAAGTCGACGCGGCGCGAGTCGCGGGCACCGAGTGTGGCGCGTCCTCGGGGAGGTTGTCGTCGTCCAGCGTGCCCTCATAGGCCTGCTTGCCGACGCCGTGGAACGCTGCCGCCTTCTTGAAGGCATTCGTGTACGCGCCCTTGCGTGCGTCGCTCTCGCTGTTGGAGACGTGGCCACCATCCGCCACGGCCTCGGCGAAGGTCTTGAAGCACCCGTCGACCCACGCGCCCAGTTCCAGCGTCAGGTCACAGATGGCCTCGAACGCTGCCTTCCCGTTGCCGCGCTGAATTGGCTTCACCGTCACCTCGCGGTGCACGCGAAAGCCGCCGATTCCCAGCACCTCGTTGAGGCGGTTGACGATGAATTGGTACGCGATGCCGGTGGTGTCGTAGCCACGGCCCGTCTGCTTGCCCTCGGTTCGCTGGATGCACGACTCCGGAAACGGGGCCGACAGCAGCGCGTACAGCTTCTTCTTCGAAACTTCATCCATGTACTTCTCCTTGCGTTGAAACGACAAAGCCCCCGCCACGCGAGATGCGTGACGAGGGCCGTGCCGGTGCTGCGTGTTGTGGTGGGTCAGCGCTTTCTGCGCGTCGGATAATTCTCCAGGAACCACGCGACGGCGCTGAGGATGGCCGAGGCGACTTGCTTCCAATTCATGGTGGCCTTCGAGTCAGAGGGTAAAGACGCTCTCAGCCACGGCCTCGTCAGCCGTGTCGAGGCGGGTGACGGCGTGCGCTTCGTCGCACCAGTGCATCAGCAAGGCTGTTTCAACTCCGATGCCCAGCCCGAAGATGGTGACGCCCAACTCCGCCGCGCGATGCTTGACGGCGGGGGCGGCTGACGTGTCGCTGCCACCGTCTGTCACCAGCACAATGTCGGCCTTCTTCATCGCGCCGTGGCTCTCTTCGATGACCTCGAGTGCGCGGTGAATGACGCCGGTGATGTTGGTGCCACCGGTGCACGCCACGAAGAGCGCGTCTTCGGGGAGCTGCCCGCCGGGGTCGACAACAGCCTCGTGTTTGACGATGCCGTCGAAGGCCAACATCGCGAAGGCGCGTCGTTGACGTTGCGCGACCTCGAGAAGCGCCAGCGCCACAGCCGTGGCCCAGATGTCTCGCTCGCCATCCATGCTGCCGGACTTGTCGAGACACACCACCAGCGGGCCACGGCCCAGCGACGCGTTGCCTTCGAGGCGGTACTGCATGGCCTTGCCTTCAGTGAGTGACGCCAGCAGCGGGAGCCGCAGCTTCGGGTGCGCCAGCTTCATCAGCTCCGACGGCAACAATCGGGAGACGCTGGAGCCGAGTTCGACGTCGGTGACTTCGTCAGCACCGTGCCGCACCTTCGCCTTCTGCTTCGTAAGCGCGATGCGCTTCAGCTTGCCCGCCAGCAGCGCGATGCGACGGAGCCGGTCATCGTTCTTCAGGCGTGACGAGAGACGCTGGGCAGGGCTGCCAGACTTCTTGTCGCCGAGGTGCGTGCTGCTTCCGAAGCCGACGCCGGCGAGACCTTCACTGGCTTCACGGTGCACTTCGATGGCGACCGACGCTTTGTCGCACGCGCTGGTGACGGCCCGTCGCAGTGTCGGCGGCTGCACGTCCTGGGCTTTCTGCTGCATGTGCGGTTTCAACGTCTCCAACAGCTTCTCGACGGCGAGTGCCGAAGCATCGGCATCACCGAGGCACTCCTGGGCCAGCCGCGAGAAGGTCGGGAGCTCGGTGCACATCGAGTGCAGCTTCTCGGCCCACGCTTTCCAGTCGGTGGCATCGGCGACATCGATTCGTTCGCTGCCGCCCGCGTAGAGGCGGTCGAACAGCTCGTCCTCCAGCTTGAGGTGCGGTGAGTCGTTGTCTTCGACGGGTGGGAGTCCGCGGGCCTCGCGGTGAAGGAAGACGTGCCACCGCGGCACGTCGAAGAGGAACCGCTTCACTTCACGGCCCTCATGCCCAGGCCAAGGCCGTTGCTGACCGTACGGGCCAACTCGGCGTGCAGCGACGTCACCTCTGCGACGGCATCAGCGATGACGGCCTTCGCCCGTTGGCCGGCGTTCTTCTCCAGCTTCGTCAGCTTCGCCTGCTGGGCGCGGAACTCCTCGAGCGACTGTGCGGCCTGCGCGAGGTACGTCTTCCGGTCGCCCGTCTTGAGTGACGTCACCTTGGCGGCCGTCTCTCGCGCAGCATCGAGAATCTCCGTGGCCTGCGTCGCCACCGGGTCCGCGAGTCGACCCACCAGCTTCGCCACCTTGGAGCGCTCCTTCGGCTCGCGCCACAGCGCGTCCGTCAGCAGCGTGAGGTCTTCAGGCGAGGTCTGCTTCTCGCCCGCCAACCACGCGGCGGCCTGCACGAGTCGCAGCGACTTCTTCCAACGCCTGTCGCTGACGATGATGCCCTCGGCCTTCGCCGCGTCACGAATGGCGATGAGCGCTTCGACGGTGGCGTCGGTGACCTTCACCTTCGCGACCTCTGCCTGCGCCGTGCGGAGCGTCTTCATGTCCAACCGCGACACCAGCTTCGGTTCCGGCGACGTCAGCACGTCCTTCAGATGCTGGGGCCGCAGGAGGTACTGCACGTCGAAGCGCAGCGCGAAGCGGTCGAAGAGGGCCTCCAGCTCGCGACCTTCAGGCAGCTCATTCGACGCGCCGAACATCGACACCAGCGGCACCTGCATCGGCGTCGAGTCGTTGTGGAAGAGACGCTCATTCACTAACGTGAGGAACGAGTTCAGAATCGCGCTGTTGGCCTTGAAGACCTCATCGACGAAGGCGAACTCCACTTCCGGCAACATGCCCTTCGTGATGCGCGAGAACTTGTCAGCCTCAAGCCCCTTCAGCGACACCGGGCCGAACAACTCCTCCGGCGTTGAGAACTTCGTCAGCAGTCGCTCGAAGTAGCTGCCCCCGAACGCACTTGCGATGGCGCGTACCAGCGCCGACTTTGCAGTACCTGGAGGGCCGAGCAACAACACGTGCTCTCTCGCAAGCACAGCAGCGAGCGCACCGTCGATGACGTGTTGGCGCTCGGGAAAACACGACGACAGATCACTCCGCAGAGCGGTGAATTTGATGTGCATGGATGTTCCTGGAAATGAGTGGACGACCACGCCCAGCCTCAACTCGGTAGAGTTGCGCTATGGCGAAGCAACAACGGTTGACCATTCCTCTATGGGTTCAAAGCGCCATCGACCACCTGAAGTCGATGGAGCAGGTCGATGGTCGCGTCGGCCACATTTGTTCAATGGAGAATGGCTTCGAGGACTGGTTGAAGTTCGAGATGGCGGCGCTGCTCCGCCGTTCGCCGTGGAACTACGAACGATGGATCGGCGATGAACCGGGTGATGTCGGACTCGAATATTGCGCTGAACTCCGCGGGGTTCCTCCCAAGCGGATCGACTTGTGGGCGTCACCGTTTCTGTCGCAGCCAAACGACGTCGCTAGGTCTTGGAACTTTCTTGAGTTGAAAGTCGCGTTCGATAACTACAACGCAGCCAAGCAGTTCGCAGCGTGGCGTGCTGACTTCGATGCTCTTCGTCGAATCGACTGCCGTCACAAAGAACAGCGGGTCGAGCAGATTGGAGCGCTGATTGTTGCTCCCGGGTTCAGCGAAGAGAGTTTCGCGAAAGCATCGACGCGAGCTCGAAACGGTCTGAAGGCTGAACTGAAATCGTTCAAGATGCGGGCTGGCAAGCAAACGCTCAGGCTTCATCTTTTGATTGAGTAGTTCAGTCCTCAGACTTCGAGGACAACAGCGTTTCCATAGACGACGACAACGCGTTCAGCGTCGAGTCCAGGTCGGTTACGCGTATCGAGAGAATGTCGCGGTACAGCTCGGCGCGGTTGCGCAGTTCATCGAAGGCATCGAACCGACGCACAAGAGTTGACTTACGTTCTGGTGGGTTAGCGACGAATGCTTCGACTTCCTGCTTGAGCGTCGCGAGTTCGGTTTCAAGCGACTTGACGGCCGCGTCGCCGAGTGTGCGATGCGCATCTGCCGAGTCATGCACAGGCAGCAGGTACACCTTACTGGTGCCGATGCTTTCGATGCACAC
The DNA here is from genome assembly GCA_048498275.1 of Myxococcota bacterium. Classification (GTDB taxonomy): domain Bacteria; phylum Myxococcota; class Myxococcia; order Myxococcales; family Myxococcaceae; genus Archangium_A. The sequence continues at coordinate 28,225 of JBEHYH010000001.1, read as the reverse complement.
CTGCAACTTCCGCAGTGGCTCCGCGTACGGCGCGGGCACCCACCAAACGCCGCCGTTCTCGCGCAGCAGTACCGCCTGAAAACTCTGCAACGTGCGCGTCACCGTGCGACGAATGTCGTCGGCGGTGTGCGTGTCCTTCAGCTCGGAGAAACGCGCCTGCACCGCGTTGACGAGCGCGTGAGACGGGTTGTCGGTACGAACGGTGCCGTGGAGCAGGTCCAGCACCACCTTCGCTTCCTGCGTGTACTCGAGGAAGCCTTCGTCGAGCTTCTTCTCGCGCACCACCGCGAAGATGACGCTGGCCTCGTCGTCGATGACAGGGCGAATGAGCGTGTCGGAGAGGCCCACCTGAGTCTCGCGCAAAGCCAGCTTGAAGGCCTTCGACACGGTAGGCGGTTCGGGGAGCAGGTTGTTGGCGAGGCCGGTGTCGGCCCACTTTTTCTCCAACTCCGCGCGGGAGATGACCGCGTCAGAGAGCGACCAGAAGCAGAGGTCGCCGAGGTGCGTGCCGCCAGTGGCCAGCACGTTGATGATGTTCTTCATGGCAGCATTCACAGACGAGTGCCTTTGCGTCGACGCGACGCAGTTGATGTTGATGATGATGTGGAAGACGGCGGTCTCGCAAACGCACAAGCGGCGAAGGCCGATGCCGTCGAACGGATTGAAGCCTCCGTTGTCGACGAAACTCAGTCGTTTCTGTCTGCCCGGCTTACATGTCGTACCCTCGAACTAGGGTGCGGTGCATGGCCAACCCGGCGCGGCGCGAACGACGCAAGAACAAATCTGGCTACTGGGAAGTCCGCCTGGGTGATGACTGGGTGCTCGAACATCGGCTGTTGGTCAGCACGAGAGTGGGAGTTCGACTGACGCACGGGTTGCTCGTGCATCATCGAGATCGCGACCCCCACAACAATGAGCCAGAGAATTTGCTGCTGTGTCCTTCAGAGGAAGAGCACGCGAAACTGCACAAGGCCATCGACAACGAGAACCAGGCTCGAGTTTTTGAGATTGAAGCGCGGTGCGAGCAACTCGAGCAGCTGCTGAAAGAGTTGGTTCTACGCTCCGTTGCAGACCCCGTCGTCGAAGCGCTCGCCGCGTACCCACTCTTGAAGCCCAAGGAACGCACTGCTCACGCTGTGCCACCGAGGATTCGCCGACGGCAGTAGCGCCTCAAGGTGCTGGTAACTGAGTGGTGGCCATGAACTTGGCGGCGAGGTCTGACGCCCAGTCCTGCGCGTCGATGAACTTCGAACCTTCAGCCGTGACGACCGCGGCACCACCCCCGAAGTTGTCGCTGCGCATCTTCGAGCAAGTGTACGCCCACGAGAACGTCAGCACGCCTGTCAGGTTGAATCTCTTCAGGTACGCCTCAAGCACCGCTGCGACCTGAGATGGGTTGCCGCACTCCTCGGCGTACAGAGCGACGGACCCGTATCGCGAGGCGAGCGTCGGCTTCGTGATTTCGAACTGCATGTCGATGAAGTCCCAGCTTTCATCGTTGAAGCGCTTCAGCAGCGCCGGCGTCTCGCGGCTCTTCGCCAGCGGCGACTCCTCGTTCTTTCACTGCTCGACGATGACCGAGACCGACAACTGCGCCATCGTCTTCTCGAACCACGTCAACTCGTCACACGCCTTGAACGGCACTCGGCCATGTTCGTCTCCGCGGGCACGGGTCTTGAGCGGCCCGTGCGGAGGGCCAGGCGGCGCTCCAGATTCTTATGCCCAGAGCGCCGCCGCAATTTCCAAGTCAGTCTTCTGTCTGCTCGAAGAGCATGACCGCGCGACGTTGCGGCAGCTCCTCAATGACTCGCACAGCGAATTCTACCTCCTGTGCTTGGGTCCAAGCAGTGTCGAGAGGCAGTGCGATCGCCACGCGCTCGCGAGCAGCGGTTGCTTTGACGACTTGAACCTCCGACCTCAGCCCGGCGAACACGCGAAGGAACTCCTCCAGGAACAACGGCATGTCCTTGATTCGGGTTCTGCCCATGTACTTCTCGCCGGGGAACTCTGTCAGCAGCAGCTCGGCCCAGTACTGCGTGTGCCAACGTTCGTGCGCGATTCGGAGATTCATGAGCCGCAGCCACATCGCGGTTTCGACATCGAATCCGAGTTGAACCCATCGCCAGCGCTGCTGATTGATGAAGAGCGAGATGCCTCGGTACTTTTCAATGATGTCCTTCGTCTGCCAGTGCGATGATCGCATCGGAGGAGGCGTGTTGTTTGGGCGGAGGGCGGCTGATTCGGCAGGCGACGCCCACACCTCATGCCCGCCCCCGAATGCGATTTGGCTGGTCCACGTCCACGAAGGCGAGCTGGGCGTGACCGTGAATGTCGAGGTTTTCGTGGAGAGCTGCGCCGTGAGACTCCCGCCGGCAACGTGGAGAAACCGCGCCACCTCTCGCAGCACCAACGCCACATGAGAATCAGCGAGCTCAGTCATTTCCGTCGCCCTCCCAGGAAAATGCTTCGTACTGATGCGGTGTCAGTGGCTCCCAGCGCTCTGTGGAGAGCTCGCGCCAACGCACCTTTCGGACGAATCGCCCTCCAGAGAACTGGGAGAGTTCATCGTTTGGGTTGTGTCGAGGGCCGAAGAGTACCCACTGTTCTTGAGGAGTGATCTGACGCCACTTGCCGTTGGTCAACGCGGGGTCATTATTCGACGAAGGGGGAAGCAATGATGTCAGTGTGGCTCTCAGGCGAGGCATCGTTCCTTCGGGCCAGATACCGGAGCGCACCAACAACTCTCCGCTCGCGGCCATTATCTGTGCGCTTATGTGATCAGCTTGTTGAACCATTGTTCGGCTCATGGATTCGCTGAAGATCTCGATGAGTACTGCTCGATGTTGTTGTTCTTGGTGTTTTGCTGCAGCCAAGAGCTGACGGCGAGCTTCTTGGTAGCTCTCGCCGGTTTTGCGTTGGCGCTCTCTGATCTGCTTCTTGAAATTGCTGCTGGTCGTCACGGTTCAACCCTCAAGTCGAGCGCACAGATCCATGCTCCGAGAGCCCGACTGCAGGGTGAACGGAGAACCAAACATTCATCGAGGAAGCGTGTTCCCCTTCGCCTCGACTGCCTGACCGAGCATGGATCGGTCTAACGAGGTCCCGCGCAATGAGACGCGGCACGCGACTTATCCTCGCAATTGTCCGACGCTGTCAATCGTCCCCTTGTTGGCGGCCAAGTAGGAGTCGAGTGCTCTAGGAATTCTAGGCGTTTGGAAAATTAGTTGCGGCACGACACTGCGCTCGTTTATTCGTGGGCGGTTCGCTGTAGTTGAGCGATCACCTGCTGGCCCATCGGGCTTAGCAATCAGCAGGTGTTGGGCTCCTGAGCCGTGCGGTTGCTCTTGTTCAGGTGGCTTTCAGTAGACATGGTTCCTGATTTTGGTGGGATCTGTGTGCCTGAAAGTTACCTCGCAATCGCAGTTCGGGAACTCAATGGCTCGAAATACCGTCGTAAAATTAAAGGATTCAAACGTCGGAGCGTCGTCGCAATCCGTACGGACGAAGCGCTCAGATAAGAACCTGACTGCCGTCGCCGAAGCGGAACTCACTGAGAAGGCTCTCGAAATCGAGGGGCTGATTGCTCGCTCCGAAGGTGCGCATCTCCTGTTTTGTTTTGAACTCGGAGCCGAGTTTCAGAAAATCAAAGACAAATACAAGAAGAAGGGGCTTCTGTTTATCCGCGCAAAGCTGCAGCGTGGGAAGACCTGGGTGTACAGCTACATCAAGATTAACGCGAGATTCACGCGTTCTCAGTTGGAGTCCATCAGCTCAAGGTCAAAGGGTCGCGTCGAGCGGGCGCATCTCGTGCATCTTGCTTCTAAGCGAGGCATGACCAACGAAGCCGCAGCTGCATGGTTGGATCGAATCGCCGATTCGGGGATTTCGCCGAAACAGTTGAAGTCGGAGTTGTACCCGAAGAAGACCATCTCTCGGGACGACGGGAACGTTGTCATCGGGTCCACCACCAATGATTCGACGTTGAGCAACGCGGTGGTTTCGGAGCCGCCAGTGGTGTCGTTTGGCGAAGTCGGGCATGGGTCCTCAAATCCTAAAGGCAATGTTCGACAACTCATCGAATTGAGCCGTGTCTTCGCGGACGTAAAAGAAGTTCAGCTCTCGTTGCTCAATAGACTGGTGAGTCCCCTCGAGCTCGAGCCTGTCACGGGATTCGATAGCGACCTCAATACCGCGTTGACTGATGTTTACGGGGCGATTGATGCCCTCTGGTTAACGCTCTCAGCCGTGCGACGTCGAGTCGAATCTGTGCGCCGCAGGTGTTCGCTTCAGGCCTCATCAAGTTCTCCTGCCACGGATTTGACAGAAGGACTGCGTGGGCTGGCTGAGGGGACTATTCCTACTGACCTCTCAATGGAAACCCCTTCTCCGAAACTCGTCGTGATCAACGGAACTGCGGTCCAGGAGTTCAGTCATCAGTAGCGATTGAGCTATTTGGAGACGTAGTCGACAGCTTGAAGCACACGCCAGAACCCCTCACGCGAGAGCGTGGGCGTTCTTCGCACTGTGCTGATGCGGTCTGCCGGAGCGCGATTCCAAAGTACGCCCCAAAAAAATGAAGCCCACCCCTACGGGGGTGGGCGCTTCTTAAATCTACCCGAGATTTACCACCCACTGTCTCCCTTGGGCGGTGGTCGATTCAACGTTGGATACCCCTTTTCATTAGCGAGGTGTCATGCAGAACGAACCCAAGAGTTTATTTCACGAGTCGCAGCCGTACGCGCACCTCCTGCGGGTCTTGGCCGGCTCCGGCAGGTACGTCTGGTCGTTGTTCTCTCATCTGATTCAGCAGTCCAAACTCTCTCGACATCGCTTTTTCGATGGTCTCCCGGTAGCGGTCGAATTTCCTCTGCTCGGGGTCTGGAGTCAGGAGCTGTTCCGCAGAGAGCCTCTCGCGCTGGGTCTTTTGCTCTTCATTCAGACGCTCTTCTTCAGAAGCAAGAAAGCTGGCGAGTTCTCGAGCGCATTTTCCGATTTCGAGGAACGCGGACGTCAACGCGCCTGCGTCGTTCGAGTCAGCGAGCTTCTTCAGCTCGTTGCTCATCTTCGCGAGCAGCGAAGCTGGGACGCCCTCGATTTCCTTCACGTAGTGGTACAGCTCGCCGAGTCCATCAAGAAAGGGCTCAAGACCGTCGGTGCTCGTCGGCGGCTGACTCTCATTGACGGCACGGAGCAGACCATCAACAGCGACTCGTACTTTTTGTGTCGCCACGAGCGTCCTTGCGGTTGGTGTTTGCATGACAGCTTCCTCCAGCTTTTTGAGTGCGTTGCCGTGCTCGATGCGGGCGAGGCGCTCCAACTTCCATGCGAGGTCACCAAGCTGCGCGACGATGGTGCCTTCGGGAATGGAGATCGGAGCGAGCGTCGCGAACCACTCACCCATGAAGCTCTCCCAATCATCGGGATCTTCACCCGGCAACAGCAGGGGCGTCTTGCTTCCCAGGCCGTGCTTCACCGAGTTGAGCGACGCCGCTTGTTTGCCGACGAGACTTGTCGGGCCAAAAGAAGCAGCTCCGTTAGTTCGAGACGCGGTGTTTTGAGCTTCAGTGCGCGAGACCATCGTCAAATGGTCCACCTGCCTCATCTCCAGTGGGAAGCATTTTGTTTGGAGGAGAACTGAAAATGGGGAGCCCCAGGCAGCCGAACTACGCCAATGCAAAAGCAGCCTTCCATTTTGAAGACGAGAAGCACGCATTCAGGTTTCTGGAAGGTGAGGGTTACAGCGCCGAGCAGATTCAGGCACTGGTAGCGGCGACCCACGCGGGGCTCACCATGGCGCAGGTCATGGGAACGGTGAAGCACTGGCTCCGTAACGAGCCGCGGCCAGCAACTCCGAAGCAGCGCTACCAGGCCGCCCCAGTGGCTGACTTCACCCGTGCTATCCCAGAGAAATACTCCACGTCGCTCAATGGAGCGCTGAAGTTCTTTGCCGAGCTATCTAACTTCATTGAAGCGTCTGCGCAGCAGCAGATGTTGATGTCGCAGGCGCAGCTGTTGCTCGCCACCAACCCTCGCGGCGAAGACGACCGTTGGTGGGACGAAGCACATCAGTTGGCGATGACATCGATGCTCTCAGTCATTGAGTTGATGGGTCGAGAGATGACCTATCGACAGATGGAAGCCGTGATGGTCCTCGTGGGGCAGCGACTACCTGGCGAAGATCTGCCGTTGAATTCTTCGAGAAAGTCGAATGCCAACAGCGAGAAACCGTCACCGAGACGGATTCCACTGAAGGATCGCGAAGACGCTTGGCGGAAGTTGAAGGCGAAGGTTGCGTCGAGGATGCTGCTCGCGAGCTTGAAGCGCCTGCGTGTTGCAGAGCCCAGTTCCTCGGTTGCTTTGCCAGAGGCGGAGTGAAAACTGGAAATTGCTAGGGATCGCTCCGGTATTCCAGAAGTTGTCGGCCAGTAATGGCGGCTTCTCATGGCCCCCCCCCACAACTTCATGCCCGTTCCTCAGTTTGAAAAATCAACCCACTCCCGCAGCGAAGACCTCATTCTTCGGACTGACGCCCGCAACCCACCCGAGACGCAGCTGTTGTCGGCCACATTGTCCGCGCCATTCGCTACGCCGCCAACGCTGAACAGGAACCATCGTGAATACCTGGCCACTCGCGGGGTGCCCGCCGATATCGCTTTGAGACTCGGATGGCGCAGTCTGAACTCCTACGAAATCAAGCGGGTGCTCGGGTGGAAAAGGAGAATCAACAACGAGGACGGGTTGGGCATTTGGTTCGAAGTGCCTGGCGACAATTACATGTGTGTGCGCCTCGACCAGCCAATGAAAGGCATGAAATTCGCGTACCCCGCGGGTCGCGGCACTCGTCCGTTCATTCCGCCGATGTTGATGGAGACCGTTGCTGCTGATGTCACGCTGCCGCTGGTTATTGTTGAAGGCCCCGTTAAGGCATTGGCACTGACCGTCGCAGGAATTCCGTCGATTAGTCTTGCCGGTTCAACAGGCGGAGGTCACGACGCGGCGCTCAAGAGAGAGCAGAAGCGCATCGAGCTTCATCCAGTCTTAAAGCAGTACGTCTCGTGGAAGGAACGCAGAGTCTTCGTCATGCTGGATAATGACGTCGCTACTAACAAGAATGTCAGAGGCGGCCAAACGCTCATCGCCACTGCTTTGGAGGCGGCTGGTGCGATTGTTTTTCTTGCACCAACTCCCGTGCTGATCGTCGGTGAGAAATTGGGTCCGGATGATTTTTTGATGAAGGTCGGTGTTGAAAGGGTTCGCGAACATCTCCGAACGGCAACGCGATGGGTGCCGCCGCGCCCCAAGCGTCTGAACCCGTTCCCGTCGGCTCGGTTTGCTCCACACAGGTACAAGGACATCATTCAGTTTTTAAACAGCCTGTCGAAGAACACTCGCTATGGCCGCAAGGGATTGTATCACTGGTATCGGAGCGGTTTTCGAGGGGAAGTGAAACCGGTCAGCATGACTTCCTTCGGGAAAGCGCTGCATAGACTCTCAGGAATTAAACTGACGCGAAGTCATGGTCGGAGGTTTGTCAGGTGTATTGGCGAAGTGAAGCTCCGGTAGGGCCAGGGGTGAGGGTCGTTGTAGTGGAGGGTGTAAGTAACCCAGCGATCTGGTGACACTCCTGAAGTCTCTCTGCGCACCACTAAGGCGATTTCGCGCGACGTAGTGGGTGGGTACAGATTGGATTGAGGCGCGTAGGGCTTCTGGTCTTTTTTTTTCTCCATACACGCCAACCCTCACCCCTCGTGGCACGGAAGCTCTGAGTCGATCGGAGCGAAGTAGCCAGAAGCCGCGTGATTGCTCCGCTTTGTCGAGTTTTGAGGGGCTGTACCTATGGCTGGCGGAATTGAAGGTCGCGAACCGTTCGTGGCCGCCGCTGGAGAAAGAATGCCAACACGCAAACCCTCGCAGAAGAAAAACAATGGGTCGCCCATGCATCCGTGGACGGCGCAGATATTTAGAACCAACTCGGCGCTGACAAGAGCAATGGAGTCGATAAAGGGCTTCCCCTCGATTCCGGTTCTCGACGGATTCAGCGATGTCACGGTGATGCTTGCTGAGTGCGTCGCGCACATTAGGGTGTTGCGTCGCCGTCTGGCCGTTATTCAGTCTGTCGTCGAAGAGCACTTCGAGAAGCGCAACAGGGTACGAAATATCGACAATCCAATGTCCGACGACTGAATCCCCGGCGGAGCGCTCGGTTCGTTTGTGCACGAAGCGCTCCGCTATCGGCAGTTGGTGGCCTCGGTACTTGTCGTCGTATGCCCGGCCGTTCGGCACAGACGACGTTTCCGATCACTGGCGGCATTGTGCCGACCGGGACGTTGAAGCCGAATTCGGCGAGCCCCACGTTCAGGCCGACGGCGGAGGAGCGTCTTGGGTCGGCGAAGCTCGCGTTGGGACGACTTGTTCTTCGGCTCGTAGATGGCGAGAAAACTGACGCGGCTGTAGATGTCGATAATGAAGACGATGAAGAAGGGTTCGAACCAGCCGGGAGTCCAGGCTGAAGAACGTCCGCTTCGGGCAACGCATCGACTACGAGACGTTGCAGGCGAAAGCGACGGGCAGTCGAGAATGGATTCTGGCGGCGGAGTACCGCGAAGAGGGGAAGAGCGGGAAGAACACCGATCGGCCGGCGCTTCAGCAACTCCTCGCCGATGTTCGCGCCGGAAAACTCGATGCCGTGGTCGTGGTGAAGATCGATCGCATCACACGCAGCCTGATCGACTTCTACGAACTGTGGAGCATCTTCGAGGAGCGCGAGGTCGAGTTCTTCGCGCTCGACGACAAATTCGAGACCGCCAGCGCCACTGGTCGAGCGATGTTGAAGATCACGCTGGTCTTCGCGGAGCTGGAGCGCGAGCGAACGTCGGAGCGGACGAAAGAGAAGATTCAGTCGCGCATGGTTCAGGGGCTCTGGTTCGGTGGGCGTGTGCCTTTCGGCTACCGAGCGCACGATACGAACAAGACCACGCTGCTGGTCGATGAGAAGAAAGCCGAGATCCTCCGCAAGGACGTCTTCGAGAAATTCCTCGAGCTCGGGTCTGCCCGCGCTGTGGCGAAGTACCTGGCGCAGAGGGGTATCAAACGAGAGAAGGCTCCTTTCGCGACGCAGACGGTTTTGAACACGTTACGCGACGAGGGCTACATCGCGAAGCGTAGGCTTGAGAGCGGTGAAGTCATCGACTGCAACTGGCCGCCGCTGATCGATGCGCAGCTCTTTGCGAAGGTTCGAGCGAAGCTGGCGATCAACACTGACTCGCCTCCCAAACGACGCGGCTCCAACGAGAGGGTGATGTTGCTCGAGGGACTGCTTCGCTGCGGCAGCTGTGGCTCGATGATGACGAGAACCATGGGCACCGGCAGAAACGGAGCGCATTTCTATTACCGCTGCACCCTCAAGCATCGAACGGCGCAGGTCGCGTGCAAGACGAAGGACATTCCCGCGTCTGCCGCCGAGAACTTTGTGCTCGACCAGATTTCTCAGCTGTCCATCGACGCGAAGGCCTTGAGGGAAGCCGTTCGCGAAGCCAACGAAGGTCGTGACGATCAGCTCACTGCCATCAATGAGGAGACGAAGAAGGTCACGTCGGCCATGCAGCAGCTTGGGAAAGTCATCAACGGCCTGGTGGATTCGATCGCTGAGGGAGGCGGCGCGAAGTCGTTGTCGGCGCGGCTTCGCGACAAGGAGGGGGAACAAGCGAAGCTCCAGGAGGAATTGCTCGAGCTAAAGACGAAGCGAGACGCGCTGACGCACAAGATGATGGACGCGGAGGTTGTGGCCGAGAGCTACCAACGGCTGCCGCAACTCTTCGCGGCGGCACGCAAGGCCAACGCGGCGCTCGAACTCCGGCAGCTCTTGCGAGAGGTCGTCGACGTCGTCGAGTGGCGACCCGACGCGAACAATCCGAAGGCCGGTCAGGCGCTCATCCAGCTCTACGAGCTGCCGAAGGGCTTCTGGGACGAGAGCGCTGAGCCGGAAAAAGAGAGACCCAACGCGCCGGTGTTAAGCGGTTCGTTGGGTCGTCAATCTCTGCTCCCTGAGTAGGACTCGAACCTACGACCCGGCGATTAACAGTCGCCTGCTCTACCAGCTGAGCTATCAAGGAATATTCCGCTGTCTGACGGCGCGGCTATTACGTGGGGACGCCCGACCATGTCAACACTGACGAACACGCTCCCTGACGCGCTGGTGCGCTCGGCGGAGGCGGCCTACGGGCGCCCGCCACGCGCCTACCACTCGTGGACGCATGTTCAGGAGGTCTTCCGTCATCTGGCGTCGGTGCCCTCGTGGAAGCACCCGCGCGAGGTCGAGCTGGCGGCCCTGTTTCATGACGCGATCTACGAAGCCGGTCGCTCCGACAACGAAGCGAAGAGCGCGGAGTTGGCGGCGTCTGCCATCGCGCAGTTCATCCCGAATGCCGGCATCGATGTGCCGTACGTGCGGCGGCTCATCGAACTCACCGCGCGACATGGCAAGCTCGATGACGAAGTGCTCGACGATGACGCGCGGCATTTTCTCGACGCCGACATGGCCATTCTCGGGAGCGAACCCGCCGCGTTCGATGCGTACAACGCCGGCATCGCGAAGGAATACGCGCACGTTCCGAAGCTGGTGTTCGACTTCAATCGGCGGCGGTTTCTGAAGAAGCTGCTCGAGGCTCCGCGAATCTTCCTGTCTGAGTTTTTTCACGCGCGGTTCGACGCTGCGGCACGCGCAAATCTGCGCCGGGCGTTGAATGAGTGAGTCTGAAGCGCGGCTGGGCTCCATCCCGTGGAGCGCTCTGAAGGGAATCGAACCACTCTTCGAGGCGCCCTTCGCCGAAGTGCTTGGTGGTGCAGCGGCTGAACGCGTGCTCGATCATTTTCTGCGCGCGCATCGGGAGTTCACCGCCGAGCAACGTCAGGCGAGCGCGGAGGCGATCTTCGGCGTCGGTCTCTGGCGGCGACGGCTTCGCGGAGATCTTCTGCAGTCGCTCATCGCGCTCCCTGATTCAGAGCCGCCATCGAGTTGGCGTGAGCGCTACTCGTTCCCTGATTGGATCGGGGATCGCTTCGACGCGCGGTTCGGGGCTGGAGCTCCGGCGCTCGCTGACGCGTTGAATCGCCCGGGACCGGTGACGCTGCGTGCGCGTGGCTCGCGCGATGAACTCGCGGCACGTCTGCGTGACGCGGGAGTTGAAACAGTTCCCGGTGTGCTCGCACGGCAGGCGTTGCGTGTGGTGACTCCGCGGCCGAATCTGCTCGGGCTCGGGCCTGGGTTTGCCGGCGCGTTCGAAGTGCAAGACGAAGGCAGTCAGTTGCTGGGTGAACTGCTCGACGTTCAACCCGGTGACGAAGTGCTCGACCTCTGCGCGGGAGCCGGTGGCAAATCACTGCAGCTCGCGGCGCTCGGCGCGACGGTGCACGCGACCGACATCGATCTCTCGAAGCTCGATCGGCTGCGAACGCGGGCCGCGAAAGCGAACGCGCGCGTGTTGATTCATGGCGCGAAGCCGCCGGCCGGGTTGCGCGTGAAGAAGCTGCTCATCGACGCGCCCTGCAGCGAATTGGGAGCGCTCCGGCGCGGGCCTGATCTGCGCTGGCGAATTCGGGAGGAGGCGGTTCACGAAAACGCGCGCGTGCAGAGAGAACTCATCGCGCTCGCGCTGCGGCATCTCGCGCCGGGAGGAACGCTCGTCTACGCCACTTGCACGCTGACGCCGGAAGAGAACGAAGACGTCGTCGCGCATGCGCTCGCGACGCACGCGGAACTCACGCTCATGAAGTCGCTGGAGCTGACGCCGCATCGACACGGCACCGATGGTTTCTATGCAGCAGTGTTTTCAGCTTCCTGAGGTCTCGCTCTCACGGGAGAGGTCGGGGTGAGGCCGCACGTCTGGCCTGGCGAGCGCTGCGAACTTCAGCCGTCACTGCGGCTTCCGCTTGACCGCGCGACCGGTGGTGGTGACACCGCTTCGTGTGGTGCGCGGCGGCGGAGGCTTCGACGGCGGAATGCTCGAGCGCGCCTCCGGGAGCCCGCGGCGGAAATCGCCGAGTTCCTCGACTTCCTTCTCCACGTCTTTGAGCTGCGCCTCGTGCTTGTCGGCGAGCGCGCGCTTGCGGCTGAACAAGGTGTAGAGCCAAAAGACGATGATGAAGACCGCGCCGGGAATGCTCCAGAGCACCGCGCGTCGAGGCCCACCGAGAATGCGCTCTGGCGTCCACCCCTTGTGTTCCGTTCCGAACACCAGCCACGGCTTCTTCTCCACGTCGATGGCGTGCTTCTTCGCAGACATCATCTCCGCTGCGACCACGCGCTCCTTCGTCAGCTTGAAGTGCCGTTCTTCGAAGCGGTAGCGCAGCGATTCCAACTCTTCGACCGGCGTGGGGGAGTACGGAATGTAGCGCGCGGTTTCGAGGAGCAGATCGAACGCGAGATTGAGATCTTTCTCGCTGCATGAACGGCACCCGTCGCGGCCGAGCAGGTCGCGCGCCAGCAGCCACGTCTGCGCGCCCTTGTATTCGGGCGAGTCGTAGTAGTTCGTCCACACGTAGAGGGCGACGCCCGCCGCGTAGACGGTGAGGACGATGAACAGCCCCCAGGGGATTTTCGACAGCCACTTCTTCGGCGCTGCTGACGGCACGCGCACACTGTACAAACACCTCCGTGCGTTTTCTCGCTCCGCCTCCGTTGCGTCAGGGTGACCGGGTCGCCGTCGTGGCGCCCGCCGGGCCGTTCGACCGTGAATCGTTCGACAAAGGGCTCGCGGTGCTGGCCAGCCGGTACACGCCGGTGTTCGACGACACGCTGTTCGAAGCCCATCGCTACCTCGCCGGCACCGACGCGTCGCGTGGTTCACAGTTGCAGCGCGCGCTCGATGACCATTCGATTCGCGGCGTCTTCGCGGCGCGCGGCGGTTACGGAGCGATGCGGTTGCTCCCGTTGAACTTCACGACGCCGAAGATCATCGCGGGGTTTTCAGACATCACCGCGCTGCACCTCGCGGCGCAGAAGCACGGTTGGCAGTCGCTGCACGCGCCGGTGCTGACGCAGTTGGGCAAGCAGCCGGCGGAGGTCGTCGAGCGCATGTTCGCGACGCTGGAGGGCAGGGCGGTGGCTCCGCTTTCGGGCACGCGAACGGTGAAGACCGGCTTCGCGCACGGCCCGTTGATCGGCGGCAATTTCTCGGTGCTGACGCGGCTCATCGGCACGCCGTTTCTTCCTTCGCTCCATGGCGCGGTGCTGCTCATCGAAGACGTCGGCGAGCGCCCCTACCGGCTCGATCGCATGTGGCAGCACCTGAAGTTGGCGGGGCAGCTCCACGGCGTCGCGGGCATCGTGTTCGGTGAGTTCACCGGCTGCGAAGAGAAAGACGCTCCGTACACGAGCGGTGACGTGCTCGACGAGCTCGCGGCGGAGCTCGGCGTGCCCTGCGCCGCGGGCTTCGACATCGGGCATGGCGTGGTGAATCAACCGGTGATGCTCGGCGCCGAAGTGCGGCTCGACGCGACGGCGAAGACCCTGGAGTTCGTGTGATCGCCGACGTGCTCCAGCGCGGCGTGACCGACGGCGTATTCCCCCTCGGGCGCGTGGAGGTCTTTCATCGCGGTCAGCACGTCATCTCGACCGGCAACGCGTCATCGATGTGCGTGTTCGACCTCGCGTCGGTGACGAAGGTGATGAGCACCACCGCGCTGGTGTTGGACACGAAGTTGCCCATCGACGCGCGCGTGCGTGCGTTTTTCCCGACCGCGAAGGTCGACGCTTCGATCGCCGATTTGATGTTCCACCGCAGCGGCTTGCCGGCGTTCATTCCGTTCTTCGCCAGGCCGGGCCTGAAGCCGCTCGATGGCGTGCTCGCCGCGGAGCCGAAGCATCACGGGCAGGCGATCTACAGCGATCTCGGCTTCATTCTGCTCGGCGCGATTCTCGAGAAGTTCACCTCGACGCCGCTCGATGAATTGTTCGAGACGCGCATCGCGAAGCCGTTGGGCCTCTCCGCGGGCTATCGGCGCATCTCGAAGAAACTGCCGCTGCCCGCCGAGTTCGCGCGCACCGGCGCGACGCGGCCACGAGAACCCGCCCCCGGTCAGGAAGGCCTGTGGAACGTCGCCGAGCACCCGACCGCGCTCGCCGAGGTCGATGACGACAACGCCTTCGTGATGGACGGTGTGAGTGGTCACGCCGGGCTCTTCGGCACGGCGCTCGACGTCGCGCGTTTCGGTCAAGCAGTGCTCGAAGGGCGCTTCACACCGCCGATCCCGTGGAGGCGCGACGAGACGACGCCCGGCAGCACGCGCGCGCTCGGCTTCGACACGCCGTCATTGGAAGGCGCGTCATGCGGTCAACGGCTCGGTCGCGGTCCACTCGGCGCCATCGGTCACCTCGGGTTCACCGGCACCAGCGTGTGGCTCGACTTCGATCGCCAGCTCGTCGTCGCGTTGCTCACCAACCGCGTCGCGCTCGGGCGGGCGAACGTGAAGATCCGCGAGTTCCGCCCGCGGTTGCATGACGCGGTTCTCGACGCGCTCGGCTTGTGATGAGAGGGTGCCGCGCGCATGTCTGACGACAACGGCCTCATTCTCGACACCGTCGATCCTGCCTTTCCCAAACACATTCACCTCGTCGGAGTCGGCGGCACCGGCATGGGCAGCTTCGCCGGCATGTTGAAGGCCGCAGGCTACGAGGTGTCTGGCAGCGACGAAAACGTGTACCCGCCGATGAGCGACATGCTCGCGAAGTGGGGCATCAAGACGTTGACGCCGTACGCGCCGTCGAACCTCGATGCGGCGAAGCCTGACCTCGTCATCATCGGCAACGTCATCCGCCGCGTGAATGCCGAAGCGACTGAAGTTCGCGCGCGCAAGATTCCGCAGATGAGCTTCCCCGCGGCGTTGGGTTCGCTATTTCTGAAGCAGCGTCACTCGATCGTCGTCGCGGGCACGCACGGCAAGACCACGACCTCGTCGATGATGGGCCACGTGCTCGCCGCCGCCGGGAAAGATCCGACCTTCCTCGTGGGCGGCGTGACGAAGAACTACTCGGGCAACTACCGGCTCGGGAAAGGCCCGCACTTCGTCGTCGAAGGTGACGAGTACGACACGGCGTATTTCGACAAGGGCCCGAAGTTTCTCCACTACCAGCCGAAGACGCTGATCCTCACCAGCGTGGAGTTCGATCACGCCGACATCTATCGCGACCTCCCGCACTACGAGGCGGCGTTCGAGAAGCTGGTGCAGCTCGTGCCCGCTGACGGAACCATCGCGGTGAGCGCGGCGTGGCCGAACGCGGTGCGCATCGCGAAGCAGGGCAAGGCGCGCGTCATCACGTACGGCGCGAAAGAAGGCGACCTCCACGCGCGGAACCTGAAGCTCGGCGGTGAAGGCGCGCGCTTCGACGTCATTCATGACGGCCGGTCGCTCGGTGAAGTGCTGCTGCCGATGGCGGGCACGCACAACGTCGAGAACGCGCTGGGGGTGTTCGCGGCGGGCCTGGCCGTGGGCCTCACGTTCGATGAGTTGAAGAGCGGCTTCGCGAGCTTCGAGGGTGTGAAGCGCCGGCAGGAAGTGCGCGGCGAACCCAATGGCATTCTCGTCATCGACGACTTCGCGCACCACCCGACCGCGGTGAAGGAAACCATCGCCGCCGTCGCCGCCCGCTATGCCGGCCGCCGGGTATGGGCGGTGTTCGAGCCTCGCTCCAACACCTCACGCCGCAACATTCATCAGCACGAATACGCGGTGTCGTTCGAGGGCGCCGCGCGCGCGTCGATCAAGGTCCCCGAACGGCACGACAAGATCCCCGCGGGTGAAGAGCTCGACGTACCGCGCCTCGCGCAGGAGCTCACCGCGCGCGGCGTCCCCTCGCGTGCCGATACGAGCGTCGCGGCGATGCTCGATGAAGTCGCCGGCGGCGCGAAGCCGGGTGACGTGATTCTGGTGATGTCGAACGGCAGCTTCGGAGGGTTCATCGATTCGCTCCTGAAGCGGCTCGGAGGCGCGTCGTGAAGTGGGCGCTGCTGGTGCTGCTCGCGGGCTGCGCGCCGGCGAAGCCCGAGCTCGTTTCGGCGTCGAATCGCTCCGGGTTTTCGACCGAAGCGCTGCGTCTGCAGTTGCCGCGCTACGGCGGCGGTGACGCGTGGAACAGCGCTCAAGATCGCGGTCACGTGGTGATGCTCGATGTCTGGGCCGAGTGGTGTGACCCGTGCCGCGACTCGCTCCCGCTGATCAACGACATCGCGAAGCAGTACGAAGCGAAGGGTCTCAAGGTCTACGCGATCAACACCGACGCCACGACCGAGCCCATCGGGCCGTTCCTCGCGAAGTACAAGGTCGACCTCCCGGTGTTGCTCGACCCGAACGCGACGCGCAGTGAAGCCGTGCTTCGCGTGAAGGCGATGCCGACGACGGTGCTCCTCGACAAGAAGGGCGCCGTTCGCTTCGTGCACGAGGGCTTCGAAGAAGGCGTGCTCGGCGAGTGGCTCGAGCAGATCGAGAAGCTCCTCGCGGAGTGACTCCAGCCTTGAAAGAACGCGGTGATGGTGGAGCGCGTCTTCTTCGCGGTGCTTCGGCTCACGCCGTGCGGGCGGAACGACGCGAGCGAATTGAACCGCGGTGGCACGCGCCGCCCGTCACCCGCGAAAATATGACTCGCCTCCGCCGCGCTTCGTGAAGTTGTAGACCGCCGCGAGTTCTTCAGCGGTCGTGTCGACGTGCACCTGAATCGTCGCCCGCGGAGGGCGCGCGGCGTTCAGAGAAAGCTCTCTGGCACGAAGATGATGTCGCCGGGCTTGAGCACGAAGTTCTTCTCGCGGCCGATGACGATGTCTTCGACCTTCACGGGAATCTTCTCTTCCTTCCCGTCGACCACGCGGGTCACGTTGACGTTGTTCTTCGACGCCGTGCGCGTGAGCCCACCCGCCTGCGAGATGACATGCACGATGGTCATGCCCTCTTCGTAGGGGAACGAGCCGGGCTTGGTGACCTCTCCGAAGACGAACACCTTCTTCGAATTGAATTCCTTCACCAGCGCCGTCACCTGCGGCCGGCGAACGAAGCCCTGCTTGAGACACTCGGTGATGGCGTGCGCGGCGCCACTGGCGGTCTTGCCGCCCACCTGCACCTTGCCGCACAGCGGGAAGTCGAGGAGCCCATCGGGGTCGACCCGGTACACCCCCGACAGGTCGGCCTCGCCCGTCACGCGGACCTCGAGCAGATCGTTCGCGGCGAGCGAGTTCGACGCCACCGGCTTCTCGGTCTGGCCGCCGTCTCCCTCGGTGAGGCCGCGCGGGTGAACGCAGGCCGCCAACGACAACGCGAGCAACGCGTACGCGCGCATCAGTAGTGGAAGTCGAGGCGCAGCATCGCCTCGTGGCGCAGGTAGTTGAGGCCCACCGTCGCCGCGCCGGTCGTGTTCGACGACGTGCGGTACGACAGCGTGTAGCTCAGGCCGACGTCGAACCACGAGACGACCGTGAAGGTGGGCGTGAGGTTGAACGAGAGCAACACGTCGTGACGCGAGGGGTTCGGCGTCGTGGTGCCCGTCGCCGGAGCGGACAGGAACGTGAGGTAGTCGACCGAGAACTGCCCGTTGATGGTGAGGCGGTTGCTCAAGAAGCCCACGCCGCCGCGGAGATAGCCGCGGTCATCGATGATGGTGCCCACCACCGGTACCGGCGAGACGTTGCGCGCGTAACCCACCGCGACGCGCGCGGTCGGCGAGAAGGTGTACGCGAACTCCGCGTTGCCGATGAAGGTGTGAATCGAGCCGTTGGTGAAGTCGCCGCCGTAACCACCGAGCAGCGTGACGGAGATCTTCGGCGAGAGCAGACCCGCGAGCCCCGCCAGCGCGTGGAAGATGATCTTGTTGTTGGTCGGGTCGGAGAAATACGCGCGCCAGTCGGCGTTCACGTCGAGCATCAGCGCCGTCTTGGGGAAGAACTTCCACTTCGCCGCCGCGCCGAAATTGAGGTTGCTGTAGTTCGAGCGCGCCGGGTCGCACTGCGGCTCGGTGTCAGGGCAGAAGGGCGCCAGGCCCGTCACCAGCTTCTGGAAGAACTCCACGCCCCACGCGACCTTCGGCGTGATCTCCAGGGCCTTGCCGCCGGGGTGAATCGGCATCTGGAAGTAGACGTTGTTGTAGAGCGAGATGGCGCCGATACCGAGCGCCGGGTTCTGCGTGCGATCGCTGCGGAGCAACGAATCACCCAGCTTGAACTCCACCGCGCCCTGCTTGTTGAACGCCGTGTCGAGCGCCACCGAGGCCTGAAAGCGCGAGAGCGCGCGCGAGCCCGGGTTCATCACGCCGGTGTACAGCAGGTACTCGCCGCTGCCGTTGAAGCCGATGAAGGTGTTGTCGTTGTCGAGGTTGAAACGCACGCCCGGGCGGAAGTGCAGAATCAGGTCGCCGGTGGGCGAGAGCACGCCCGGCGTGATCTGGTTGAAGTAGCCGACGAACGAGTCGTACCGCGCGTCGATCTGCGCGAAGGGGTGAATGGCGCCGTCACCGATCTTGAAGCCGGGCGAGGGCGCGATGGCCTGCGCGAACGCGGGCGCGGCCACTGCCGCACAGAGCACCGCGAACCATCGCACGCTGAAAGCCCACTCCCGTTTCATGACAGATCAGTTGGTGGGGCTTGCCGCGGGCGGCCGCGAGTCGATCCACGGAGGCGGTGGAATCGTGGTGGGATCGCCGGCCGGGAGATCATCGGGAACGGTGACGTCGACCGAGAGGTTCTCATCGGTGCGGAACGCGAGCTGGCCGATGCACTGCTCGGCCTCGGCGCGCAGTTGTTCGACCTTCGAGCGCGCGATGCTGACCTTCATGTATTCGTGCTCGGCAGACGACGTCTCTTTGCGCGCGACGGCTTCCTGCAGCGCGGTGTCTGACGCCTGCGAGATGCGCAACAGACCCTTGATCTGCGTGAGCTTCTCGTTGACGCAGTTGAGCTTCACGACGTCCTTGGTGGCGCGCGCTTCTTCGAGCTTGGCGAGCACGTCCTTGAGCGCTCCGCCCATGCGCGAGACCGCCGCGGCGCTGTCTTTGACCTTCTGCGCGTCGGGCACCTTCGAGGCCTCGGTCGGAGGCGGAGCGTCACCTGCCGGCGCCTGCGCCAGCGCGACCGCTGAGACGACGACAAGAATGAGGGCACGGCTGATCATCGAAAGTCCCAACCTCGCGGGAAGAGAAGGGAAACTACCCAGCGGTTACCATGTAAGTCAACGCAAGGCGCCACGCCAGATATGTGCCCGGACCAGCTCCTGAAATTCACGAAGTCGGTGATTTCAGGCGTCGGGAGCGCCAACCGCCGCGCATTCTCCCGTCACGAAGCGGGCGCGAACACGAACGGGTACGCCACCGGCACGTCAGACTCAGGCTTGAAGGGGAAGACCCAGCCGCGAATCGTGGTCTTGATGCACGAGGCGACCGCTTCGTTGCCGGTGGTGTTCTCTTCGATGTCGATGTCACCGGTGCGGCCCGAGGTGGTGATGGAGAAGCGCACGACCACCTTGCCCTTGAGGCTCGGGTTGCGCTTGAGCTCCTTCTCGTAGCATTGCTGAATCGCGCCTTTGCGCGCGCGCACGTACGCCGCGAGCTTCTCGCGATCGACGTCGGTCGATTCGACGTCGGGCGCCTGCATCTGCATCGAGGCCTTGACCGTCGCCGTCCCTTTTTCAGCGAGGCCCACGTTGCCGCCGCCGCTGGTGCCGAGGTCGCCGATGCCCGCCGCGGAACCCGCCGTGCCGCCGCGAGGGCCGCCCGCCGCGAGCGCATCAGCCGTCGCCACGCCGACGCCGCTCGCACCCGAGAGCGCCGACGCGACATCGCCGACGCCGTTCGAGCTGCCGAGCACGTCTTCGATCGCGCCACCCGAACCCGCGCCGAGCAGCTTCACGAGGCCGGCCTTCGCGACCGCCTTCTGCATCGCGGCCTTGTCGCCGGTCGGAGGTTTCTCGCCTTTCTTCTGCGCCTGCTCCGTCGGCTTCTCTTCGGGCTTGTCGCCCTTGTCGCTCGGCTCTTCCTTCGGCGGAGGCGGCTTGGCCTCCGGCATCATGGTCTTGACGAAGCGGTCGGGCAGCTCGTCGAGCGAGAGTTCACGCTCTTCAGGCACCGGTTGGCAGGCGATGAACGTCGCACCCGAGAAGTGAATGAAGAGCGACGCCGCCAGGATCATGAAGAAGAACTGGTCGATCTGCCGCAGCAGGCTGCCGCGAATCTCAGGGGGGAGTTCAGGCTTCGGCGCTGCGGCCGGCGCGGGCACGAACTGGAAGAGCACCGAGACTTCGCCGAACACCACGCGGCCCTGCGACGACTCGTTGAGTGGCAGAACGAACTGATCGCCCCGCGCCTTCGCCAGCCCGCGCTCGATCGAATCGAGCAGCGTGAGCTGCTGGCCGTTGGAGGTGACCTTGCCCTCCATGGTGCGCGTGAAGACGAGCGAATACTGGCCCGCGGTGTTCTCGAAGAGCGTGGTGCTGGCCGGGAGGTTGCTCACCGGCACGACGATGGTGTTGGTCGGGCTCTGGCCGATCGACACGTTGCCGGCCCGCTTCATCGTGCGGTCTTCGGTGATCTTGCTGCCTTGAATCAGCGCGACCCGGAGAATCTTCTGCGCTGAAGCCTGCCCTTGAGCCATGACGTTCCTTGAAGACACCGGCAATCGAGGGCCGGTTCCTTAGCGCGACTGACGGCTAAAACGCATCCTTCTCCGTCGTCTTCTCGACCTTGGGAACGAACGATTCCTCACGGTTGAGTTCGTCGAAGTTCAGGGTGCTGCGCTGGAGAATGTAGAAAGCCTGCGGCTTCTGGATTCGGCCTTCGACGGTGATGGCGTCGAGGCGGATGACCTTCTTCTTTTTCGCGGTGCTCGTCGACGTGGTGGTGCCGCTGCTCGCGTCTTGCGCGAAGGCGGCCGTCGAAATCAACGAGAGGAAGAGCAGGGCGCGCATCATTTGTCGTCGTCCGCGACCTTACCCGAGGCCGGCTTCCTGGGCGAAGGCGTGGGCTCGTCATCGTCACCCAACTTCGAGGCCCCGCCTTTCCTGGCAGCTTCGGCAGCGGCCTTCTTCGCCGCGGCTTCTTCTTCCTTCTTCCGTTTCGCTTCTTCGGCGGCGGCCTTCCTGGCGGCGGCGGCTTCTTCTTTCTGCCGCTTCGCCTCTTCGGCCGCGGCTTTCTTCGCGTTGGCGGCGTCTTCTGCGGCGGCCTTCTTCGCGGCCGCGGCTTCGTCTTTCTTGCGCTGCGCTTCCTCGGCGGCCGCTCTCTTCGCGGCGTCCGCTTCGGCCTTCTTCTTCGCGGCTTCGTCCATCGCGGCCTGCCTGGCGGCATTCTCGGCGTCGGCTTTCGCTTTGGCCTCCGCGTCAGCCCTGGCCTTCGCTTCGTTCGCGACGCGATTCTTCTCGTCGTCGATGGCCTTCTGCTTCGCGTCTTCTTCGGCCTTCTTCGCGTCGGCGGCCTTCTTGAGCAGGTCCTTCTTCTCGCGCTCCTTGCGGCGCTCTTCCTTCTCGATGCCCTTGTTGGCGTCCTTCACGTACTGCTCGACGCTCGGGTCCTTGCCGCCCTTGACCCGGTATTCGTTGAAGTACGAGATGGCCTTCTTGAAGCGGTCGGTCGGCTCGATGCCGGTGACTTCTTGATCGAGGTACGTGACACCGAGGTTGAAGCTCACGTCGGCGAGGTCGGGGCGCGCCTTCTGCACCTTCTCGTACTCGTAGATCGCCTTCTGCGGCTGCTGGAGTCCGCGGTACGCGTTGCCGAGGTTCAGGTGCGCCAGAATGAAGTCGGGCTGCGCGGCGACGGCGGCCTCGAGCTCTCTCACCGCTGATTCGTAGTCGTTGCCCTCGACCAGCATCGCTCCGAAGTTGTTCCGCGCTTCCGCGAAGTCGGGCTTGAGCAGCGTCGCCTGGCGGAAGGCTTCGAGCGCCTGCGGCCGTTGTTTGAGCTGCAGGAACACGAGGCCCAGCGCGTTGTGCGTCGCCGCGTCGTTGGAGTCGATGGTGCGCGCGTTCTCGAGCACCAGGCGCGCGAGCTCGACCTTCGATTCCTTCAAGTACACGTTCGCCAGCAGTTGCATCGCGCGCACGTTGCGCTCGTCGGCCTTGAGCACCTTCTTCGCCTCGGTCGCCGCGGCGTCGCGCTTGTCTTGCGCGATGAGCGCGTACACGAGCGCGTTGCGCGGAGCGATGTTGCTCGCGTCCTTCGTGATGGCCATGCGCAGCTCCTGCTCGATGATCGGGCAGCGCTTCTGGCGGCACACGAGCCGCGTGAGGAAGTCCCACGCGGTGTCTTGCGTAGGGTCGATGTTGATCGCCTTGCGGTACGCCTTCTCCGCCCCGGAGAGATCGTTCTCGCGTTCGGCGATGACGCCGAGGTTCGTCCACGCGTAGGCGGCCTTGCTGTCGCTCGCGATGACGTCTTGAAACGCCGACTTCGCCGCCGACGTTTCATTGCGCGCGAGCGCGGCGACGCCTTCCTTGAAGCGCGATTGCGCCGACGCGCTGAAGTTCGACTTCACGGGTTCGGGCGCGACTTCTTCCTTCGCCGGCGCCGGCCGCGAAGGCGTCGACTCGCCCTTCGTCACTTCGACGTCGGTCTTCGGTTTCGCCTCGTACGGAATGTCGGCGGTCTCCGCCGGCACACCACCATCGGGGATCGAGTCGGTGTCGGGCTTCACCTCGGGCGTGGTGACGCACGCGGTGGCGAAGAGCGCGGCGACGAGCGCGATGCGGAGGCGGCTCACTTGTCGTCCTCCGACGTGAGCTTCTGCACCGCGCGCTGCGCCTTCTCGTTGCCTTCGACCGTACCGACCGCGCCATCGGGCAGCGCGAGCGAATCGCTGATGAGCGACTTGGGCTCCTTCAGCATCGGGTATTCCTTCGGGCGGAATCGGTTGAGCGACTCGAGGGTCTTCTTGGTCCACTCATTGGAGACGCGCAGGCGCTTCGATTCGATCCACGCCGCGGTGTAGGTCTCGACCGCCTTGTCTTCCAGGGCGACGGTCTGCGCAGCGAGCGCGTCCTGGTAGGTGACGATCGCCTCTTCACCCATGCGCTTGATCTCCGACGGCACCGGCGTGTCGAGAATGGTCTGGGCGAAGCGCTCGAGCGTGTAGCCCTTGCGGTAGAAGGCCGCGAGCGTCCATTCGGCGCGCTTGTATTTGACGACGGTGTCGTACGCGGCGTTCACCTTCTTCACGGAGTCTTTCTTCGCGGTGAACGAATTCGCGAGCGCCTTTCCGGTGCCGCCGATCTTCAGGCGATCAAATTCGGCGAACACGTATTCAGCGAGCTGGAAGCGCGAATACGCCGCCGCGTCGGAGCCGATGGGCGAGGTCTCGGGCGCGAGCTTGCGCTTGTCGAACTCGTCGGCCGCGGCCTCGTAGGCCTTCTTCGCCGCGTTGTCGTTGCGGAGCTTCTTCTGCGCGTCACCGATGCGCTTGTGCGCGTCGACCACCAGCTCCGCCTGCGCGGGCTTGCTCGAGAACTTCTTGATGAACTCGTTGAGCGCGCTGGTCTCCTTCGAGAAGTCGTTCTGCTTTTCGTAGATCAACGCGGCGCGGAACTGGTTCTTCGGCGCTTCATCGCTGTTCGGGTACACCTCGGCGTAACGCACGTACGCCTGCGCCGCTTCGTTGTAGCGCTGCAACCCTTCGAGCAGCCGCGCGATGTTGAAGAGCGCCGACTCGCGGTCCTTCGAGGTCGGGTAGTCCTTCGCGAGCTTCTGGTACTTCTCGATCGCCTTGTCGAAGTCGTACGACTTCTCGGAGTTCACCGCGACGCGGAAGAGGGCGGCGTCGGCCAGCGTCGACTTCGGGTACTCGGCGACGATGCGCTCGTAGATCTTCAACGCCGAATCGAAGCGCTGCACGTTCTCGTAACAGACGGCCGCGTTGTTCAACGCCTTGTCGGCGAACTCATGGCGAGGCTCTTCGGCGACGAGCTCGAGGTACTTCTTGGCGGCTTCGTCCCAGTTGCCCTTGCCCATCAACTCTTCGGCGAGCTTGAAGCGGCCGCCGAGCTTGAACTTCGTGAGTTGCGCGAAGAGCTCCGACTTGGGGTCGATGACGTCGGTGTTGCTGGCGAGCCGCGCGGACACCTCTTCGACGGCCTTCCAGTTCTTGTCGATGAGGTAGCTCTCGATGATGAGGTTGGTCGAGAACTTCGCCACTTCGTTCTTGGGGTAGTTGGTGACGATGCGCTCGAAGCGCTTGCGCGCCTCGTCGAACTGGTTGTGCGTGTAGAACAACTCCGCGGTGCGGTAGGCGATGCCGGGCGCCTTGTCGTCGCCGCTCTTCGCGCTCTCGACGTACTTGTCTGACGAAGCCACGAGCGCCTGTTCGAGTTTGCTGAGCGCGACGGGCGCCGTCGATTCACCCTCGGGGCGATCGCTCGACTTGAGCACCGGGTACACCTTGCTCACGCCGTTCTTCACGTCGGCGTCGAGCTGCTTCTGCACCGAGAGCACCGCCGCGTACGCCGCGTCGGAGCGATACTTCACGTCCTGACTCGAGTCGCGAACGTGCGCGTAGTGCTCGCCCGCCGCCTCGAACTGGAACGAGTTGTACAGACACTCCGCGAGATAGAACTCCATCTCGTACGCGTTCTTGGAGCGGGGGAAGCGCTGCAGATACCCGTCGTACGCGCGCGCGGCGGTCTCGAACGCGGCCTTGGCCTGATCGAACTTGCCCTCCTGCTTGTAAACGAGCGCCTGCTGGTGATGGTAGATCGCGGTCGAATAGAGGCTCTTCTCGGCGAGCTCGTTGGCCGTCTGAAGCACGTCGGGGTCACGCTTCCACTTGTCGTGCCACGGAGTGCCGGGGCCGAACATGTTGGCCAGCTTGCCGCTCTCCGCGAACGCCTCGTCGAGTTTGCGATCGCGCTCGTAGGCCTGAACGATGCGCTGCTGAATCTTCGGAGCGTCTTTGTTGAGCGGGTCCTTGCGCAGCACCAGCCGGTACGCCTCGATCGCCTCCGGGTGCTTGGTCTGGTCGAAGTAGACGTCGCCCATGCGGCGGTAGACCTCGCCCTCGTATTTGCGGCCGCCCAGCTTCGCGAACGTGTCTTGCGCCTTCGCGAGCGAGCCCCACTTCTCGTCGACGAAGCTGATCGCGGTGTACTGGAGCGCTTCGTTGCGGAGGTCTCCGCCGACCTCTTCTTCGTTCTTCCGAATCGCCTCGGCTTCGTAGAAATCGGCGAGCGCGATGAAGCGCGCGACGGCGTCGTCGAAGCGATCCATCCGGTAATAGACCCAGCCGAGCTTGTAGAGCGCCTTGTCGTAGAGCGGGTGTTTCGTGTCGGCGACCGCGTGCTCGTACGCGTCGGCGGCTTTGCTCAGCGCGTCGGGCACGTCGTACGCGTCGAAGTAGTACTCGCCGATGCGCACCCATGCTTCGGTGGTGAACTTCGAGTTCGGGTACCGCGCGATGAGCTGCTGGTAGCTGACGAGCGCGGTCTCGAAGTTCTCCTGCTTCTCCTCGCAGTACGCGAGCAGGTACCAGCTCGCGTCGTTCAGCTTGTAGTCGGGGAACTGATCGATGAGCCGGCGGTACAGCACGATCGACTTGCTGAAATCGACCTTCGGTTCGGGTGGCGGCACCGTGTCGGAAGCCGGGTCGATCTTCTTGAGCACCTCTTCGTACTCGCGCATCGCCACGGCCTGATCGTCGGCCGACTTCTCGTAATAGAGCTCCGCCAGGCGGAACATCACGTCGGGCGTGTAGCGGGGTCGTTCGGGTAGCGCTGGAGGAACTCTTCGAACGCGGCGATCGCGTCGAGGCGCTCGCGGCGCTCCAGCACTTCGAGATCGCGAATCGCCTTCTCGTAGCTGTTGGCGAGCGTGTTGCGCTTCTCCTCGTATTTCTTCTCGACGAGGAGCTGCACCTCCCGCTTGAAGTCCCTCGATTCCTGCTCGTATTCCTCGATGGCGCGCGAGAGCTCTTCGAGCACTTCGGTTTGCTCGGGCGTGCCCATGCCCTCGAAGAAGCGCGTCTTCGGCTTCTCCACCGGCGCGGCGTCGGTCTTTCCTTCAGGAGGCGGGACGAACACGCCCGCGTCGGGTACTCCGGCGTCGACGACCGGCGCCGGCGCCTTCTTCGCGCCTTTCTTCGGCGCGGCGAGCACGGGCAGGGCGCAGAGCGCGATGACGAGAAGCGCGCGCATCAGTCTTCGTCCTTCAAGACTTCGCGGAACTCGTCGTCGAGTTGCTTGAGTTCGCGGTCCTTCTTCGCGCTCATGGTTTGAATCGCGGTGGTGTGGTCCTGCTTGCGCTGGAACGAGACGTCGACCACGCCGACGTCGGCCTTGAGCACCAGGTCGTAGAAGTTCTTGTAGACGCGCTTGAAGCTGTCGAACGCGATGCGGCCGACGAGGTTGCGTGTGCGGCCCGTCACGTCTCCCGTCTCTCCACGGTACGACTCGAGCAGGCGCTGCTCAGCGAGCACCTGTTCCCGCAGCCGCGCCGCCTTCTGCGCCACGCGTTCACGCACGATGCTCTTGCTGCGATTCACGCGCTCCCTCAGCGCTGTCGCGTCGGCGCGCACCACGTCGGCGCGCAGAATCGCCTTCTGCACATCGGCCGGCACGTTGCGCGCGGTGCGCAGCAACTGCTCCTGCTGTTCCAACACCTGCGCGTATTCGGTCTTGAGCTGCGACTCGCCGCCGATGGCCTTGTCGGAGTTGTTCTTCTCCGCGACCAATTGCACGCGCATCTCTTCGATTTCGGCCTGCAGCGCTTCGATGGCGGCTTGTTCGTGCGAGACCTTCTCGAAGAACGCGCGCTCGTCTTCGGCGGTGTCCTTGCGTTCACGCTTGGTGTCTTCGACGTACTTCTTCACCGCGGTGAGCTGCGCCGACTGCGACTGCGCTTCGATGCCGAGCTGGAAGGCCTGGCGGTCGAGCGCGTCGATGGCGCCCTGCATGCGTTCCTTGCGCGCGCGCACCTGCGCGTCGGTCGTCGGCAAGGTGTCGATGCGCGTGCGCAGTTCAGCCTGGCGTTGCTTGAGCTGCTGCAGTTGCTGCTTCTGCGCGTCGTCGAGGTACTCGTCGACGAGCAGCTCTTCGAGGCGCGTGAGGTTGCCTTCTGAGCGCGTGAGCTGCGTGTCGACCGCGTCGGCGCGCGTGAAGCCTTCCTGCAACACGGGGAAGCTCTCGACCCCGCGCTCATCGAGCGACTTGAGGATTCTGTCGGCGATCGCCCGCGATTCTTCGATGCCCTTGCGGCTCAGGTCGAGCGCGGAGGTGATCTCCACGGCGTCAGACACTTCTTGCCGCGTGGTCGCCCACTTGAGCGCCACCGGAGGCAGCAGCTTGGTCACGTCGAGCGACTTCTCACTGCGCGCGAGCAGCTCGTCGAAGTACTGCACCGGGTCGGCGTTCACCGTCAGCAGCGCGTCGATTTCGTCGCGCACCGGCGCGTACCGATTGATTCCCGAGTTGTAGGTCTCGATGGCTTCGTCGTACTTGCCGAGCTTCTGCTGCAGCGTGCCCTGGAGAATGCGCGCCTCGGGCGCGAGCACCGAATCTTCCGCGACGAGCAGCAGCACCTCGGTCGCGTCCTTCGCCTTCTGGAATTCGCCTTTGCGAACGAAGGTCCACGCCTGCTCGTACAGCGCGTCGGGGAAGCTCTCGGAGTCTTGACCGATGCGCGCGTAGCGATCGATCGCGTCGTCGTACTTCTGCGTCTCGAAGTACACGCGGCCCATCGAGAGCTGCGCGAGCTCGATGACGGCGCGGTCCTTGTCTCCGCGTGGGTTCGCCTTCGTCACCGCGTCGAACTGCTGCAGC
This sequence comes from Myxococcota bacterium, assembly GCA_048498275.1. Classification (GTDB taxonomy): domain Bacteria; phylum Myxococcota; class Myxococcia; order Myxococcales; family Myxococcaceae; genus Archangium_A. The sequence continues at coordinate 463 of JBEHYH010000001.1, read as the reverse complement.
GCGATGTCCCACTGCTTCAAGCGCACCGCGCCGACGCCGAGGAAGTAGCGGGCCTGCAACGAGAACGGACCCTCGGGGCTCTCCGCGAGGCTCGCGAACACCGGCCCCGCGAGGTTCACGCTTTCCTGCGGCGTGATGTCGGTGCGGCGGAAGAGCCACTTGCCGTACACGTACGCGAGCTCCGGAGGCAGCGTGCCGCCCGACAACCCGCGCGCCTGATTGATGTAGTCGTCGATGCCGGCGAACTCGTTGAGGCGCCCGGCGATCTCCAGATACCGCGCGAGGGCCTCTTTGTAGTGCGCGCCCCGCAGCGCCAGCAGTTGCTTCAGATAGAGCCGCGCGCCGAGCCAGTTCTTCTGCTGGTAGAGCGCGTCAGACAGATAGAAGAGCGCGTCGGGGAAGCGCGGGTTCTTCGCGAACGATTTGTCGGCGACGAGGTCGTAGAAGAGCACCGCCGCCGTCG